>NZ_JBIADZ010000017.1:0-229555 GCF_042868035.1 Streptomyces sp. NPDC007875 | reverse complement strand
GCCCAGCCGCGGCACCCGCACCGCACCCGACCGCACCACCAACTGCTCCTCGCCCCGAACCAGCAGCCCGGGAAGAACACCATCAACGCCGTCCAAGTCATCGGTGTCCACCAACACCAGACGCCCAGGGTTCTCCGACTGCGCGGACCGCACCAGACCCCATACCGCCGCCCCCGCCAAATCCCTCACACCAACGCCGTCACCCACGTCGACAGCGCCCCGGGTCACCACCACCAACCGCTCACCCGCACGGTCCTCATCCACCAACCACCCCTGCACCCGCTCCAAGACCTCAAGCACACGCCCGTACGCCTCACTCACCACATCCACACCATGGGAGACCACCCGCATCACCTCTGTCCGCGGCGTGGCCTCACCCCCCGCCACGACGGCCCCGGGCGCGTCCACCCACTCGACCCGGAACAGCGCCTCCCGCGCCGCCCCACCCGCCGCTTTCAGCTGATCCGCATCAACCGGACGCAACACCAGCGACTCGACCGACGCCACCACACGCCCGGACTCATCGCCCACCAGCACCGACACCGCATCCGACCCGGCACCCGCCGACGCCAGCCGTACCCGCAGCGATGTCGCACCCACCGCCTCCAGGGCGAACCCGCGCCACGAGAACGGCAGCCGACTGCCCGAACCACCCGTCAGGCTCTCGCTCACACCCATCGCGTGCAACGCCGCGTCGAACAGCGCCGGGTGCAAACCGAACTGACCCGCCCGGTCCCGCTCCCCGTCCGGGAGCTCGACCTCCGCGAACACCTCCCCGTCACGCCGCCACGCACGCTTCAGCCCCTGGAAGACCGGCCCGTACTCCAACCCGTACTCCGCGGCCCGCACATACTCACCCGACACATCGACCGGCTCGGCCCCCGCCGGAGGCCACACACCGAAGTCGAACTGTGTGCCGGAGGCGGGCGCGGCCGACCCGACCACACCATGGGCATGCCGCACCCATGCGGCGCCCTCGCCCTCCGCTTCCTCCCGCGAGAACACACTCACCTCACGGAAGCCGGAAGCATCCGCCTCCCCCACCTCGACCTGAAGGTGTACGCCACCCTTCTCGGGCACGATCAGCGGTGCTTCCAGGACCAGTTCCTCGACGCGACCGGCCCCGACCTGGTCGCCGGCCCTTACCACCAACTCGACGAAGGCCGTTCCCGGCAGCAACATCACCCCGTGTACGGCGTGATCCGCCAGCCACCCGTGCGTGGCCAACGACAGCCGCCCGCTCAGCAGCACCCCGCCGCCACTCGCCAACGACACCACCGCACCCAGCAACGGATGCCCCAGCGAGCCCAACCCCACCGAACCCACATCGCCCACGCCCGCGGGAGCGTCGAGCCAGAAGCGCTCGTGCTGGAAGGCGTAGGTCGGCAGTTCCACGCGGCGGGCGCCGTGTCCTTCGAACACCTTCCGCCAGTCAACCCTCGCTCCGCTGACATGCAGTTCGGCGGCGGAGGTCAGGAACCGCTCCGGACCACCCTCATCACGCCGCAGAGTCCCCAGGACCACCGCCCGCGCCTCAGCGGCCTCCACCGTCTGCTGCACCGGCAGGGTCAGCACCGGATGCGGGCTCACCTCGATGAACACGGTGTGGCCCTCATCGAGCAGCGTGCGAGTCGTGGACTCCAACTCGACCGTCTGCCGCAGATTCCGGTACCAGTACTCCGCGTCCAGCCCAGCGGTGTCCACCAGCTCACCGGAGACCGTCGAGTAGAACGGCACCTGCGAGGAACGCGGCGCGATATCCGCCAGGACCTTCAGCAGCTCCTCGCGGATCCCCTCCACATGCGCCGAGTGCGAGGCATAGTCCACCGGAACCCGGCGGACCCGCACCTCCTCACCCTCAAACTCCGCGACCATCTCATCCAGCGCGCCCGGATCACCGGACACCACAACCGACCCCGGGCCATTCACCGCCGCAACCGAGATCGCGCCACCCCACCGGGCGAGACGCTCCTTGACCTGGTCGACCGGCAGCCCGACCGACACCATGCCACCACGACCGGCCAGACCCACAGCGATCGCCTGCGACCGCAACGCCACCACCTTCGCGGCATCCTCCAGCGACAGCGCACCCGCCACACACGCCGCAGCAATCTCACCCTGGCTATGACCCATCACCGCATCCGGCTCCACACCCACCGAACGCCACAACTTCGCCAGCGACACCATCACCGCGAACAGCACCGGCTGAACCACATCCACCCGGTCGAAACCAGGAGCGCCCCCGGCACCGCGCAGCACATCCGTCAGCGACCAGTCCACATGAGCCGACAGCGCCGCCTCACACTCACCGATCGCCACCGCGAACACCGGCGAGGACTCCAGCAGCCCCACCGCCATACCCGCCCACTGCGCACCCTGACCCGGGAACACAAACACCGAACGACCAGGTGTTTCGGCGTCCTTTCCCCAGACCACACCGGGGAGCTTCGCGCCCTCGGCCACCGCCTCCAGGCGCTCGAGGAGCTCCTCACGGCTGGTCCCGGTCACCACCGCGCGCTGCTCGAAGGCAAACCTGGTCGTCGCCAGCGAGAGCGCCACATCGGCGGGGCCCAGCTCCGGGCGCTCGGCCACGAACTCCCGCAGCCGCCCGGCCTGAACCCGCAACGCGGTGTCGGTCTTGCCCGACACCACCCACGCCACCGGACCCGCGACGCCACCGTCAGCAGGCTCCTCGGCAGCCTCCGCCTCGGTCTCGACCTCCGGGGCCTGCTCCAGGATCACATGCGCGTTGGTCCCGCTCACGCCGAACGAGGACACACCTACCCTGCGCGGCTCCCCGGTCTCCGGCCACGGCCTCGCCTCGGTCAACAGCTCGACCTGGCCCTCGGACCAGTCCACATGGCTCGACGGAGCGTCGACATGCAGCGTCTTCGGCAGGACGCCGTGCCGCATCGCCATCACCATCTTGATGACGCCGGCCACACCGGCGGCGGCCTGCGTATGACCGAGGTTCGACTTCAGCGAGCCCAGCCACAACGGCCGGCCCTCGGGCCGGTCCTGTCCATACGTCGCCAGCAGCGCCTGCGCCTCGATCGGGTCGCCCAGCGTCGTACCCGTACCGTGCGCCTCGACCACGTCGATCTGGCTGGGTGTCAGCTCGCAGTTTTCCAGGGCCTGTCGGATCACGCGGCGCTGTGACGGGCCGTTGGGGGCCGTCAGCCCGTTGCTCGCGCCGTCCTGGTTCACGGCGGAGCCGCGTACCACCGCGAGTATCTGGTGCCCGTTGCGCCGCGCGTCGGACAGCCGCTCCACCAGCAGCACACCGATGCCCTCGGACCATGTGGTGCCGTCGGCTCCGTCGGCGAACGCCTTGCACCGGCCGTCGGCGGCCAGTCCGCGCTGCCGGCTGAAGGTGACGAAGCCCTTGGGGCTCACCATGACCGTCGCACCGCCGACCAGCGCCATGGAGCACTCGCCCTGACGCAGCGCCTGCGCCGCCAGGTGCAGGGCGACCAGCGCCGATGAGCAGGCGGTGTCCACGGTCAGCGCGGGACCTTCGAAGCCGAAGGTGTAGGAGACACGGCCCGAGGCGATGCTGGTGGTGGCGCCGTTGTGGAGGTACGGCTCGATCTCGTCCGGTATCTGCGCGGCCTCGGATGCGTAAGTGGTATGCATGGCACCGGTGAAGACGCCCGTCTGGCTGCCACGCAGTGACGCGGGGTCGATGCCCGCCCGTTCGAACACCTCCCAGGAGGTCTCCAGCAGCAGCCGCTGCTGGGGGTCCATGGCGAGGGCCTCGCGGGGTGAGATGCCGAAAAACGCGGAGTCGAATTGGTCCGCGTCGTGGAGGAAGCCGCCTTCGCGTACGTAACTGGTGCCCGGACGCTCCGGGTCCGGATCGTAGATCCCTTCCACGTCCCAGCCGCGGTTTGTCGGGAAGGGCGAGATCGCATCCGCTCCATCGGCGACCAGACGCCACAGTGCCTCGGGGGAATTCACTCCACCCGGAAATCGGCAGGCCATACCGATGATGGCAAGGGGCTCGGTTGCCGAACTGATCAGCTGGCGGTTCTGACGCTTGAGCCGCTCGATTTCCTTGAACGACTTGCGCAGCGCTTCAACGGCTTTGTTCTGGTTGGATGCAGCAGGCATCGGAAACTCCACACTTAACGCGTCGTTCGCTGGAGAGCGCAACGGCCCTGAGATTTTTCAAAACACGCCTTGCCAGACGGACACCGGCCACACTAGCCCCGCACCCGTAAGGGAAACCCTAGAAACCCGCGCAAGCTCGGTTAACGCTCCCGGGCATGTTCGCGGGATTTGATTTCACCAATGTTTCACCGGCCGTGTGTCGCGTGCCACCGTGCGTTCTCCGCCGCTGTTCGCGCTCCGGTTCGACCCGCCGTTTTCACGCGCCAGGGTCTTCTTCGATGCGGATCGCACCGGTTGGGCAACGGGATACGACCTCGCGCAGGGTGTCCAGCCGTCCGGTGCCGGGCTGTGCTTCGAGCAGAACGACGGTGCCGTCCTCGTCGCTCTGGTCGAACAGGTCAGGCGCGATCAGCGCGCACTGGCCCGCCGCACAGCACACCTCACGGTCGGCGGTGATCCTCATCGGGTCTCAGTCCTACCTTGTTGTTCGGGATGATGAGCCGGCCACTCGCAAAGTGGCCGGCTCAGGAATCCGGGCTCGTTCAGTCGTCCCAGGTGACGGGAAGCGACCTGGGGCCGTAGTGCACGAAGTCATCACGCATGGGGATCTCATCGGCCGGCACCGTCAGCCGCAGCGTGGGGAACCTGTCGAACAGGGCCTCGTAGCCGACGCGCAGGATCGTGCGGGCGAGGTGCTGACCGAGACACTGGTGCACACCGTGGCCGAGCGCCAGGTGCCCGTGGTCCGTACGGCCGATGTCGAGCTGGTCAGGGTTGTTGTAGCGCTCGGGGTCCCGGTTGACGGCGGGGAGGGCGACGGTGACCACTTCGCCCTTCTTGATGGCCTGGCCGGCGAACTCGACATCTTCGAGCGCCCACCGGCTGGCCCCGAGGTGGGAGATGGTGAGGAAGCGGAGGAGCTCCTCGACGGCACCCGCCATGAGCTCCGGGTCCTCACGGAGCTTGGCCAGCTGATCGGGGTGCTCGAGCAGGGTGAAGACGCCCATGGCCAGCATGTTGCCCGTGGTGTCGAAAGCCCCGGTGATCAGCGTGGCGGCCATGCCCATGAGCTCCTGCTCGTTGAGCTGCCCGCCGCGGATCAGGTCACCGAGGAGGTCGTCCCGGGGATCGTCCATCCTGGTCGGCACGAAGCGGGAGAGGAATCCACTCATCCCGGACACGGCGGCGAGCGCCTCGGGGACGGTGCAGGAGAGGCGTCCGAGTGTCTCCACGTGCCGCTGGAGGGTCTTCCGCTCCGATTCGGGGACGCCGATCATCTCGCACATCACCCGGGAGGGAACGGATTCGGTGAATACCTCGACCAGATCGGCACCCGGCCCGGCCTTTTCCAGATCGTCGAGTTGTTCGTGCACGATTCGCTCGATCATGGGGGCGAGCTGACGCGTACGACGGACCGTGAAAAAGCCGGTGACCAGCTTGCGATACTGGCTGTGGATCGGGTCGTCCGTCTTCGCGAAGGCGCCGGGGTCGGCCGGGCGGCCGTCGTACTGCAGTTCCGTCGGGACGGGAGAGATTATCCCTTCCTGGCGCGCGCTGAAGCTTTTATGGGTGAGGAGTTCCTTCGCTTCGGCGTGACGCGTGATGAGCCACCCGGGCGACCCATCGGGGTAACTCATGCGCGTTATCCGCTCCTGCTCGCGCAGGGGGGTGTAGCCGTCCGGAGGATCGAAGGGGCAGCTCCGCTGGGTGGGCATTGACACAGTGGGGTGCGGGGCGTCGACCAAGACTCCTCCATCGATTTCACATCCATGTATCGAGGTCGTCGGCGGCTACACCGGCTGGCTCGATGTCGATGCTAGCTTCGCCGTCGACCCGACAGCGCGCCGAAAGGCCCCCGCAGACAACGTCTGCAAATTTCCTTAGACAAAGGCGGAAGTTGTTGACCCCGTCCGGGTCGGTGAACTCACCGCGCCGGCCGCCACGTCTGAGCGTGCGGCCCGACCACCCTCTACCCCTCTTCCCCGGGTGTGCTCGGTCCAACCCCAACCGCCCCGGGTCGAATGTCGGCCATCCCGCCTAAGGCGATTGTCTTAATAAGACGACCGCCTTACGGTGATCACAGGTCCCCGACACCGGAGGAGTCCCCCCATGACGGAAGCCATCCCCGACTACCCTTTTGAGCAGCCGAATGTGCTGGAGCCCCCGCGGGAGTGGGCCGAGACGCGGGCCACGTGCCCCGTGGCACACGTACGGATGCCCAGTGGGGACGTGGTCGGCCTGCTGACCGGGTACGAGGAGGTCCGTGGGCTGCTGACCGACCCGCGATTCAGCCGCAATCTGGACCGCAAGGGCGCCGCCCGCATGTCGACCACCGAGGACGGCGGGATGTTCAGCCGGCCCTCCCAGGGTGACGCGGACATCAAGGAGGGTCCGGGGCACCGGAGGTGGCGGCGGCTGCTCAGCCGCGCGTTCACGGTGAAGAAGATGGAAGGGTGGCGCCCGCGTATCCAGGAGATGGCGGATGAGTTGGTGGACGCCATGGTGGCCAAGGGGTCACCCGCGGATCTCCGCGCGGCGGTGGCACTCCCCCTTCCCGTGCGGGTCATCTGCGCCCTGCTGGGCGCGCCGAGCGAGGACCAGGACAAGTTCGCGCGCTGGTCGGAAACGCTGCTGACGTTGACGCGTTATACCCAGGCCGAAGTGGACGAGGCGCAGGCGGAGTTCCGCGCCTACGCGTCGGACCTCGTGGCGCGCAAGCGGGCGCGGCCGGGTGATGACCTGCTCAGTGAGCTGACCCAGATCTCCGACAGCGAGGACGGCCGGCTCAGCCACGACGAACTCATCGCCACGGCGGTCGGTCTCCTGCTCGCAGGGCACGAGACCACCTCGAACATGATCCTCAAGATGACGGCGATGCTGCTGTCGGAACGGGAGCGCTACGAAACCCTGCTCGCCGATCCCGGGCTGGTGCCGGGAGTGGTGGAGGAGGCCCTGCGGCTGGACGCCCTCGGCGGGGTGGGCATCCCCCGGTTCATCACCGAGGACACGGAGGTCAACGGGGTGCCGGTCGGCGCCGGGAGCACCTTGTTCGTCAATCTGCACGCGGCCAACCGGGACGAGCGCAAGTTCCCCGACCCCGACCGGTTCGATCCGCGCCGGGAGAACAGCGCCCAGCACGTCGCCTTCGGTGCCGGACCGCATTTCTGCGTCGGTCAGACGCTGGCCCGGGTGGAGCTCCAGGTGTGCCTGGCCACCTTCGTCAGGTGCCTGCCCGGGCTGCGGCTGCGGGACGCCCCGCACGACCTCCGGGTGCGCGAGGGGGTCTCGGCGGGCGGGTTCGAGGATCTGTGGGTCACCTGGTGACGGCCGACAGCGCGCTGAGCGAGGGCGCCGTGCGTACGGCCGGGGCATGCCTGACCGGTGCCGTTAGCCTGACGGCATGACTCCTCCGGGCCCGGTTGCCCCGCCCTCTCCGCGCTCCGCGCTCGCGCGGGACAAGCTGATGCGCACCGCCGAACGGCTCTACGCCGAGCGCGGATTCGCGAACGTCTCGGTCCGGCAGATCAGCGAGGCGGCCGGCCAGCGCAACAACTCAGCGGTGCAGTACCACTTCGAGAGCCGGGACGGGCTCATCGAGACGATTCTGTCGAGCCACACCCGCCTCGTCGAGAAACACCGCATCGTGAGGGTGGAGGCGCTGCGCGAGCGGGAGACCGTGTCCCTGGAGGAGCACTACAGCTGCCTGATCCTGCCGAACGTCGAGAACCACATCGAAGCGGGCACTCCCACGTGGTGTGCCCGCTTTCTCGCGCAGGCGCTCGTCGAGCCCGCGCTGCGCGACTACGTCCTTCAGGACCATCTGGACACTCCGTCGCTGCGCCTGCTGGACGAGATAGGTGCCATCCGCCGGGACGGCATCCGCCCCGAACTCCTCGCCCGGCACGGCACCATGGTGCGCCAGCTCTCCGTGCACGCCTTCGCCGAGCTGGAGTACGACCTGGCGAACGGGCGCATCGACCCCGCCACGGCGGAGGAATCCTGGCGGGTGCTCGGCCAGGATCTGATCAAGGCGCTGTGCGGACTCACCACCGGCCTGCTCGGCCCCCGGTGACGGCGGGGCTTTCCCCCAGGCCCTTGGAGACGCCGTGAAAACACGGGGGTGACGGCCTCGTCACGCCCGTGCTGCCACCCTTCGTGCGGGAGTGTCAGCGGGACGCCACGTTCCTGTCGGCACCGACATGCGTGGGAGGTTCCGTCCGATGCCACCGCCGAAGGCTCTCGCGCAGCGGCCCCGGGTGTCGAAGACGGTGCCTGTGCCCACACAGGATCGGCCGGAAGTACACGGCCCCGCACGGCCCCAGTTCCCTCCGTCCAACGCGGCGGTGACGGCCGCCTTGTCCGGTGGACGCGGACCGGCGGCGCTGCCACCATCCTCCGCCCGGTTGCCGCCTGCCGGGCAGGACATGGTCGGCAATGGCGCGGTCGCGGCGGCTCGCCGTACCGAGCCCGGCCCTCGGCAGCCGCCCACAGCCGAACCGGCGCCACCGGTGGAGGTGGCGGAGGCGACTCCCGCGGCCGCCGTCTCAGGCGCCGCGCCGGAGACGAAGGCACGGCCCGGCCCGGGCGCGGATCCGAAGTTCGCGACGCTGAAGAAGGACGTACGGCGCAAGAAGCGCTCGGTCGCGAGCTCGCACCCACCCCCGAGGACGGAGGCCGGGGCCGCGCAGGAGGCCGCCCGGCCGCCCAAGGACGACGAAGAGGCACAGGGCAAGACCGCCAACGCCGAGAAGATGAACGAGGCCAAGCCGAAGGACTTCGACAAGGACGCGTTCATCAGGGCGGTCGAGAAGGCGATCGCCGAGAAGGCACCGAAGAACCTCGACGAGGCCGACAAGTTCGCTGACTCCGGCAAGGCCGATGAGGTCCGCGCGGAGGTGCACGGCAAGGTCGGCGACGGCAAGGCGGACTCGGCTGAACAGATCGCCACCACGACCGCCGCGCCACCGGACACCTCGGCGGCCGTGCCCAAGAAGGTCGTACCGCTGACGCCGGACCGGCCTCCCGGGGCCCCGGGCACGCCGAATCCGGCGCACGCCGTACCGGACAAGCTGCCACCGTCGGCCACCGATATGTCCGCGGGCCCCGCCAAGCTCAAGCAACGGATGGCGGGCGCGCAGGTCACCGAGGCACAGTTGCAGAAGTCCAACGAGCCCACGTTCAAGAAGGCGCTGGACGAGAAGAAGGCCGCCGAGCGCCACTCCGAGGCGGCTCCCGGCCGGATGCGGGGGCACGAGAAGAAGGAGCTGAACGCGGCCACCGCGACGGCGCGGCGGCTGGGCGCGGCGGCCATGGGCTCGATGGGCGCCCAGCGGGCGCGGACCGGGCAGCAGGTCGGTGCCGGCAAGTCCGGTGCCAAGGGGCGGGACGAAGAGAAGCGGGCGCAGGTCACGACGCTTCTGCAAGGGGTCTTCGACACGATGAAGAAGGACGTCGAGGCGATCCTCGACGGCCTCGACAAGCTGGTCGACGACCAGTTCGGCAGGGGTGAGAAGGCAGCGCGGGACGCGTTCACCGCCGAGCACCAGCGGAAGATGGACGAGTACAAGGACCGCCGGTACTCGGGTGTGACGGGCAAACTGCGCTGGGTGCGGGACAAGTTCGCCGGGCTGCCCGCCGAAGCCGACAAGATCTTCGAGGAGGCCCGCGACAATTACGTCCGCCGGATGCGGCAGGTGATCTCGGACGTCGCCGACACCATCGGCGCGGAGCTGAACCGGGCCAAGCACCGTATCGCGCAGGGCCGGGCCGAGTTGCAGACCGCGGTCCGCAAACTCCCGGCCGACCTGCGGGCCATCGGGCAGCAGGCGGCCGCCGAATTCGCCGACAAGTTCGACGAACTCACCCAGTCCGTGGACGACAAGGGCACCCAGCTCGTCGACACGCTGGCTACCAAGTACACCGACGCGCTCAAGTCCGTCGACGACGAGATCGACGCGGAGAAGGAGAAGAACAAGGGCCTGGTGGCCAAGGCCGTGGACGCGGTCAAGTCCGTGATCAACACCATCCTGGAGCTGAAGCGGCTGCTGCTGTCGGTCCTCGCCAAGGCCGCGTCGGCGGTCATGCTGATCCTCAAGGACCCGATCGGCTTCCTGCGCAACCTGGTCTCGGCCGTCGGAGCCGGCCTGCGGCAGTTCCTGCGGAACATCGGCCGCCATCTGCAGCAGGGCATCCTGTCCTGGCTGCTCGGCAAGACGGCCGAGGCGGGCATCGAACTGCCGTCGAAGTTCGACACCCAGGGCGTCCTGAAGATGCTCGGCTCCCTGCTCGGGCTGACCTGGCAGTCCATCCGCGCCCGGATCGTCCGCAAGGTCCCGAAGATGGAACCGGCGGTCTCGGCGGCCGAGACCGCGGTGCCGCTGGTCGCGGAGGTCCGCAAGCGAGGCGTCGCCGGGATGTGGCACGACCTCAAGGCGCGCGTGGGCGATCTGCGCAAGGACCTGCTGGACAAGGTCATCGCCTATGTCACGCCGACGATCGTCGTCGCCGGGATCATGTGGGTGATCTCGCTGCTCAACCCCGCGTCCGCGTTCGTCCGCGCGGTGAAGCTGATCATCGACATCGTGCGGTTCATCGTCACCCAGGCCCGCCAGATCTTCGAGTTCGTGAACGCCGTGCTCGACGCGGTCATCGCGATCGCCAGAGGCGGCAGCGGCGGCGTCCCGAGCCTGATCGAACAGGCCCTGGCCCGCTCGATCCCGGTCCTGCTGGGCGTGCTCGCGGCGATCCTGGGCGTGGGCGGGATCGCCTCCCGCGTCAAGGGGATCGTCCAGGCGATGTCCAAGCCGGTGGGGCGGGCGGTGGACTGGGTGATCGACAAGATCGTGGGCCTGGTGAAGAAGCTGTGGGCCAAGATCAAGTCGAGGTTCGACAAGAAGAAGCCCAAACCGGGACCGAAGCGCCGGCCGGACCGGAAGCGGCCGGGCAGCCCGCGCCGGCGGAAGCGTCCGGACCAGCGGCGCCGTCCCGACCGGCGGCGGCCGAAGCGCAGGGGCGACCCGAAGAAGAGTCGGCCGGACAAGCGATCCGAGAAGGACATGCTGCGGGCTCTGGACGCCGCCGTACGCGAAGCGACGGGCCTGCTCAATGCGGAAGGCGCCACGGAGGAGTCGATCCGCGAAGGGCTCCCGGCCATCAAGAGGCGCCACCGCCTCACCCGGATCGACCTGAAGAAGAAGGGTTCCGACACCTACGCCGTGTTGGTGGCCATCAACCCCTCGAAGAGCACCTCGTACAAGGAGCTCTTCCCGTACCGGATCGACCGGGCGCAGGGGAAGTTCCCCATCAAGCGCCACCCGCACGCGGTCGTGCAGCTCCAGCCGATCGACCAGCCCATCGAGGGGAACGACCGCTGGCTCGGCTTCGTCGTCAACATGGCCGCCATCCCCGCCGAGATCACGAAGAACCCCACGGTCGCGATCCGCTACCTGGACAAGGCGTGGCAGGGCACGGGGGCCCTGCACGCCCAGGACATGGCGGCGGCGCGGACCGCCGTCGTCATCGGCATCAACTCCTTCGAGCGGCTCAACCCGCAGGAGGGCGACGCCATCGCGGGCGCCATCAACAGCGTCGGCCGCAAGCCCGAACTCCTGATGGCGGTGTTCGGCTTCGTCTGGACCCCCAGGTGGGTCAAGGGCAAGCGCAATCGCAAGGTCGGCATCGAGGAGGTACGCGCGGCCTACCAGCAGCTCGAAGGCTCCAACAAGCGGCGGGCCGAGGCCAACGAGAAGGGTCTGCGCGACAAGGGCGCGCTCCCCTACGGCATCTTCCGCGACGAGGTGATCCGCTCCGAGTACACCAAGTCGGCGGTGAACATCCTCAAGGACGTGAACCAGCAGGTCCACATCGTGAGCCAGGACGCCGATACCGGCGTCGCCGCCATCAGCGGCGTGGGGGTCCTCAGAGCGTACGAGAAGGTGCTCACCGAGATGGGGGCTCATCCGCTGCTCACGATCGGCGGCTATCACTTCGACGACTTCGACTGGGGCAGAAAGGCCGACCGCCGCGCGAAGCAGCTGACGCGGCTGGCCAACGAACTGGACCGGGCCATTCGGGTCGGCATCGCCAAGAAGTATCCGCAGATGCTCTACCCGACGGAGCCGAACCTGCTCATCAAGGCGTGGGACGGTCAGGAGGGCCGCGTCAGCGGGATCTTCCAGGACGCCCGGGGCCTCGCCCTGCTGGAGGTCCAGGGCCTGCTCTTCGGCGCACGCGGCGCCGAGGGCCGGGCGATGCGCAACGCGCTCATGAAGGCATTCGGCACCGACTTCTCCGTGGCGTACGCGCCCGACGCGAGCACCGGCACGAGCCCGCTCCCCGGCGACGAGGCCCGGGGCCTCACCGTCACCCCGCTTGCCGTCCGCCGGGCCGCCCAGGGCAGGATGCGCGTGCGCGGCGGCGAGGAGACGCTGCGCACCGCGCACCGGATGTACGCGCTCATCATCCAGTCGCAGTCGAACGCCAGCGCCCGTACCCTGGCCAGGGAGTTCACCCGCGCCACCCCGGGACTGGACGAGACGGCCCAGCGCCTGATGCAGAACAAGATTTTCTCCTATGTCGAGGACACCGCCATGCTCATGGCCGACAACCCGAGCCTGACCGGCAGAAGCCCCGCCGTCAGAGCGCTCAAGAAGCGGCTCGACGCCGATGTCGAGGCCCTGAACAGGCTCCAGGCGGTGAGCGAGGACCCCGCGGTCAAGCAGGCCGTCGACACGGCGCATGAGACGACCCAGGAGATCATCTCGGCGATGACCGCTCCCCAGCTCGCCAAGGTCTGGAAGAACATCAGCCTGGCCTTGGACGCCGTCACGAAGAAGCCGTCCGAAGGCAGGGGCCGCCGAGGAGACCGGCGATGACCTCGGACGCCGTCGACCGGCTGCGCGCCGAAGCGGCACGCGACGACTACGCGTCGATGGCCCGCCTGGCGCGAGCGCTGTACGGGACGGGGCTCGGCCCGCGCGAGGTGCTGCGCGAGTGCTACGGCGTCGCGTTCCCCGAAGAGGTCTTCGTCATCGCGGAAGGGGGGCTGTGGCGGCTGCATCTGCTGGCGCTCTTCACCAACCAGCCCTGGCAGCTGGCCGTACCGCCCGACCGGGGCGGCGGCCCGGCGGCCGAGCCCGACGGCCTGATCGGCACCGAACTGCGGCTCCTGGCCGGGGACCTCGACCTGATGCCGCTCGTCCGCGTGCCCGCCGCCGATCCCGGCAGGGAGGACCGGATCGTCTGCTACCGGCTCAGCGAGCTGCGGGCCGGCCGCTCAACGGTCTTCCGCCTCTTCGAGTCCTCCGCCGCCGAGTCCGCCCTGGCCTGCGGTACCTCCCTGCTGGAGATCCTGCACGCCGAGCACACCGCGTCCGTCCGCCGGTTGGAGAAGGAACTCCGCTCCCCGTCGAACTGGGGCGCCGGTTCGGTGGACGACGACGAGGTGGACCGGGCGTACGCCTCCCTGGAGCGCGTCGAGGAGTTGCAGCGGCAGGTCACCGAGCGCCTCGCCGAGGGTCAGGGGGACGCGGGGGGCTGAGCGGCCTTCGGCTTCAGTACCACCACCGTGCCCGCCACCGGGGGCACGACAGGACTCGTCCGGGCCGCCGCGCCCGCCACCGCCGCGTTGCCCAGCTGGTCCTGCCCAGCGAGCAGACGTTCGACGACGGTCGGCGGTTTCGCCGCGGGCGGGGCGGGGGCCGCGGCCGGGACCTGGTGGGTGGCCACTGCCGTCTCCTGGGGGCGGGCCGGTGGGACCGGGGCCACCAGGCGGTGGAGGGAGAGCGGGGGTTCGGTGGGCAGCATCGGCTTCACCCCGGGGTTCCGTCGTCGAGCAGATGGGCGTGCGGGCCCAGTTCGGCCGGGCGGAGCAGGCGGGCCTCGCGTTGGAACTGGCGTGCCACACCACGTACGACATGGCGCATGGCAATCGTATCGCCGCTTCCGTCCGCCGCCGCCAGTGCCGCCGTGCGGGCCGCCGCGGCGATGGCGGCGCCCGTCATGTCCAGGCGAGCCAGGGCCTCCAGGTCCACGTCGGGCGCGAGCGGGGCCTCCTCGGGGAAGGCGAGGCGCCACAGTCTGCGGCGTTCGGCGGCGGCCGGGCGGGGGAAGTGGACGACGAAGTGGAAGCGCCGGGTGAAGGCCGGGTCGATGTTGTCCTTCAGGTTGCTGGTCAGGATGACCAGGCCGTCGCTGGCCTCCAGGCGTTGCAGCAGATAGCCGACTTCCAGATTGGCGTAGCGGTCGGTGCCGTGCTTCACCTCGCCGCGCTTGCCGAACAGGGCGTCGGCCTCGTCGAAGAGCAGTACGGCGTGGCTCTCCTCGGCCTGCCGGAACGCGATCTCCATGTTCTTCTCCGTCTCCCCCACCCATTTGGAGACGACCTGGGCGAGATCCACCTTGAGCAGTTCCAGGCCGAGCATGCCGGTGACGATCTCGGCGGACATGGTCTTGCCGGTTCCGGGCTCCCCGGTGAAGAGCGCCTTGACCCCGCCGTGCCCCGAGCGGCGGGCGAACCCCCAGCTCTCGGCGATCCGGGGCCAGGCGCGGAAGGCCGACGCGATCTCCAGGATCTGGCGGAACTGGACATCGGGCAGGACCAGGTCGCCGACGGTGCGCCGGGGCGTGAGCGCGTGGACGGCGCTGCCGCTGCGGCCGCGGGTGACGGTGGCGATGGCGGGCTCGACATGGTCGGCGACCGGCTCCGGGTGTCCGTTGCCGGCCAGGCGTGCCCCGGCGTCCGCGACCGAGGCGACGGCGCGCAGTTCGCCGCCGCTCATCCGGTAGCGGACGGCGAGGTCTTCGAGGAGGGTTCCGTTAAGGTCCGGGAGCGCTGCCGACCACATCGCCCGGCGTTCGGTATACCCCGGTACGGGCACGGTGAGTTCGGCGTACCCGCGCGCGGCGAGCAGGCCCGCCGGGCGCCAGGGCTTCAGACCGGTCAGGCACACCGGCACGCGCGAGCGCAGCAGCGCGGCGGACACCGCGTCGGCGGCGGGCCGGTGCGCCTCGCCGTGCAGGTCGTCGGTGGGGATCCACAGCACGGCGCCCAGCACGGCGGCCGTCCGCAGATCGGCCTCGGGGTCGGCGGTCAGGGTACGCAGCGGCGCCCCGGCGGCCCGGGCCAGCGCCTGTACGGCGTCGAGCTGGCCGTCGGGCGGGCAGCCCCACAGCCCGGCCAGGTCGAGGTCGCCGGAGCCCAGCGCCCGGCCCAGCCGGATGAGCCGGTCCGAGGAGAGGTACGGGGACAGCACGCGGGGCTCCGGCGGTGCGACCTCGCCGGGGTCGTGGCCGAGCAGTCCCACGTCGCCGCCCCAGCCCAGCAGGAAGTCCAGCACCCCGGGGCCGGGGACCAGTTCCTGGGCGAGTTCGACGGCGGCCTCGCCGTGCGCGCGCAGCAGCCCGTACCGGCGCAGCGGCCCGGCCGGGCCGAGGGAGCGGCGCAGGGCGAGGCGGGCCGCGGCGGTGTCCGCGCCCACGGCCACCAGCAGTTCCACGCTCGGCAGCCGCCGGTTCAGGTTGTCCACGACGTAGGCGTAGATCCGCTCATAGCCGCGGTCCAGTTCGGGCGCGGCGGCCAGGAGCAGGGCGTCCTGCTCGGCCCGGGTCAGGCCGAACCGGGTGGCGAGGGCGTCCAGCGGCAGGGTCGTGCCCTCGGCGGACGCGCGCCGCCTCAGGTCCCGTTCGGCTTCCGGCTCCGGCTGCCGGGGGGCGTACGGCTCGGCCATGGCGTCGGTAAAGGCGTGCACTTCGCCGAGCAGCACGTCGACCTGTTCGTCGGTCACGCAGTACGGGGTGAGGTCGGGCCTGGTGAGCCGGGCGGCGAGCCCAGCCTGGCGCTCGACGGCGGCCCTGAGCACCCGGTGCAGGCCCGCCAGCCGGATCCGCAGATGCTCCAGCGCTGGTTCACCCATGGGCCTCACCCGGCCGAGAAGGTCAGGGTCCGGCCTCCCAGCCAGGCCACGTCGGGCACATCGGCGAGCAGCCCGCCGCGCAGGAGGTCCGCGTGGCGCCGTCCCATCGGGACGCGCACCCGGACGGCCGCGGCCTCGAACCGCACCGTGGCCTCCAGATCGGCGAAGCGGTCCAGGGCCAGGAGCGGATCCGGTGCCTCGCGCTCGCGCCAGAGCGTCCAGGCGATCGTGGACAGGCCGAGCGCGGCGGCCAGGGTGACGGTGCGCTCCAGACCGCCGTCCTGGGCGAGCGGCACCGACCGGCGCTCGGTGACCAGGGCGGTCACCAGGTCCGCGCACCGCCGGGCGTGGGCGGGCAGTTCCGCGGCGAGGCGCATGTCCGGTGCGGCGCCCGGCGCGCTCCACAGCGGCGTGCGCCAGGGCAGCCGCGCCACCGGGTCGCCGCGCAGCGGCCGTACGCCGGTGAGGAACGGCACGCCCGCGGAGACGAGGTCGCGCAGGGTGCCCGGGGGCAGGGGCCCGTCGCAGAGCAGCACGGGCGGCCGCCCGCAGGACCGCCAGTGCGGCAGCAGCCCGGCGGCCTCCGCGACCCAGGCGATTGGGAACATGCCGTGGGCGTCGATCAGCAGCAGCCCATCGTCGGCCTCCGTGAGCAGCAGCGGGTCGGCGGGGTCGTGGCCGCGGCATACGGACAGCGCCAGGACGCCGTCGAGGACCGGGAGCGCGGGGCGCGCCTGGCGGGCGAAGGCAGTCAGCCGCTCTTCGTCGAGGGGTGGGGAGAGACCGGCGAAGGCGGCCGCGGCCTCGCTGTCCCGTTCAGCACGCCGCCAGCCCCGTGCGGTGGCGCCCAGCACCTTGTACGCCAGGGCCGCCGCGAACAGCGGTGCGTCCTGCACCAGTTCGACGCCGGACAGGGCGGGCCCGATCGCGTCGAGGTACCCGATGCGGGCCAGTGGCCCGGCGAGCAGGAAGGGCAGGGCGGACCAGACCTGCACCTCGCCGGTGGTGCGCACCCCGGCGGCGGTGCTCGACCCGGCGGAGGTACCACTCACCGCGCCGGTGCCGCCCGCCGCGCCGGACGCCTCCTCGGCGCCCGGGTCGTACGGTCCGGCCGGGGGCCGGGCCGGCCGTACCGCCTCCTCGCGGTCCGCCGGCGCCAGGAAGTCGGCGAGCAGCCGCGGGAGGTCCGCCGCGTCGGCGCCCGCGACCGCCGCGCGCAGCCGCTCGGGCAGCGGCTCGGCGGGCCCGGGGCGGGCGGCCTCGCCGTGCGGGCCGGCGGGCGGAGGGTCTGCCGCGACAGCGCGCCCGACGAGTTCGGCGAGCAGCCGTGCGGCCGCCGTGTCGTCGACGCCGAGCAGGGCGAGCAGATACGCCCGTACCGACGCGTCCGGCAACAGGGCGAGCAGCGCGTCCAGTTCGCCGCGCTCGGCGAGTTCGGCGAAGAGCGCGGCGGGACTCGGGGCGGTCCACGGATCCGGCGCCACCGCGAAGGATTCCTCGAAGGACACGGCGTCGGCGGCGGGCGCCTCGACGGGGACCTCCACCATCGGCACCGGCGCGAAGTGGACCTCGACGGGCCGCCCGCCGCCCGCCGGCCGGCCGGACCAGCCGTGACGGCCCGGCCGGACGGTGACGGTCAGCGGTTCGGTGATCTCCACGTCCGGCCCGTCGGCCGCCAGCCGCTCGGCGAAGTGGTCCGCCAGCAACTCCGGCAGGGCCTCGACCACCTGGCGGACCAGGCCGCGCGGCTCGGGCCCCCAGCTCCACCCACCGCGCCGGACCACCGTCACGGTGCACCGGTGCACCGTGATCTCGCCGGGCTCACCGTCGTCGCCGACCTCGCCGGTCCCGCCGACGGCCGGCGCGGTGGGCGCGCTCACGTCACCTTCACCTTCCCCAGGTGGCCCGCCCAGCCGGTGGCGAGCACCAGCACACCGTGCACGCTGCCCGCCACGAGGGTCACCGGCAGTTTCACCTGGGTCTGCTGGGCGGGGATCTCCCCGGCCAGCACATGGGTGTCCTGCTCGTCGGAGACCAGGGCGACCACGGGGGTGGAGCGGGCCACGGCGACCTTCACGGTGACGGTGAGCCCGTCCGTAGCGAGCGCGATGCCCTCGGTCCACGACGCGAGCCGCACCAGCGCCGGTTTGGGTTTGCCCTCGGGCGTCACCTCGACCCCGAAGGCCAACGGCTCGGCGAGGGCGGCCGGTTCGTCGTCCACGGCCGCCACGGCGAGGTCCCGGGCGCTCAGCGGAAGGGCCGCGACGCGGCCTCCGTCCAGGGATACGCGCAACGGCAGCGCGCGGCCGACGAGTGCGGCCACCTCGTCCGGGGCACCGGTGCCGGTCAGGGCCAGCGCGCCCACGACGTGGCCGGTGTCGACGGCGTACACCACGGAAAGCGCCATCGTCAGCCACCTCCGTTCGTCGGCGCGACCGTCGCCAGGACGAGGAAGTCGACCGCACCGGGCTGTTCGACGACCTCGGCCGCGGCCTTCAGGGGGTCGTACAGACGCACCCGGCAGCGGACCCGCCGGTCTGCGTCCACGCTGGCCTCCACCGGGCTGTACAGCGTCGTGTCCCCGAGGGGCGGTGTGCGCGGGGTGAGATGGACATGAATCACGACCCGGCCGTCGGCGACCTGTTCCGGGGTGATGCCGGACGGCAGCGGCAGCAGCATTCCGTCGGTGGCGGTCCCGGAGGTCACCAGCGTGCTGCCGGCCGGCATCCGGCCGCTGAAGCTGCCCTCGATCGTCAGGTTGCCGTTGGCCGCCAGGGTCATCAGCGGAGCGACCGCGCCGCCCTGGTAGAGGCCGAAGACCAGGGTGGGCTGGTCGCCGCCGGACAGGACGAGGGCGGGCTTGCCCTCCTCGGCCTCCGGGCCGGTCCGCAGGGTCAGCGCGCCCGACCGGGCCGCGACGGTGTCCGCGCGCACTCCGGCGAACCGCGCAGCGACGCCGCGTGCCGTGGTCTCGACGCCGCTGAAGTGGCCGTCCGCCCAGTGGACATAGCCCAGCAGGACGAGCCAGCGGGCGGGCGGATCGGCCGGTGGGGCGCCGATCGCGGGCGGCTGCTGCTCCGCGGCCAGCCGCTCGTCGCCGAGGCGCCCGAAGAGGATCTGGTACGACTCCTCCACCCGGGTCTTCGCGGTGCTCCCGGAGCAGGAGACCGGACCGGGGAGCTGGGCCGGTTCCCGGTCGGCCGCGGTGAGGAAGACCGGGTAGGGCTCGTCCGTCGGCTGGTCCGCGCCGTTGACCTCGTCGAAGTCGCTCTCGCGCAGCACGACCGGCTCGGTGAGGACCACTTCGCGGCCCGTCCCGTCGACGGCGATCCCGGCCGAGACGCTCACCTCGACATGGCGGACGCCCGTCAGCGGGTCGGTACGGGGCTCGGTGGCGAGGCCGAGCCCTTCGACGATGCCCCACTCGTGCAGATGCCGCGCGTGCCGCGCGGCCCCGGCGCGGGCGTACTCCACGGTGGCCGACAGGTCCGCGGCGGCCAGCACGTGGCCCTCGTGGAAGGCGGGGCGCATCGGGCCCGTCATGGCGTCTCACCCGGCTTCCGGGTGCGGGGCGAGCGGCTTCGCTTGGCCGGGGGCCTGGCGGGTTCGGCCCCCTTCTCCGGCCCCTGGCCAGGTTGGTCGGGCTGATCCGGCTGGTCCGGTCCCTGGTCCGCCGCTCGGTCCGATGTGCCTTCGAGGTCCGCGAGGCGGGGCCCGAGCCGTTCCGGCACCTGCTCCTCCAGGTGGGTCATCTGCGTACGGGCGCTGCCCAGTTGGGCGCGCAGCCCCTCCACGGCGGCGGTGAGGTCCGAGACCTGGGTCCTGAGCCGGGCGAGCTCCTGCATGCTGTCGGTGACTTCACTGGGGGTCGTGTAGACCTGTTCGTGCAGCGCTTTGGGTGGTGTCTCGCCGGGTGCGGGGGTCAGCAGCAGGGACAGCATCTCCTCCAGGTCCCCGGTGCGCGGCCAGTCGCCGAGCAGGTCGTCCGCGTACGGGCGCGCCACCGGGCCCTCGGACGGGAGCGTCGGCTTCTGGTGGTGCGGCACGGGCAGGCAGCACACGCGCTCGGCGAGTTCCCGCAGCCGGTAGAGCTTGGGCAGCCACTCGCCGTACGCCGATCCGCCCGGCAGCACCTGCTCCCGGGTGGCCGAGCAGACCCGTACGACATCGCAGCCGTCCAACTCCAGGCGCGCGAGCAGGACGTCGGTGTCGGTGCAGTCGCCGCACGGCGGGTTGAGCGTGGCGCATGCCGCGTCGGTCAGGAACCGGCGCAGCGCGGTGCCCAGGGCCGCGGCCGCCTCCGCGATCTGCTGCACCTCGGCGACGGTCGCCTTCTCGGTGCTGTCCGGCGGCGGGGGCGGCAGCAGCGGGGGTACGTCGGCGGCGGCGACGTCCGTGCGCAGCGCGCAGTCGGCGAGGTCGGCGGCCTGGTCCAGCCGGCACAGCAGCCACTCCCGGATCAGGCCGAGGTCCGCGCGGAACTCCACCCGCAGCGCATGGGCGAGCGGCATGCCCTGGGCCAGCATGCGTACTTCCAGCGGCGCGTCCGGGTCGCCCCGCTCCGGTACGACGCGGGCCGCGGCCTCGGTGACGACGGCGTGGGCGATCGTGCGGCGCAGCGGGTCCGGCCACGAGGCTTCCATGTCGGCGCCCCTGAGCCGCTCGCAGGCCGTGCCCAGGACGCCGCGGGCCTCGCGCACGGTGGCGAGGTCCGGATAGTCCCTCCCGAGCTGCTGCTGCCCGGCCGGGTCGTAGGTGTCGTACCGGGCGATGGCGGCGGCCAGCGCGCGGACGTGCTCGGTCATCTCGCGGGCCGTCGGCGGGGAGGGCGGGCCCTCCCCGCCCGCGTTCTCGCGCAGCCAGCCGAGGGCGGTGGCGTACCGCCCCGCGTCGGCGGCGTCGAAGCGGAAGGCCCGGCCCGTGGCGAGCGACGCGACGGTCAGGGCATCGGTGTAGTGGCCGAGCCGCCGGTCGCGGGTGCGGGCCCGGTCGGCCCGTGCGAGGTCGCCGAGGCTCATGAGGAGCCGGGTGCCGGGGTTGTGGCGGTGGTCCTCGAAGTCGTCGCACTTGACGACGAATTGGAACCCCTCCTGGATTCTGGAGGGCACGCATCCCGGTGACGGACAGGGCTCCTCCGTGGCGTACGGGGCCACCGGCTCGACGGGCAGCTCCCGGTAGCGCACGTAGAGCCCGTAACGGCGCCCGCCCTCATCGGCGTTGTCGGCGCAGTTTTCCCCACAGTCCACACCGAGCGCGCTGATGCGCCGCTCCCGCACCAGTGCCTGGACGTCGACCCGCTCGGTGCAGGGCACCACGATGTCGTTTCCGGCGCAGTCCAGCGCGTGTCCGGGGTGCACCGCCACGGTTCCGCCGCCGCACGGGTCGCAGGTGACGCCGAGGCCGCAGATGACGCCCGGCCCGTACAGGGAACGATTGTGCAGTCTGGTCTTCGCCGTCGTGTACTCGACCAGCAGGCTGAGATCGTCCTCGGTCAGCAGTTGCCCTGCGAAGAAGCGAGGACGTACGAAGGCGGAGGTCCGGGTGGCGTCGCCACCGCAGCCGCATCCGCAGTCTGTTCGCATGATCAGCGCTCCTTCACGAAGAACCAGCTCTCGAAGACGTCCCCGCCCGCGCCGGTGCCGGACGTCCAGGGCCCGATGCCCGAGGGCGGGAGGTCGCAGCACTCGCCGCCGTGGTCGGCCGACAAGGTCGCACCGGTGTGGATGACCGGGACGCGTCCGCCGACGTGGGTGCCGTCGACCGGGCGGCAGCAGCGATCCAGGAGGAACGCGGCGCGGACGGTGATCAGTACGCGGTCGCCGTCCTGCAGCGTCTCGCGGGTGGTCTGGCGGTAGCGGAACTCCCGGGTGAACTCGTCGCACTCGTCGGCTTCCGGGTCCGGTTCGGTGAACGTGCCGCCCATGTACCAGGTGGAGGCGTTGCGGCCGCTGCCGCCCTCGATGACCTGGAGCTCCACCACGCCGGGCCGCAGCGAGTCGGACCGTACGTCGGCGGAGAACCGCACCACGAGCCCGCCGTCCTCGTTCTGGGTGCCGAGGAGCTCCTTGGCCTCGTCGATGGTGTAGGTGTGTCCGTGGATCCAGTTGATGCCGGTGATCACCGTGGGCAGATGGCGGCCGAACGGGCGGCGTACGTTCATATGGATCTGGTCGCGGCGCACCGGCTCGTACCAGTCGACGTAAGTGATCCTGGCCAGCCACAGCACCGTGTGCTCGCACGCCGAGCAGCAGGTGTCACAGCGCTCGTCCACCGGTGGCTCGCACCCGGTGACCCGCACCGTGTAGCACTCCTCGGTCCAGCCGAACTCGCAGTCGGAGGTATCCGCGCAGGCGTCGTTGTAGACGGCGCGGGTGGGCTCGACGGGCCGCTCGGCGTACTCGATGCCGACCCAGACGGTCTCGGTGTCCCGTTCCTGCGGGGGCAGCGCCTTCCACAGGTCGATCACGCAGCCGCCGCGCACCACGACCTCGTTGCCCTCGCAGTCCACGGCGAGACCGGGAGTGATCCGCACCTTGGCCCTGCGCCGGGTGCGTTCCGGCTCGGCACCGCCCTCCTCCGCGCTCTCCCCGGGCCGCGTGGGCTCCTCGGCGGCGTCGTCCGGCGGGCAGTCGTCCTCGTCCCGCGGCACCGGCTCCACATGCAGGCCGCACACCACGCCGTAGCCGAGCAGACAGCGCATGCGCAGTCTCAACTTCGCACGGTGGTACTCCTGTTCGCGCTGGAAGTCCCGCGCGCCCAGCATCTGGCCGTGGAAGTACCGCAGCCGGCGCAGTGGTGGCGCGTCGAACTCCTCGGTCCTCGGTGTTCCTGGCTCGGTCATCGCCCCGTCCTCTCACGACACTTGTGTCTGAATGCCGACGGCGGAGACGACTCCCACGCCCACCCCTCGGCGCAACCCTCTCGGTCCTGGCCTGAGCACCCCGTCGCGGTTCAGCCGCACGGGGTGCGCACCGCCCAGTACGGGCGCCGGGAGCGGGACGAACGCGGTGTCCACGCCGACCGTGGACCGCGAACCGACCACGAACCCCGCGCCGCCGGTGCGTACCGAGCCCACCGTGTGCGCGGGCGCCTGCCGCTCCACCAGCCGCCGCAGCGCCGCCGCGTCCGCCGATCCGGCGGGCAGGAGCAGCCGGAACCGGTGCGCGTGCGCGGTGAACGGGTCGCTGTCCGGTGTGCCGAACGCGCGCAGCGGCGCCGCCCCCAGCACCGTGCCACCGACCCGGAAGCGGCTCGCCGACCGGCCGAACAGCCGCACGGCGCCGAGCCCTTGGGCCGGTCCGCCTGCTCGCTGTGCCGCGCGCAGCCACGCCCAGCGGCGGTCCGTCGCCAGCTCGTCGACGACCGGGGTCACCCCGAACACGATGCGCACCGCCTCCCGCAGCGCCCACGGCGTGCCCCGGCGCCGGTACAGCTCCGGGGCCGCGGCCAGCAGCGCGCGCCGGGTGCGGGCGTCCCAGCCCGCCTCGAACGACAGGCCCAGCAGACCGGCCAGCCACGGCAGCGCCTGGTCAGGGACACCGGCCGGGTCCAGGAGCGACGGGTAGCGCTCGATCACCCGGTCGAGCTGGGCGAGCGTGGCGTCGAACAGCGACAGGAAGCGCTCGGTGAAGTCGTCGGCCGCGGGATCCTCGCGGAAGGCGGGTGGCAGCAGATCGGCGCTGGTGACCCGGGGGAAGTCCAGCCGGATCCGGCGGACAACCGGAGTCGAGCCCCCGTCGCCCGACAGCCGCAGCCGCAGCCGCAGGAAGCGGCCGGGCGGCTGGTCGACGAGGAAGTCCGTGGCACCGGGGGCCGACGCCTGCCAGTCGCTCTCCTCGTACCGCCCGTCCTCGCTCACCACGATCTCGACGGCGGCCGCCGTCCCGGCGGGCACGTCGGCGTCCACGCGCACCCGGTGCCAGCGGCACCGCGAGATGCCGCTGTCGATCAGGGTGGTGAGGTACGACCCGCTGGTGACATACGCGCCGGTGGCCGGTGGCGCGGGGTCCCGGGGCAGGCCCTGCCAGGTGAGGCAGATGGTCTCGGGGCCCTCCGGGCCCTTCTCGCTCAGGCAGAACCATTCCTCGCCCGCCGAGGTGAGCGTGGACGGCGGCAGGGCCGCGGCCAGTTCGTCCACGGTGACAGGGCGGAAGGGGCGGCCGTGGCCGCCCCGGTGGATCCCGAGCCGTCCGCCGTCGTCGGTGAGCAGCCACACGGTCCGCTCCGGTCCGGTGCGCAGGCCGATGATCTCGCCGGGCGCGCCGGTGCGCAGCATGCCGCGGAAGCCGCCGGTCGAGTCGTACCACCGCAGTTCCGTGCCGCCCTGGCAGGCCACCAGGATGTCGTCGCCGGGGCCGAGGGCGGCCCATCGGGGCCGCTCGGCCCGGATCACACCGGCGAGTTGCTCGCCCTCGCGGCGCCACACCAGGACCCGGTCGGACTCCACGACGGCCAGCCGGTGTCCGCGCGCGGCGACGGAGACCGGCTCGCGCAGCGGGCCAGGATCGCAGTCGGACGGCCAGACGGGGGTGAAGGCACCGCTGCACCTGTCGCGGCGCAGCAGCCGCCGCTCGCCGGGGACGAGCAGGTACCAGCCGCACGGCCCGCATCCGGGCGCGAGGCGGGGGTCGGGGAACCACGGCAGCAGCTGGTCCCTGGTGGGGCCCTCCGGGTCGGCGCCGCGGTGGGCGAGCCGGAGACCGGCCGGGTCGTCGAAGCCGACGATGCCGTCCACGCCCGGTTCGCCGCCGGCCGGCTCGTCCCAGCCGACGTAGGCGTCGAGCAGCCGGAAGGTCGCGGGGTGCGGTGTGCACGTCATGGCCGGTCTCCTACCGGGATCAGCAGCGGGCGCTCCGGCCAGATCAGGGTGTGGGGCGGGAGGGTGTGGTCGGTGCAGGGCGGGCGGCGCACCCCGTCGACGGTGAGCGCGAGCCGGGTCACGGCCAGCACCCCGTCGACCGCCAGGAGCCGCCGGACCAGTGCCGTGTGGCGCAGCGCGCCGCCGAACGGCCAGCCCGCGCCGTCCTCCCCGCCGCGCAGCGGATCCAGGTAGGTGCGCACCGCGTCCCCGGCCCGGGCCAGGACCGCGGCCCGGTCGAGGCCGGGGTCGAGGGAGACCCAGGACTCCACGGCGACGCGGCGGTACGGCGCGGGGGCGGCGACCACCGTGACTCCGGCGGGGGCGGCTTCACGGATGAGAAAGTCGGCGACGGCCCGCAGGGTCGCGGCGGTGGGGACCGGCGGTTCGCTCGCGTCGTCGCCCGGCGGTAGGGGTGGTACGACGAGGACTCCCACCACGCCCGGGATCGGCACCCCGGCGAAGTCGGGGTGCAGGCCGGGCACGCCCCGGGCGCGGGCCACCGAGGCACCGGGCGCGCGGGTGGCGAGCTGCCCGTAGTCGGCCGGGGCCACGGCGCGGCCGCGGGCCCGCAGTTCACCGGCGCCGCGGCGCATGGCGTCGGCGTCGGGCTCGGCATCCGTTCCGCCGGAGGCCGGGAAGGGGTTGCCCACGCCGGTGACGAACGGCAGCGCGGTCACCACCCCGTTCACCGCGCCCGCCGCTACGGCGCCGGCGCTGCCGCCGCCCACGCGGTAGCGCACGGCGCGCACGTTGCGGAAGCCGGGCGGGACGGCCGCGCCGCTGACGCCGTCCCCGAAGGTCACCTCGCCGCTCTCGTGGTCCACGGTGAACACCCGGTCGTCGGCGCCGTACCCGGCCAGGCTCTCCACCTCACGCCACCGGGACGCGGTGCCGACCGTGGTGCCGAACACGTCGCCGCCCGTGTCGTCGTCGACCTCGATGACCACCGATCCGGCGAGGATGGGCACCTGACTGAGCTTCATGCGCCGCCGCCCGGTCGCCGCGAGGTCCTGGACGGGCTGCAGCGGCTCGTCCCGGATGGTGCGGGCGGCGGTGGCGGCGACCACGTTCAGCCGCAGTCCGGACAGCACGGGCGCGGGCCCGGCGAAGGCGCCGTGCGCGATCCGCAGGCGCAGCCAGCGCAGCCGGGGCCGGGTGCCGGACGGGCTGCCCGGCTCCCAGGAGCGCGGGACCCTCAGCTCGACGGTTCCGCCGGCGCCGAGCCCGGCCGTGGAGTCCCGCATCACCTCGGCCGGTACGAGCCGGTTGCCGTCCAGCACATCCCAGCGCAGCAGCGGCGCGGGCGGCAGCGGCAGGGGCGCCGCGCCGCCGGCGGCCGCGGGGGCGGGGGGAGCGGCGACGACCACGAAGCCCAGCGACAGCCGCGGGTAGGGTCCGGCCGGCCCGGCGAGTCCGATCCACAGCGCGTTGCCGGGCTCCGGGTCGCGGCCGAAGGGCTCGAAGGGGCGGCTGGGTCCGGACGGCCCCAGCGGCAGGGCCTGTAGCGTTCCGGCCTCCTGGACGGCGAGGTCCGCGAGGGTGGCCGGGGTGGCGTACAGGTCCTGGTCCGTCTCGTAGACGACCTGCCCGGCAGGGGTCGAGGCGGCGCTCTGGAACCCGGCGGGGACGAGCACGGAGGCGCCGTCCGGCGGGTTGACGGTGAACTCCAGGAGCGCCGCCGCCGCGCCGGCCGGACGCCGGCGCACGCCCGCGGTCGCCAGATGCTCGGCCAGGACCTTCTCCGGCAACCGGTTGACGCGGCCGAGCACGGGTTCGGCCTGGGTGCCGAAGAGGCGGACGAGAGCGACACCGGCGTCCTGCCGGTCGGGGTCGGTCCAGTCCGGGGTGTAGCCCGCGATCCGGCCGCGTACGTCGGCGCGGACGGCCTCGCGCGTCGCGTCGACCAGTTCGGGCCGGCCGCCGGTCGGGCCGGGGCCGGGCACGATCCGCCCGTCCTCCCTCTCCCGTTCCCGCGCGTCCTTCTCCCACCACACCTCGCCGGTCATGCCAGCCCCTCCCCCGGTTCGGCGGCGGGCACGATCCGGGTGTGGACCGTCCGCAGGACGGGAAGCTCGCCCGGGCCGAGCGGCACCTCGTCGCACTCCTCGTCCGGTTCGGCCCCGTCGAGGCCGATCGCCACGGCGGCGACGTCCGCGAGGTCCCCCAGCGACCGCTGCGCGGCCCGCAGCAGGGCGGAGGGCCGTAGCGGCTGTCCGAACGGCCAGCCGTCCTGGTCCTCACCGCCCACGAGCGGGTCGAGGAAGCGGCGCAGCGCGGCGGTGAGCGCGGTGGACACGCGGGGGTGGTCGGCCGGGTCGCCGGACAGGGTGACGCGCAGCGTCACCTCGCGGTAGCGGGGCGCGCGGACGAAGACCTCGGAGGTGAGCAGCCGCGTCTGGTCGAGGCGGGCGGCGGCCGCGCGCAGCATGCCGGGGTCGGGAAGCGGCGCGGCGACGAAGTCCTCGCGGGTGAGGTCGTCGCGGGGCGCGGCCGGGACGATATGGACGGTCACCGCGCCGGGCACCGTGGCGCACGGGAAGCCGGGGTGCTCGCCGACGGCCGGGTGGGCGCGGGCGATGGCGACGCCCGGTGTCGTACGGACCAGGGTGACGTAGTCGTCGGCGGTGACCGCGCGGGTCACCTCCCCCAGGGACGCGGCGGCGCGTTGGCGCGCCTCGGTGATCGTCTCCGGGTCCGTGCCGCCTTCGGCCCGGACGAGGTTGGCGGCCGAGAGCGCTGCCTGCGGGGCCGGAAGGTCGTCGGCCGGCCGCCAGTTGCCGGTCATGCCGCCATTGCCGCCCCGGCCGCCGCCGGTCACGTAGGCGATGTGCGCGTCCGGGTCCGGGCGGGGGATACGCCCGGTGAGTCCGTCGCCGAACACCAGCGCGCCCTCGGCCCGGTCGAGGACGAAGATCTGGTCGGCCGGTGCGCCGAAGGTGAAGTCGGGCACCGGCAGCCACTCCTGGCCGGCCAGCCGCAGGGTGGCCTCCAGGAGGCGGCCTGCGGCGTCCGGCAGGACGAGATGCTGGCCGGGCAGTCTGAGCCAGGCGTCGATCTGCTCGCGGAGGTCGGGGCCGCTCACGGTGCGGTCCGTACGGTGGTGCGCGGCGGAGACGTTGACGGCGAGCTGGAGGAGCCGAGGCGGGGCCGTATACGTGGCGGCCGGGGTCGAGACCAGGAGCCCGGTGTCCCGAGTGGTCCAGCCGGCCGGGGGATGCAGCCGGACGACACCGGACCGTCTGAGCCCGGCCGTGCCGTCCTCGACCTTCTCGAACCCGCCGGAGACCTCCGTGCCCGGCCGGAACCAGGACCAGGTCAGCTCCGCCGGAGGCGGTACGTCGACGACCGCCCCGGGCAGCCACGAGGGCGCGGACGCGGCGGGCGCGTCCAGCTCGACGAGCAGGCCGATCGGGCCGGGCGCGGGATGCGCCCCGGCGAGCGGCAGGGTGAACCGCACCTGTGCCGGAGCGCCGTCGCTCGCCAGCAGCGCGATGCCGCGGCGGGCCCGCAGGTCGGCCGTGCGGTCGCGGTCGGTCCACACGGTGACCTCACCGCCCTCGGCGAGCGGGAGGACGGCCACGTCGTCGTCGAGGGTGAAGACCACCTGCCCGGTGGGGTCCCGGGTCAGCGCCGTCCCGGCGGGGACCACGGGTACGTCAGTGCCCTCCTGCCGGGCGGCGAGCCGCAGCACGGTGGCGGCGGGCCGGGCGGGACGCGGCGGTTCGAGGCCGAGCAGCCGCAGTATGGCGACCACGAGCGCGTCCGGCACCTGGTCGAGCCAGTACAGCCGCTGTTCGAGGAGGTAGGCGAAGAGTTCGAGGAGGGTGACGCCGGGGTCGACGGGCGCGTGCAGCGTCCAGGTGCCGTCGGACTCGGCGGGGATCCGGCGGCGGATGGCCGCCATCATGTCGGCCCAGGTGAGGTCGTCCAGCTTCGGCGCGGGCAGGGTCATGAGATGCCCCCGGTGAAGCCGGTGAGGCCGGTGTAGAACGGGAACACCAGGTTCGCCTTGGTGTTGCTGCGCCGGATGCGGTAGACGACCGAGACGGTGATCCGCGACTCATCGGCCGGGTCGGCCTCCGCGCGGACCTCCTCCAGTTCCACCCGCGGCTCATGGTCACGGACGGCGGCGGCGATCGACTGCTCAAGGTCGCGCAGGTTCTGCACACTGCCGGGTGCGAACACCAACTCGTGGGCCCGGGTGCCCAGTTCGGGCCGCATCACCCGCTCGCCGGTGCCGGTGAGCAGCAGCGCCCGCAGACAGTGCTCGATGCTCTCCTCCCCGACGGCGTACCCGAGCCGCCCGGACGCGTCGGGCAGGATCGGGAAACGCCAGCCGGTCCCGAGGAACTCCTCGCTCATGCCGTCCTCGCCTTCTTGGCCAGTACGGCGGGAGTGAGCGGCGGGGCCGGCGGGCCGGTCGGCCCGGCGGCGGAGGGGTGGGTGTGGGTGTTGAACGCCTGGAGCAGCGCGTTGCCGAGCACCAGCGGTTCGGTGGCGCCGCCGCCGAGGTCGATGGAGGAGGAGTCGACCGTCACCTTCGGCGCCTTGAGGGTGATCTCACCTTGTGCGGTCACGGTGACGCTGCCGCCCTCGGCCGCGGTGATCCGCAGCGCCTTGCCCTGGTCGTCCAGTTCCACCACGTGTCCGGCGGCCGAGGTGATGCGTACGGCCGCCTTGGACTCGGTGTCGTCGAAGAGCACTTCATGGCCGTGCCGGGTCCGGATCATCTTCTGGTCGCGGCCCTCGGCGCGGGCGGTCGGCGGCTTGTCCTCGCCGTTGTAGAGGCCACCGAGCACGATCGGGTACCGCATGTCCCCGTGGACGAAGGCGACAAGCACCTCATCGCCCTTCTCGGGGACGAACACCGAACCGTAGCCGCCGCCCGCGTACAGCTGGCCGACCCGGACCCAGTCGGTGACCGTGGTGTCGTCGAACCAGGGGAACTTCAGCTTGACCTGGCCTTCGTCATCGCCCTCGTTCTCCACGACGAGCGCTTCGACGACGCCGTAGTAGCGCTTGTCGGTGGAGCGGGCGCGTGGCGTGCTCCTCATGGTCACTGGTCCCCCTGATGGATCCGCCGAGCGGTGAACTGGGTGAAGAAACCACTGGTGTTGAGGGTGTGCTCGACCCGCTTGACGAAGTAGGTGCCCGAGAAGCGGCGGCCGAGGCCGTAGATCTCCAGGTTGTCGCCGGGCCGCAGCTCGGGCAGGCCCGCCACCTTGCCGGTCGCGGTGATGAACTCGTACGCACGCTCGCGCAACAGGCTGATCGCCAGTTCGCGGGCCTCCTGGTCGCTGCCGACGGGCGCGTCGACGACGACCTCCTGGCGGCCCTGCAGCGTGGACTCGGCGGCCTGCGGCCCGCTCTGCCCGTCGGCCGTGTTCTGCCCGGCGGGAAGGTTGTCGGCGGTCGCGGTGAACGCGATCGGCGCTTTGGTACGGGGGTCCCAGCCGCGCACGGTGACCTTGCTGACCTGCTGGGAGACGGTCAGGGTGGGGGTGAACTCGATCAGGTTGGGGATCAGCCCCGCGGGCCGGCCGGTGGGGCCGGTGCTCAGCCCCGGCGCGTACGCCAGCCGGTACAGCCGGATCGGGCGTCCGTCGCGGCCGTCGGTCGGCTTGATGAAGTACAGCGTGTCCTCGCCGGTCGTCGCGTCGGGGAGGATGTAGCAGTCGAAGTCGAGCCGTTTGGCCCGCTCCAGCAGAAACGTCGCGTCGTCCTGGTTCTTCTGCACCACCCGGTCGTGGGTGGGCCCTTCCCTGGTGACCTCGATGCGCAGATGGTTGCGCTGGGCGATCTGCTCGGCGATCCGCCAGTCGGGCAGATTGCGGTAGATCTTGGTCTCGTTCTCGGTGGGCTTGCGGTCCTTGAGCCGCAGCAGCCCGTCCACCCCGCTGACCTGGACGGTGGGCGACGCGCCGTCGGTGAACTTCGGGCTGAGCGTGGAGATGGTGCCGGTGGCGACGGTGAGCAGTTTGTCGGCGTAGCCGAGCCGCACCGAGACCCGGCCGCCGAGCCGGAAGCGCGGCGAATCGCTGTGCTTGAACCGCAGATTGGCGTCGTCCCAGTTGTTCAGGGTGAGGTCGAACCCTGACAACTCGTCGATGTCCCGGTTCACCTTGATGTCGATGATGTCGTTCTTGGTGGACGGGTCCATCTCCAGGCCCTCGATGCGCACGTCGAACTCGGGCGCGTACCGGTCGGGCGACGCAACCTCGGGTGTGGGGGTGCTCATCGGGCGCTCCTCACGGCAGCCGGGGCACGGTCAGCACACGGCCCGGCCGCAGCTCCCGCGGGTCGCTGATGCCATTGGCACGGGCCAGCTCCCGCCAGGCGTCGGGCCGCCGGTAGAGCGCGGCGGAGATGGAGCTGAGCGTGTCGCCGCGGCGCACCACATAGCTCTTCTCCACCGTGGGCGACGAGCGCGGTGTCTCGGCGACCTGCACGGCGGCCGTGCGGAACTCCTTGAGCGAGAGGTCCAGCATGGCCCGCAGCGGCACACCGTCCGGCCGGAACAGCTGGTAGTTGACGTCCAGCTTCTCCACGACGCCGGTGAAGACCTCTTCGTCCCAGACGAACCGGACGACCGGCGGGGCGTGTTCGCGGCTGTCGGGCCGCAGGAGGTTGCGCACCGCGTTGACGTAGAGCTTCCGTACGTTCTCCAAGGTGTCGGAGGTGTCCACCAGCGCCTGCACGGTGAGGGTCTCCGTGCCGCCGCGGACGTATTGCAGGGGCGGTGTCTCCAGGCCGGGGATGGTGATCTCGGCGAAGGTGTTGCTCTTGCTCAGCTTGTAGTCGGTGGGGTTGAACCGCAGCGGGATACGCCGCTGCCGCTCGTCGGCGATCACCGGCCGTACGATCTCCAGCCGGGCCTTGGCGGCGCCCTGGCGGGCGAAGGACACGGGCGTCACGCTCACGCTGCCTCCTTGTTCGCCCCGCCGCGGCAGCGGCTGATGTCACTGTCGCCCGCGCGGCGCAGAGGTGCGGCTTTCATCACTGTCTGCCGCCCGGCGGCCGCGTGTGCGACGTTCACAGGTGGCCCTCCCCGTCGCCGAAGCTCCGCTCGGTCTCGGTGCGTCGGGCGCGCGCGCACTGGTCCTCGTACAACTTCGCCCACGCCTGGATGTGCTTGTTGAACAGGCGGGTGAACACGGCGCCGTCGTCGCCGTCCACCTGGAACCGGACCTCGAGATGGTGAATGGTCACCTTCGGCACCTCGGTCACCTCCCCTGGATCAGGCGCGGCAAGGCGCTCGCCGCTGCGTCCTGCAGGACCTTCGTCAGCCCCTCGTGCGCGATCTCCAGCGACTCGATGGCGATCGCGTTCTGCTCCGCGTGCAGGTCCGGGCCGGTCCACTTGGCGGCGAGACCGCCGTGGAAGGCCCACGCCGCGCCGGGCACCCCGTCCGGGCCGAGCACGATCACCGCCCCGTCGCGGCGGGCGCCCAGCGAGTCGGCGAGCCCGGCCTGGTACCAGGACCACAGCCCCGGGTCGCGCACCACCCCGCGCTTGAGCGTGATCCGGTTCCATGAGTGGCGCAGCGGCAGTTGGTGGACCGAGTCGTTGCGGCCGCCCTCCGCGTAGCTCGTCACCTCGAGCTGTGCGCCGAGCCCGGTGACCTCCTGGAACGCGCCGGAGGCGGCCAGGGGCAGCAGCAGCGCCTGCGCGGCCGGCAGATACGCGTCACCGGGGTCGAGGGTGACCAGGAAGCGGTATTTCGGCAGTGGATCCAGGCTCATGCCTCGATCACCTCCAGACCTCGGTCCTGGCCGAGTACGAGACGCAGCCGGATGAACTCCATGGGTACGGCCGGGGCGACCGCGATCTCACAGACCAGCTGCCCCGGGTCCTGCTCGGGCGGGTTGTTCGTGTCGTCGCACACCACTCGGAACGCCTGCTCGGGCCGGGCGCCGGCGAGCGCCCCGGCCCGGTAGGCGGCGAGGAGCACGGAGGTCAGCGCGCGCACCAACGTCAGCCGCAGCTCGGCCGAGTTGACGTCGAACACCAGCGGGCTCGCCGCCCGCCGGATCGCGCGCACCAGCAGATGCACCAGCCGGCGGTGGGCGATGTAGCGGGTGCTCGGGTCGGCGGACAGGGTGCGCCCGCCCCACACCACCAGCCCCCGCCCGCGGGTGCAGCGGATCAGGTCGAGACCCGCTTCGAACAGCCGGACCTGCTGCGGCTCGGGGTATTCGGCGGCGAGGTCGACCGCCTCCAGGATCACGGCGCCCGCGGGCGTGTGGTGCGCCCCGCGCTCGCCGTCGAGGCGGGCGATGACGCCCAGGACGTGCCCGGACGCCGGGACGGTGCGCACATCCTGCCCGTCGGGGGTGCGCAGCGGCGGGTGGTAGACGGCGGCGCAGCCGAGCAGCCCGCTGTCGCCGGTGGCCGCGAGGGCGCCCACCCAGTCCACCGCCTGGTCCACGGAGGACAGCCGGGGCGGCACGTCCAGCACGGCGAGGCGGTCGTGCAACGGCTGTACGCTCCGCAGCAGTTCGAGCACCACGTCGGTGTGCGCGGCGCCGGACAGGTCCGCGCCCAGGTCCGGCAGCGCCACCAGCGCCGGTTCCGGCAGTTCGGCCTGTACGGCCACGGCGTCCGTGTACGCGCCGGGGGTGGGCGCAGCGTCGGCGCCGCCCGCGAGCGTCAGGTCCCAGGACATCGAGATCGGGCCGGGCCGCCCCGGTGGTGGTGGCCCGTCCGGGACCAGCCGGATATAGCGGGACGCGATCAGCCGGTCGGCCAGGGCGCCCGGCGGCAGACCGGGAAAAGTCTCGGGCGGCTCGCCGGGCATCATGACCCGTACGCCCACGGTGGGCGGCCCGGCGACGGTGCTGGCCTGGTAACGGATGGCGACGCGCCCGCCGTTGGCCCAGGCGCCCGGGCTGGTGGCGATCACCTGGTAGCGCGTGGTGTCCCAGCCGCTCAGCGGCCCGACCGTCCACACTGTCCGGGCCGTGGTGGCCGGTCCGGACACGCGGAGCACCCAGGCGGTGCGGCCGCCGTTCTCGAAGAAGCCGCGCAGTGCGTACGGGGTGGCGAAGGCGCCCTCCGGCGGCCCGAAGGTGCCCACGACGTCGTTCCAGCTCTCCACGCGGACCGGAGTGGAGACCGGGCCGCGGCGGAGCCGGCCCAGGAACGCCGCCACATCGGTGCGCAGCGGCTCCGTGTCGGAGCCGCGCGGCGCGAACGCGAGGGATACGCCGGGGAGCGCTTCGCCTGCCATGTCAGACTTCGATCTCCAGCTTCTCGACCGCCAGGACGAGCGTTTCCATGGCGATCTCGTTCTTGGTGGCGCTGAGCGTCGGGCCGGTGTACTTGGTGGGCCAACCACGGTCGAAGTTCCAGCGCATCACGTCGTTGCGGTTCTCGTCGCACAGCACGATCGAGCCGTGGGTACGCTTCACCGTGCCGTTGAGCGCGTCGGCCACCCACTTCCAGAAGGCGGCATGCCCGGTGATGCCGCGCTTGAAGGTGAGGTTGGTGAACTTCTTCAGTCCCGGGATCTTGCGGACGGTGATGTCCTCGCTCCCGTTGCGGTACTCGATCGGCGGGATCTCCAGCTCCAGCCCGCTCGCCTCGGTGAAGGACCCGCTCACCGCGAGCCCGTCGTCGCTGACGTTGAACACGAAGATCTTGAAGTTATAGGACGCGTACGGATCGTCCCTGGTCACAGGCGGCATGGTGGACTCTCCTCGGGCACTCAGGCGAGTTGGGTCTCGCGGGTCTTCTGCTGGATCCGGAAGATCACGAACTCCGCCGGGAAGACCGGCGCGACGCCGATGGCGCAGATCAGACGGCCGTTGGCCAGATCGTCCTCGGTCATCGTGGTGCGGTCACAGGCGACGAAGAACGCCTCGTCGGCGGTGGTGCCGGCGAGCGCGCCGCTGCGCCAGACCGTGGTGAGGAAGTTCGTGACCGTCTGGCGGACCAGGGACCACAGCGCCTCGTCGTTCGGCTCGAACACCACCCACTGAGTGCCCTCTTCGATCGACTCCTCCAGGTAGAGGAACAGCCGCCGGACGTTGACGTACTTCCACGAGCTGTCCGAGGAGAGCGTGCGCGCGCCCCAGACCCGGTGGCCGAGCCCGGGGAAGAACCGCAGCGCGTTGATGCCCTTGGGATTGAGCACGTCCTGATGGCGCTTGGTGATGTCCTGGGCGATGCCGTCGGTCAGCCGGATACCCCGGATGACCGCGTTGGCGGGCGCCTTGTGCACCCCCCGCTCCACGTCCACGCGGGCGTAGATCCCGGCCATATGGCCCGAGGGCGGCACCTCGACGTCGCGGCCCGCCGACAGGTCGCGGGTGACCAGCCACGGGTGGTAGAGCGCGGCGTACTTGGTGTCGAACCGCTCGCGGAACGCCTGGACGCCCTCGATGTCCAGGCCGTCCTGCGGATCGAGGATCGCGAACCGGTCCCTGAGCAGCTCGCAGTGGGTGACCAGGGCCGATTCGACCGTCCCCGACCACATGCCCGGCACCGCGCAGACCGCGACCTCGTCGATGTCCTCCAGCGCGGTGATCCCGGTCCGCTTGCCGCTGCCGCCGTCCTCGCCGACGAAGTCGGCCACGCTCAGGCTCCCGTAGGCGTCGTCCCCGCCTCCCAGCGTCAGCCAGGAACCGACCGCGGGCAGGGGGAACTTCGTCGGGTCGGTGGACAGGGCGCCCAGAGCCGTCGCCCGCACCAGCCGGGAGCGGACGGCCAGGGTGGTCACCAGGTTCGCCGCGGTGTCACCGGTGAGCCGGAGGTTGCGGTGCGTCTCCGTCTCCACCACCCCGGACGGATCGGTGAACCGGGCGTCGACCTGCGCCTCGACCAGCTGCAGCCGGTCGGTTTCGAACAGCGTCCCGGGCACGTTCCCATCCAGGGTGACGACATCCGCGGCGATCGACTCGACGGTGCGGATGGTCAGATGGGTGCCGTCGTCGAGCTGGACGACGGCACCCTCGTACAGCCGACTGGCTCCGCCGATCCGCAGCGTCGGCCCCGCCGAGGTGGTGCCCCGGCGCACGCGGCGCACCAGCAGACCGCTCCGCCACGCCTCATGTGCCGCGCCGGACGGCAGGGTCAGCGTGACCTTCCCGTCCGCCGGCTGGCTCAGCTGGACCTTGAACCGGCTGGAGCCGATCTGCACCCAGACGTCGGGCGGCAGTTCGTCGGGGTCGAGCCCGGTCACCGCGGTGACCTCGACCGTCTCGCTGTCCGCGGCGGCGTCCGCGGCCAGCCGCGTGACGAACAGCGCGCCCTCCTGCGGATCCGGCAGCACCGGCAGCGCGGCCGAGGCCATCGGCTGGATCCGGACCTGCACCGCGTCGCCCCATGAGCCGGGGCTGACGGCGGCGAACTCCAGTGTCTCCTCCGCGTTGCGCGTCCCGATCTGCACGTAGTCGCCGCGGCCCGCCCTGACCTCCGCGGGCAGCTGGGCGTCCAGTTCGATCCGGCGGGCGGTGGCGTCGTAGGCGGCGACACCGGCGGTGTGGATCGACTGCTGGTCGTCGCCGCGGAAGATCTGGATCTGCTGCCCGACGCCGGAGAACCCGATCAGATGGCCGAGTTCCAGGCGGGTCGCGCCCTTGGCGGCGTCGCCCGCGACCGGGCTGACCAGGCCGTGGCCCAGCACGCCCGAGGACGGGCTCGCCTGCCTGCTGGCGACCCGCTTGATGTACAGCCGCTGGCCGCCGTTGTCGAAGAAGCCCTTGACCGCCAGCGGGAACAGCCACCAGCGGCCGCCTTCCGCCGGGTCGTTCGCCCAGGTGTCCCGGATCAGCGGGTCCGGCTCACGGAGAAATCCGCCGAAGGTGTTCTGGAACTCCAGGAAGTTGGTGACCAGCTTGGGCTTGCCGGTGTACAGACCGCGCACGGTGACCCCGGCCATGCCCGCCGTACTGGTGCTCACCCCCGCGATCGGCCGTGGGCCCGCATCGATCTCCTCGATGTAGACCCCGGGGCTCAGATACTCCGCCATGGACGGCTCCTTAACTCTCGCGGATCTCTATGACGTGCCGGCGCTCGATGTCCTGGGGCAGCCGCACGACCAGCGATCCGGTCCGGCCCGGCCGCTCGGTGGCCTGCAGGCGGAGTGTCTCCTCGACGGCGTGCTCATCGGCCTTCTCGCCCTCCCACCGCAGGGCCAGCCGGAAGGCGCCCGCGGCGTCGGACAGGGTGCGCTCGTGCCATGGCGTCAGGTCCCGGCTGGTCCGTCCCCTGGCCTCGACCAGCGCGCCCGCGATCGGCGCCCGGGTGGCCGCGTCGACCACGGCGCCGTGCACCGTGCGCAGACCCGGCGGGTAGGGGAAGGAGACGCTCGGCAGCAGCCGGACCAGCCGCGGCTCGGTCACCACCGCCGGCGGATGGGCGTCGTCATGCGGGTACACCATGAACTCGACGCCCACCAGGGCGGACGAGAACGGCTGGCCGTCGGCCGGGTACAGCGGCTGGTAGCCGGCGGCCGCGAAGCGAGCCCGGTGGCGCCGTGGCCCGGCCGCCCACGGCTCGGCGCACCGGCCGAGACCCGGATAGGCGAAGGCTGCGCTGGGGGTGCGCACCGCCATGTCGTCCAGCGGCAGCCAGTCGCCGTCCTCGTAGCGGTCCAGCTGGACCGTCACCCCGGCGCCGCGCACCCGCCGGGCGTAGTCGTCGAAGGGGATGAACCAGACCGGGCTGTGGAGCGTCGACCGCTCCAGCGGTACGAAGCGGCTCATGGCATCGCCGCCCCACTGATGATCCGGCTGTGCACCGGGCGGACCGGGGTCTCGATGGCGGAGTCCAGGTTGACGACGCGGACCTCGTAGTTCAACGACAGCCGGTAGGGCTTCTGAATCGCGTACCAGACCCAGGACTTCTGGTCCAAGGTGAGCGGGGTCAGGCTGAGGTGCAGCGAGTCGGTGCTCGCCGCCAGGCTGCCGGACAGCTGTACGCCGTCCAGGATCGCGTCGTCGTAGAAGGTCTGCAGGGCCCGTCCGAGCATCCGGTGCTGGGTGGCCTGGTCGCCGCCCCAGGGAGTGACCAGATAGCGCAGCAGCAGGGCCATCGGCGGCTTGCGGGTGGTCGGTGGGTCGGGTGGCTGGGAGCGCACCGGCGGCCGGTTGCGCGAGGTGGGGTCCTCGGCGATCTCGTAGAGGAACACCGTGAGCTTGGGCGGCGGTGTCTGTACCGTCTCGGAAAGGTCGTTGAGTTCCGCGATCGGCGGTTCCACCTGGCTGAGCCCGCGCAGGGATTGGGTCAGGCTCTCCACGATGACCGTCGAGACGTCGGCGATGACGCCGAAGTCCCCCATGCGAATCCCCCCTCTCCGCGCTCGAAAGCGTGCTCCGAGAGAATGCCGGTCCCGGCGTGGCCGGACCGCGATGCGCTCATCACACGAGCGTCACCGGTCCGTTTACGCGGCCGACGATGACGAATCCGGACACACACCGACAACGCCGAGGTGACACGGGGAGGCATATCTTCTTTTCATGGAAATCCCCTCAGAACGGACCGGTGTCCTGATCCTCCGGGTCTGGGTGGAAGGCGGCAGGCCGGACGGATTCCGTGCTCGCATCGTGCGGACGGAGGACCGGCACCAGGCGCCCCCCACCGCGGTGAGCGCGGTCGACGACGCCCTCACCGCCGTGCGCGCCTGGCTCGATCAGTTCATCGAGCCCGACAGGTGACGGTGCCGCGACGGCCCGGTGATGCCTGGCCATATAGCGTCCTTTAGCGGGAAGGCCGGACACACGATCATGATCTGCTCGTAACATGGCTTTAGGGCATCCCGATGGGACGCATGGGATGGGTCGCTGAAGCCAATATCGCCCCGGGGGGCTGATGAGCGCAGAAGGCCATGTCATGACGTTGAGACTGCTCAAGAGTTTCGCGTTGTCGGTCGATCACAAACGCGTTCCGATATCCTCCAGTGCCCAGCGCCTTCTTGCGTTCCTCGCCCTGCAGAACATGCCACGGAGCCGGACCTACGTGGCCGGAACGCTGTGGCCGGACGTCACCGCGTCCCGTGCCAACGCCAATCTCCGATCGTCGTTATGGCGCGCCGCGCGAACGGGACATCAGGTCATCGACGCGTCCGCACAGGAACTGGCGATCTGCAAGCACATCACCGTGGACATCCACGCGGCGGCGATGCGCGCCCACCGGCTGCTCGACATGTCACGCCCGTGCGACGACATCCTCACCACGCAGATGCGGGAGGACCTGTCGGCCGACCTCTTACCCGAGTGGTCGGAGAACGAGTGGGTGCTGGTCGAGCAGGAGCAGTACCACGAACTCCGGCTGTACGCCCTGGAGGCGATGACCGAGCGGCTGACGGCGGCGGGCCGCCATGGCGAGGCCGTCGCCGCCGGGCTCGCCGCCGTACGCGCGGAGCCTCTGCGGGAAAGTGCTCATCGCGTGCTCATGAACGCGCATCTCGCCGCCGGTAACAGAGGCGCGGCACTGCGGCAGTACGAGCAATGCCGCCGCGTCCTGCTCGACGAGCTGGGCCTGGAGCCCTCTCCGACGCTGAGAAACCTGGTGCCACCCGGGGGTGGCACCCCAGAGCCCCCGGCGCGTCGGATCGTCTCCCGCCCGGCGAGCGATGCCCCGGCACAGGGCACGGACACATCGGCCCCGGCAGGCACCGTGCCCGCGTGACGGGCGCGGTACGCGGACCAGCGGACTAGACGGCAGGGACCACCGGCGCCAGGTGGGTGTCGCGCCGCACCAGTGCGGCGTAGCGTCCGTCCTTGGCCAGCAGCTCCTCGTGGGTGCCCCGCTCGGCGACTCGGCCGCCGTCCAGGACGACGATCTGGTCGGCGTCGCGCACGGTGGAGAGCCGGTGGGCGATGGTGATCGTGGTGCGACCTGCCGAGAGGGCGTCGATGGCCTGCTGAACGGCCTGTTCCGTGCGGGTGTCCAGGGCGCTGGTGGCCTCGTCGAGGATGAGGACGGGCGGATCGCGCAGAATCGTGCGGGCTATGGCCAGACGCTGCTTCTCCCCACCGGAGAAGCGATAGCCGCGCTCTCCCACGAGGGTGTCATAGCCGTCCGGGAGGGAGGCGATGTGGTCGTGGATCTGGGCCGCCTCGGCCGCCGCCACGAGCTCCTCATCGGTCGCGTCGGGCTTGGCGAAGCGCAGGTTCTCGGCGACGGAGGCATGGAAGAGATAGGTCTCCTGGGAGACGACGCCGACGGCCCGGGCGAGGCTGTCGAAGTCGAGGTCGCGGACGTCCACCCCGTCGAGCAGCACCCGGCCGCCGGTCACGTCGTAGAGCCGGGGCACCAGATAGCTGAGGGTCGTCTTGCCGGAACCGGTCGGTCCGACGACTGCCAGACTGCCGCCCGCGGGAACGGTCAGATCGATGCCGCGCAGGGCGCCCTTCGATGAGCCACCCTTCGTGCTGTTCGACGGGTCGCCCTTCGATGCGCCCAGGGCCGTGCCCTCGTAGTCGAAGTCGACGCCGTCGAAGCGGACTTCGCCGCGCACCTTCTCCAGCCGCACCGGCTCGGCGGGCTCGGTGATGTCGATCGGCAGGTCGAGGTATTCGAAGATGCGGGCGAAGAGCGCGAGGGAGCTCTGCACCTGCACACCGGTGGACAGCAGGCTCACCGTGGGCCGGAGCAGCCCCTGCTGGAGCGAGACGAAGGCGACGAGCGTGCCGATGGAGACGGCCGGGCCACCGGCCTGGAGGGCGATTCCCGCGGCCCAGTAGATCAGCGCGGGCATGGCGGCCATGACGATGCCGATGGTGGACATCCGCCAGCGGCCGGCCATGTTGGAGCGCACTTCCAGGCCCACGAGGCGCTCGGACTCGTCGGCGAACTGCCGGGTGAGCGACTCGGAACGGCCCATGCTGCGGCCGAGCAGGATTCCGCTCACCGACAGCGACTCGGTGACCATCGCGGACATGGCCGCCATCTGCTTCTGGCGCTGCGAGGTGATCTTCTTGCGCTCGGCGCCGACACGACGGCTGATCCAGACGAACACCGGCAGCAGGAGCAGCGAGACGACGGTCAGCCGCCAGTCGAGCGCGAGCATCGCGACGACGGTGGCGACCACGCTGGTGAGGTTGGAGACCAGCGAGGTCGCAGTGGAGGTGACGGTGGCCTGCATACCGCCGATGTCATTGGCGATGCGGGACTGCACCTCGCCGGTGCGGGTGCGGGTGAAGAAGGCGAGCGGCATGCGCTGCAGCCGGTCGTAGACGGCGGTGCGCAGATCGTGCATGACGCGCTGGCCGACGGTGGTGGAGATCAGAGTCTGCAGAACGCCGAAGACGCTGTTGACGACGGCCGCGGCGATCATGCCGAGGGCGAGCAGGGTGAGCAGCCCGGTGCGGCCGTCGGGGATGGCGGTGTCGAGGATCTCCCGAAGCAGGAACGGGGTGGCGACCGAGACCAGCGCGGAGGCGGCGACCAGCAGGCCGACCACGGTGAGGCGGCCGCGGTAGGGACGGAAGAGCCGGAGGATGCGCCGCACTTGGGCGGGCCGCTCGGGCTCCTGGGCGGACGGGGTCCATGACGGTGGTGTGTCGGGGTGCATGGGCTCCTTCTGGAGTCAGGGAGGCCGCCGCGCGTGACGGCATGGTCGAGCCGTGATCGCGGCGGCGCGGGCTTTGAGAGCATAGCTCATTGTTACCTATACTCACAATGAACCGGGTCCTGATAAACTGCGATCATGCCCACCCCCGAGACATCCGGCCTCCTCGCGGAGCAGTTGCTGCGCCTGACCCGCAGACTGCATCGCGCCCAGAAGCGCCATATGGAGCCACTGGGCATCACCCCCGCCCAGTCCCGCCTGCTGCGCACCGTGTCCCACAGCGACCAGCCGCCGCGGATGGCGGACCTGGCGCAGCACCTCGAGGTGGTCCCGCGCGCCGTGACGACGCTGGTGGACGCCCTGGAGGCGCATGGCTCGGTGCGCCGCGTACCGGATCCGTCCAACCGCCGGGTGGTGCGCATCGAGCTCACCGACACCGGGCGGGCGACCCTGCGCGCGCTGCGCGAGGCGCGCCGAGCCGCCGCGGAGGACATCCTGGCACCGCTCAGCGATCAGCAGCGCGACGCGCTGGGCGATCTGCTGAACACCCTCTCCGGCACCCCGGACCACCGCTGCTGAGGTCGCGGCGCAAGAGCGGCTGCTGTGGTGAAAGGGCAGCTGGGCGCGGGGGAAGAGCGGCGCGACGCCGTATCACAGCGCGACCGGCTTCCCCTACGCCCACACGGCCTTCAAGCCGTACTCCCCGACGAGTTGGGCCATGACCCCGAAGACCGCGGGCGGCGCGAGCCGTACGAAGGTCGCCCACACGGCCGCCGCCGCACTCAGGCGGCCAGATGCGCCTTGTCCCCCATGACCACCACCGGGTGCAGCTTGGGGTCGAGGTTCTTCAGCAGATACTCCATACCGGACTTGGAGAGGCTGACACAGGCCGAGGTGCCGCTGCCGTGATCCATGTGCAGCCAGATGCTGCCGCCCTTGCTCTGCCCTTCGGGCCGGGTCTGGTCGAGCGGCGAGGCGCCCTTGACGCGGTTGTAGTCAATGGCGATGACGTAGTTGAAGTCCGTCCAGTGGGACTTGGGCCAGTAGTGGGGGGCCGCGAAGGAGCCGGAGGCGGTGTACGGCAGCCGGGCGCCGGGGTCGGGCAGCACCCCGCCCGCGTCGCTGAGCGTGTAGACCCCGACCGGGCTGCGCTTGTCGCCCTCATGATGGCTCGTCGTCCAGCCGCGCTTGCCGTTGTGCGCCGTCCAACTGCGTGTCCGCTCCCATGCCTTGCCCTGCTTGGTATAGAGGACCACGGTCGCGTCCGCGGAGTTCACCCCTTTGCCGTAGACCGCCACGACTTGACGGGACTGGTCGGGGATCCGGGACTGAAGCTTGTCCCCCACATCCGGGATACGCGTGGGATCCGGCGTGGGCGCCCCGCCGCGCAGCGCTTGTTTGCCCGGGTTTCCGCCCTTGTCACCGCTGCTGTCCCCGCCCCCATCGCCGCAGGCCGTGAGAAGGACGAGGGCCGCGGCGGCCGCGGCCGCCGCGCGCATGGACATCGTGCCGGAGATTCGCATGTCCCCATGGTCCCACCTGCGGAGGACAGTGCCGTATGCGGGATTGGCGTGTTCCGGCCGCTCCGGGGAAAACCAGTTGAATTCCGCACCGTAGGAACGTCAACCTTTCACGTCTCCTACCAGCCCTCCTCAGCCCGCCCGACCTTGGGACGCCATGCACATTCGCGATCTTCCGTATCCCGACCCCGGCCGACCCGACGTACGGTCAGGTCCGCGGTTTCTCTTCTGGCTGGGCAGGAATCAGTTGGGCGGGCAGGTCAAGGCGGCCCTCTGGGGTCTGGTGCACATGGCTGCGCTGGTGTCCTTCCCCATCGCCATCGGCTTCGGTGTGCAGGCGGTCGTGGACCGCTCCGGCTCCCGGCTGGCGATGGCCGGAGCGCTGATGGTGGGGCTCACCGTGCTCACCGCGCTGGGGGACGCCATGCTGCACCGCGCGGCGGTCACCAACTGGATCACGGCGGCGGCACGGGTGCAGCAGCTGCTGGCCCGCAAGGCGGTGGAGCTGGGGTCCGCCCTCACCCGGAAGGTGGCGGCCGGTGAGGTCGTCGCCGTCTCCACGGGCGATGTCGAGAAGATCGGCTGGTTTGTGGAGGCCCTGTCCCGCTTCACGGCGGCCGCGATCACCACCGTCGCGGTCTGTGTGGCCCTGGTTCTCTACCAGCCGGCGCTGGGAGTGGTGGTGGCGGTCGGGGTGCCCGCGCTGGCGCTGGCCGTGCTGCCGATGCTGCCCCGCGCGGCACGCAGGGCCGATGAACAGCGGGAGAAGGCGGGCCGGGCGACCGAGCTGGCCTCGGACACCGTGGCCGGGCTGCGGGTGCTGCGGGGCATCGGCGGGGAGGAGCTGTTCCTGGGCCGCTACCGGCGTGCCTCGCAGGAGGTGCGGGTCGCGGCGGTGCGCAGCGCGCGAATGTGGGCGCTGATCGCGGCCGTGCAGGTCGCGCTGCCGGGGCTGCTGCTGATCGGTGTCGTCTGGTACGGGGCGTCGCTGGCCCGCGACGGACGGATCGAAGTGGGCGAGCTGGTCACCGTCTACAGCGCGGTGACCTTTCTGCTCTTCCCGCTGCGGCACTTCGAGGAGATCGCCATGGCGTACTCCTTCTCCCGGCCCTCCGCGCGGCGCGCGGCCCGGGTGCTGGCGCTGCGGCGCTCCTCTCCGGGCAGTGAGGGCGCGGCCGCCGTGGACGGCGGTGAGCGCGGGGAGGGGCAGGAGGCCACCGCGCCGCTCGGCGGGGATCTGTACGACCCGGCGAGCGGGATGCTGGCGCCCAGCGGGCTGCTGACCGCGGTGGTGTGCGGCGACCCGGACGCTGCGGGGCGGCTGGCCGACCGGCTCGGCGGACATCCCACGCACGACGGGGACCACGACGGGGCACCGTCGGCGCTGCTGGGCGGGGTCGCCCTGGACGAGGTGCCGCTGACCACGGCGCGCGCGGCGGTGCTGGTGCAGGACAAGGACCCGGTGCTGCTGTCGGGGGCGCTCGCCGAGCTGCTGGATGTGCCGAGGTCCGGCGAGGTCTCGGCGGGGAAGGCGCTCGAGGCGGCCCAGTGCGGCGATGTGCTGGACGCGCTGGCGCAGGCGTCGGCGGCCGAGGCGGATGACGCCGGCCCCATGCGCACCCGGATCACCGAGCGTGGCCGCTCGCTGTCGGGTGGCCAGCGGCAGCGGCTGGCACTGGCCCGCTCGCTGGTGACCGATCCGGAGGTGCTGGTGCTGGACGAGCCGACCTCCGCGGTGGACTCGCACACCGAGGCGCGGATCGCCGACGGGGTGCGGCGGCTGCGGGCGGGCCGGACGACCATCGTGCTCACCTCCAGCCCGCTGCTGCTGGACCGGGCCGACCGGGTGGTGTTCGTGCCCGACGGCGAGGCGGCGGGGGTGGGCACCCATCGTGAGCTGCTGGGCACCGATCCCGCGTATCGCGCGGTCGTCACCCGCGAGACGGAGGACGAGGCCGCCGTGCGGCAGACCGGGCGGGGCACCGGGCCGGCCGGACACGGCCTGAAGGACATCGGGCGGATCGAGGAACAGATCGAGGAGTCGGCATGATCGGCGTGGCACCGCCCGGCTATGACCCGGCCGCACCGGAGTCGGCGACAACCCTGCCGGTCGGCACACCCACCACCGTGCGGGCCTATGTGCGTGAGCTGCTGCGGCGGCATCGGGCCGCGTTCACCGTGCTGATGGTCGTGAACGCGACCGCGGTAATCGCCTCCATGGTCGGCCCCCAGCTGTTGGGGGGCCTGGTCGAGGACCTCTCCCAGGGCGAGGAGGACCTCCACATCGGCCGCATCGTGGCGCTGTTCACGGTGGCGCTGGTGGTGCAGACCGTGTTCGTCCGGATGGTGCGGCTGCGCGGGGCGGTGCTGGGCGAGCAGATGCTGGCGGACCTGCGGGAGGACTTTCTCGTACGGTCGGTGGGTCTGCCCCCGGGGGTGCTGGAGCGGGCCGGCACCGGGGATCTGCTGTCCCGGATCACCACCGATATCGACCGGCTGGCGAACGCGATGCGCGAGGCCGTGCCGCAGCTGGCCATCGGCGTGGTCTGGACCGGGCTGCTGCTCGGCGCGCTGACCCTGACCGCTCCCCCACTGGGGCTCGCGGTGCTGGTGGCGCTTCCGGTGCTAATGGTCGGCTGTCGGTGGTACTACCGCCGCGCGCCGCGCGCCTACCGCTCGGAGGCGGCCGGCTATGCGGCGGTGTCCGCGTCCCTCACCGAGAGCGTGGACGCCGGGCGGACCATCGAGGCCCACCGGCTGGGCGACCGGCGGATCGCCCAGTCCGAGCTGCGTATCAAGCAGTGGACGGCGTGGGAGCGCTACACGCTCTGGCTGCGCTCGGTGCTCTTCCCGGTGATCAATGTGAGCTACACGCTGATCACCGGTTCGGTGCTGATGATCGGCGGCGTGTGCGTGATGCGGGGCTGGATGTCGATCGGCGATCTGACCACCGGGGCGCTGCTGTCGCAGATGCTGGTCGAGCCGATCGGGCTGATCCTGCGCTGGTACGACGAGCTGCAGGTCGCGCAGGTGTCGCTGGCCCGGCTGGTGGGGGTGCGGGAGATCGAGGAGGGCCCCGCCGACGAGGGGGTGGTCCCCGGCGGCCGGGAGGTGCGGGCCGACGAGGTGCGGTTCGGGTACCACGAGGGCAGCGATGTGCTGCACGAGGTGTCCATGAAGGTGCCCCCGGGGACGCGGCTGGCGCTGGTGGGCCCCTCCGGGGCGGGTAAGTCCACCCTGGGGCGGCTGCTGGCCGGGATCTATTCCCCGCGCACCGGCCGGGTGACGCTGGGCGGGGCGGAGCTGGCACGGATGCCCGCCGAGCGGGTCCGTGAGCATGTGGCCCTGGTCAACCAGGAGCACCATGTCTTCGTGGGCTCGCTGCGCGACAATCTGCTGCTGGCCCGCGCCGTCGCCAAGGACGCCGAGCTGTGGGCGGCGCTGGGCGCGGTGGACGCCGACGGCTGGGCCCGCGCGCTGGACGAGGGCCTGGACACCGAGGTCGGATCGGGCGGTCTCGCGCTCACCCCCGCACAGGCGCAGCAGATCGCGCTGGCCCGGCTGGTGCTCGCCGATCCGCACACGCTGGTGCTGGACGAGGCCACCTCGCTGCTGGACCCGCGGGCGGCGCGCCATCTGGAGCGGTCGCTGGGCCGGGTGCTGGAGGGCAGGACCGTGGTGGCGATCGCCCACCGGCTGCACACCGCGCATGACGCGGATGTGATCGCCGTGGTCGAGAGCGGCCGGATCACCGAGCTGGGCAGCCATGACGAACTCGTCGCGGCGGACGGGGCCTACGCCGCGCTGTGGCGCTCCTGGCATCAGTGATGCGGGTGGCCACGCCCCGGCGCGGCCACCGCGCTCCCGTCCGGGGTTCAGATGATGCCGAGGGCGGCGAGCCCACCCATGCCGCCGAGCAGCATGAAGACCGGCATCAGCACCTTCAACTCGACCCAGCTGCCGGCCCGGAAACGCATGCCCTTGGGCGGTCCGAGCGCGTACCAGCGCTTGCGGCCGATCGGGATGGGCCACAGGATCGGGCAGCCGGAGACGGTGAGCGCGTCCCCGATGTCGTGGACCAGGGCACCGAGCACGATCGGCAGGCCGAGCCAGAGGTACTCCTGGCCCGGTGCGCTGAACAGCCAGTCCGAGCCGTTGCCCGGCTGGTGCAGTACATCGGCGAGGATCCAGGCGCTGGCCGCGCCGAGCAGCCATACCAGGACATCGCTGGAGACCCGGGCCGCGCGCCACAGCAGCCCCTCGACGGCCAGCACCATATGCACGAAGAGGATGCCCAGCACCGCCCAGCGCCCGCCGACCATGGCGAGCGCCGAGGCTCCGGCGCCGATCAGCACCGCCCATACCCAGGTGTGGGTGAGGGTGCGGTGGCCGCCCGAGCGGCGCGGGTCGCCCTGCTTCCTGGTCGCCTTGTAGACGGAGTACGAGAGCTTGTCGATCACCTCGCACAGTCCCTTTGAGATGGGCCCGAAGGCGCGCGATATGGTCGCCGCCTTGTGGTCGAGGTCGGGGGCGAGCGCCGCTCCCGCGCAGATCAGCGCGCCGGCGACCAGCACCGGCCAGGGCATCGAGTGGCCGGCCGCCGCGGCCGCCGCCCCCACCCCCAACCAGGCCGCCGCTCCGGACAGCGAATGCGCCGGTCCCATCATGGTCGTACCCCGCCCCTGTTCTTTCCCGCTTCCGAGCGGGAGTTGACTGCTTCGGCCCGGCACAGCCTAGCGGCGGGCGATCTTCGTCCGCACAGCCGGTTCCCGTCCCGGCGGGGAAACCAGGCAGTATAGGTGCGTGACTCTTATCGATCAGCTGCCGAGCGACGCCGACCCCGACGCGCTTTTCGAGGCGTTCTCCACCTGGGTCGAGGAGCGGGGCATCTCGCTGTACCCCGCCCAGGAGGAAGCGCTGATCGAGGTGGTGTCCGGGGCGAATGTCATCCTGTCCACCCCCACCGGATCGGGCAAGAGCCTGGTGGCGGCGGGCGCCCACTTCGCCGCGCTCGCCCGGGACCAGGTCACCTTCTACACCGCGCCGATCAAGGCCCTGGTATCGGAGAAGTTCTTCGAGCTGTGCAAGCTCTTCGGCACCGAGAACGTCGGGATGCTGACCGGGGACGCGTCGGTCAACGCGGACGCGCCGGTCATCTGCTGTACGGCCGAGGTGCTGGCGTCCATCGCCCTGCGGGACGGCAAGGACGCCGATATCGGCCAGGTGGTGATGGACGAGTTCCACTTCTATGCGGAGCCGGACCGGGGCTGGGCGTGGCAGATCCCTCTGCTGGAGCTGCCGCAGGCACAGTTCATCCTGATGTCCGCGACGCTCGGCGATATGAGCCGGTTCGAGGGGGATCTGACCCGGCGCACCGGGCGGCCCACCGCGGTCGTGCGGTCCGCGACCCGGCCGGTGCCGCTGAGCTACGAATACCGGACGACGCCGCTGACCGAAACGCTGACCGAGCTGCTGGAGACCCAGCAGGCGCCGGTCTACATCGTGCACTTCACACAGGCGGCGGCGGTCGAGCGGGCCCAGGCGCTGATGAGCATCAACATGTGCTCGCGCGCCGAGAAGGACGAGATCGCCTCGCTGATCGGCAATTTCCGGTTCACCACCAAGTTCGGCCGGAATCTGTCCCGTTACGTCCGGCACGGGATCGGCGTGCACCATGCGGGGATGCTGCCCAAGTACCGGCGGCTGGTGGAGAAGCTGGCGCAGGCCGGGCTGCTCAAGGTCATCTGCGGTACGGACACCCTCGGCGTCGGCGTCAATGTGCCCATCCGCACCGTCCTGTTCACCGCGCTGACCAAGTACGACGGTCAGCGGGTGCGGACGCTGCGGGCCCGGGAGTTCCACCAGATCGCGGGCCGGGCCGGCCGGGCCGGCTTCGACACCGCGGGCTTTGTGGTGGCTCAGGCGCCCGAGCATGTCGTCGAGAACGAGAAGGCGCTCGCGAAGGCCGGGGACGATCCGAAGAAGCGCCGCAAGGTGGTCCGCAAGAAGGCGCCGGAGGGCTTCGTCAACTGGGGCCAGAACACCTTCGAGAAGCTCATCGCCTCCGAACCCGAGCCGCTCACCTCCCGGTTCCGGGTCACCCACGCGATGCTGCTGTCGGTCATCGCCCGGCCCGGCAACGCCTTCGAGGGGATGCGCCGCCTGCTGGAGGACAACCATGAGCCGCGCAAGAACCAGCTGCGGCACATCCGCCGGGCGATCGCGATCTACCGGTCGCTGCTGGACGGCGGGGTGGTCGAGCGGGTGGAGCCACAGGGCGCCGACGGTGCGGACGGGGGCGCCCCGATCGTCCGGCTGACGGTGGATCTGCAGCAGGACTTCGCGCTCAACCAGCCGCTGTCCACCTTCGCGCTGGCCGCGTTCGAGCTGCTGGACCCCGAATCGCCCTCCTACGCCCTGGACATGGTCTCGGTCGTCGAGTCGACGCTGGACGATCCCCGGCAGATCCTGGCGGCGCAGCAGAACAAGGCGCGCGGTGAGGCGGTCGCCGCGATGAAGGCGGACGGCGTCGAGTACGAGGAGCGCATGGAGCGGCTCCAGGACATCTCCTACCCCAAGCCGCTGGAGGAGCTGCTCTTCCACGCGTACGGGCTCTACCGCAAGAGCCATCCCTGGGTCGGTGACCATCCGCTGTCGCCCAAGTCGGTGATCCGCGACATGTACGAGCGGGCGATGACCTTCACCGAGTTCACCTCGTTCTACGACCTGGCGCGGACCGAGGGCATTGTGCTGCGCTACCTGGCCAGCTCCTACAAGGCCCTGGACCACACTGTGCCGGACGACCTGAAGTCCGACGACTTCCAGGACATCGTCGCCTGGCTCGGCGAGATGGTGCGGCAGGTCGACTCCAGTCTCCTCGACGAGTGGGAGCAGCTGGCCAACCCGGAGGACGAGTCGGCGGAGGAGGCCCAGGAGCGCGCCGACCAGGTCAGGCCGGTCACCGCGAACGCCCGCGCCTTCCGCGTGCTGGTGCGCAACGCGATGTTCCGCCGGGTGGAGTTGGCCGCTTTGGACAAGGTCACCGAGCTCGGGGAGATGGACGCGGACTCCGGCTGGGACGAGGACGCCTGGGCGGAGGCGATGGACGGGTACTGGGAGGAGTACGAGGAGCTCGGCACCGGGCCGCAGGCCCGCGGGCCGAAGCTGCTGCTGATCGAGGAGGACCCCGAGCACGGCCTGTGGCGGGTGCGGCAGACCTTCGACGACCCGAACGGCGACCACGACTGGGGCATCTCGGCGGAGGTCGATCTCACCGCCTCCGACGAGGAGGGCCGGGCGGTGGTCCGGGTCACCGACGTGGGCCAACTGTAGCCTCCTGGACGCGGTCCACGCCGAGGACCGGCCCGGCCCCCTCATTGAAGGAGCACCACCGATGACCAATCCTGCCGAGCGCCTGGTTGATCTGCTCGATCTGGAACGGATCGAGCAGGACATCTTCCGCGGCCTCAGCCCCGATGAGTCGCTGCAGCGGGTGTTCGGCGGGCAAGTGGCGGGCCAGGCGCTGGTGGCCGCCGGGCGGACCACCGACGGGCTGCGTCCGGTGCATTCGCTGCACGCGTACTTCCTGCGGCCGGGGCGGCCGGGCGTGCCCATCGTGTACCAGGTGGAGCGGATCCGGGACGGGCGCTCCTTCACCACCCGCCGGGTCGTCGCCATCCAGCAGGGTCGCACGATCTTCAATCTGACGGCCTCCTTTCATTCTCCTGAGCCGGGTATCGAGCAGCAGCTGCCGATGCCCGAGGTGCCCGGGCCGGAAGGTCTGCCGACCCTCGCCGACGAGGTCCGCTCTCATCTGGGAGCGCTCCCCGAGGCGTTCGCCCGCATGGAGCGCCGGCAGCCCTTCGACGTCCGCTATGTGGAGCGGCTGCGCTGGACGGACGAGGAGCTCAAGGGCGTGGAGCCGCGCAGCGCCGTGTGGATGCGCGCGGTGGGGCCGCTCGGGGACGACCCGCTGGTGCACACCTGCGCGCTCACCTATGCGAGCGACATGATGCTGCTGGACGCGGTGCGGATGCCGGTCGAGCCGCTGTGGGGCCCACGGGGCTTCGATATGGCCTCGCTGGATCACGCCATGTGGTTCCACCGGCCGTTCCGCACGGATGAGTGGTTTCTCTACGACCAGGAGTCGCCCGTGGCCACGGGCGGCCGGGGACTGGCACGCGGCCGGATCTACGACCGTGCGGGCCGACTGCTGGTCTCGGTGGTGCAAGAGGGGTTGTTCCGCCCGCTGCGGCCCGCCGAAGGAGCCGCCGGAGGAGCCGCAGACGGCGGCTGAGCTCCCCTGGGGGTGTGTACCGCGTCATGGCTCATCGCCTGCCGACCAGCTTCTGCCACAGGCTCCGCGGGCGGCCCGGAGCCCGGGTGCGGTCCTCGATCGGTCGCTCCGCCCCGGCGTCCGGGCGCGGCGCCGGCCGGGCCCGGCGGGCGTCGCCCAGTGAGCAGGCGAGGGCGGCCCGATAGCGCCGGATCTCCCGTGCGTCGTCGGCCGTGACCACCGCGTCGATGACATCCCGGACCGCACCGGCCTCGGGGCGCATCCGGACGAGCGCGGGGCGGAGCTGCCGCAGATGTGCCCGCTCGTACGGATCGGCCACGGCCGAGGCCAGTTCGACGGAGCCCAGGACCGAGGCCAGGACCGCGGCCCGCTCCCAGGGGTCCTCGGTCTGGTCGAGCAACTGGCCGATCCTGCGGCCGCGCCATTTCGCGGCCCGCCAGTCCTCCCCGGCGGCCAACGCGGCGCTCAGCCCCGGCGGGGTGCGGCCGCTCAGCAACTCCGGCTGCCTGATGGCGAACTCGGTCAGATCCGACGCCAGATAGAGCCATACTACGGCCCGATAGCGATTGACATAAAACCGGACGGGGGCGAAGAAACCCCCGCGCGCGAGACGGGCGAGCCGTCCCTGGCTGATGCCGAGCAGCTCCGCGCCCTCCGCCGTGCCGACCACGCGCAGGCGGACGATGAGCGCCTCCGGGAAGCCCTCGGCGGCGGTCACCCGCCTCAACTCCTCGCACGCCACCCGCCGGCCCAGGCCGGTGGTGACGGTGCGCACCTCTCCCAGCTGCACGGCCAGCTCGAACTCCCGCGATTTGAGCCCCAGCTCCCGGGCCGCCGCGCCGAACGCGACGCTCTCGCCCGCTCCGCCCGGCTGCGCCGGCCCGCCAGGGTCTCCCGGCCCGCTCGCCTGCCCCGGTACGCTCGGCTCCCCGAGCCACTCCAGGCTCCACGGCCCCTGGCTCTCCCGCAGCTCCTGATCCATCCGCACTGCCATGGCGACGTCCTCCCCCCCGCACTGCCTCAATCACTGACAGTGACGACGATAGCCGCGAAGCAAGACGGTCGGTCAGCCCTGTGGATAACTTCCGCGCGACATCAGCCGGGCGTGCCGGTCTCCTGCCTGGCCTCGACTCCCAGGTGCTCCCCCACCCGGTTGACCAGCAGCGCCATCTCGTAGGCGACCTGCCCCACATCGGAGTCCGGCCCGGTGAGCACACACAGACAGCTGCCGTCCCCGGCCGCAGTGACGAAGAGGACGCCCTCGTCGAATTCGACCATCGTCTGCCGCACCCGGCCCGTCCGGAAGTGGTGCCCGGACCCCTTGGCGAGGCTGTGCAGTCCCGAGGCCACCGCGGCCAGATGCTCGGCGTCCTGGCGCACCAGTGTGGAACTCGCCCCCGTCACCAGCCCGTCGTTGGACAGCACCAGCGCATGCCGTATCTCCGCGATCCGCTCGGTCAGGTCGTCCAGTAACCAGTCGAGCCCCTTGTTCACTGCCATATCCGATTCCTCCCCGATTCCCCTTCAGCTGCGTGCCAGCCTTTCTCACTGCCGCCGTCTGGGCAACCCGCCCCGCCCGGCACCCACGGTTGTGCGCTGATTGACGCAGGATGGGGACATGGCACAGAACATGACCAAGGATCAGTGGCAGAAGTTCCTCATGGAGGGCACCCGCACCGCGAAGCTGTCGACCGTGCGGGCCGACGGAAGCGCCCACATCGCCCCCGTGTGGTTCCTGCTGGACGGTGACGACCTTCTCTTCAACACAGGTCAGGAGACGGTCAAGGGACGCAACTTGGCCCGGGACGGCCGGGTCGCCATCTGCGTGGACGACGACAGGCCGCCGTTCGCCTTCGTCACGCTGCGGGGCCAGGCCGAACTCATCGACGATCTGGAGCAGGTCCGCGACTGGGCGACCCGGATCGCCGCCCGTTACATGGGCGAGGACCGGGCGAAGGAGTTCGGCGACCGCAACGGCGTGCCGGGCGAGCTGCTGGTCAGGGTGCGCATCGACAAGGTACTCGCGCTCGCCGGAGTCACCGACTAGCGAGATTCGACCGAAATCCATTCCTTCATGACGCACCCCCGCCCATCCGACGTTTACGGGCGCATGAGGATCTTTACCGCACCGTCCTCCTTGTGCTGGAACATCTCATAGGCGCGGGGTGCCTCCTCCAGCGGCATGCGATGGGTGGCGAACCCGTCGACGCCCAGCGGGTCGTCGTCCGTCAGCAGCGGGAAGATGTCGTCGGCCCAGCGCCGCACGTTCGCCTGGCCCATCCGCAGCTGGATCTGCTTGTCGAACATGGTCATCAGCGGCAGCGGATCGGCCATGCCTCCGTACACCCCGCTGAGGGAGATCGTTCCACCGCGCCGTACCAGCGCGATGGCCAGCCGCAGCGCCGCCAGCCGGTCGACCCCGGCCTTCTCCGTGAGCTTGGCGGCCCAGTCCCGCGGAAGGAAGCCCGTGACCCGCTGGGCGGTCCGGCCGAGCGGACTGCCGTGGGCCTCCGCTCCCACCGCGTCGATGACCGCGTCCGGTCCGCGGCCGCCGGTGGTCGAGAGGATGGCCTCGACCAGGTCCTCCTGTCGGGAGAAGTCATTGAGGTCATGGACCTCGACGCCGTCGGCGCGCGCTCGGCGCAGCCGTTCGGGGACGAGGTCCACTCCGATGACCCGGTCGGCCATGCCCCGCACCTTCGCCACCCGGCAGGCCATGATTCCGATGGGGCCCAGTCCCAGGACCGCGAGCGTGCCGCCGCGCGGGATCTCGGCGTACTCGACGGCCTGCCATGCCGTGGGCAGCACGTCGGACAGATAGACGTAGCGGTCGTCCTGGACTCCTTCGGGCACCTTGATCGGGCCGTACTGGGCCTGCGGCACCCGCAGATACTCCGCCTGGCCGCCGGCCACCGCGCCGTAGAGCTTGGTGAAGCCGAAGAGCTCCGCCCCCATGCCGTGCTCGGCGACCTGGGTGGTCTCGCACTGCGTCGGCAGACCGGAGCGGCACATCCAGCAGTGTCCGCAGGCGATCTGGAACGGGACCACCACGCGGTCGCCGGGGCTGATGTGTGTCACCTTTGGACCGGTCTCCTCCACGATGCCCATCGGCTCGTGGCCGAGGATGTCGCCGGGGGTCATGAAGGGCGTGAGCACCTCGTACAGATGCAGGTCGGAGCCGCACAGCCCGGTGGTGGTGATCCGGACGACCGCGTCCGTCGGCTCCTTGATGATGGGGTCCGGCACCGTCTCGACCCGCACATCATGTCGGCCCTGCCAGGTCACCGCTCGCATCGCCGCATCCCTTCGCCGTGGTCGTCGGCATGGTCTCCCGGGGGCCCTTCCGGGTACCCCGGCGAATCCGGCCGAAGCGCCGGCGGGACCACGGCCCGCGCCGCCGGTCCACCAGGTCCACGAGCCTGGATGTCTCCGCGGCGACCACGGACGGCTCGGCGCCCGCGGTGCTCAGAACGGCCAGACACGCGCCGTCCGCCAGCGCCGCGACGAAGAGGAGCCCCGCCGCCATCTCGATCATCGTCCGCGAGTGCGGGCCGCCGCGCCCCCGGCGCCCCGCGCTCGCGGCGACGCGATGGAATCCGGAGGCGACAGCCGCCAGGTGCTCGGCCTCCTGGCGGGAGAGCCCACGGGACGCGCTGACGGTCGCCCCGTCCCGGGAGAGCACCACGGCATGGCGTACGCCTCCGGCCCCGGCCACCAGATCGCCGAGGATCCGGTCGAGATCGGCCATGGAGCGTGCGGCGGCGCTGCGGGGCTTGGTCATGGGCGGTCTCCCTCGGTCGGGATGCGCCGCGCCGGGCGGCGCTCCAGGTGTCCCCTGGGCCAGGGACGCTAGACCCGGCGGGGGCGCACATTGGGGGCGCATTACGGAACCTGTTGAAATTTGACAGAGTCAGATGCCAGAGCGATCGGTCAGCGTCCGAATCTGCACTCGATGCGGGCGTAGGCTGCTTGTTCACCGCATCGCTTCACCGTTCGTATCCAAGGTGTCCCGAGGAGTTCCCCGTGCCACATGAGCCCTCCCACGGAAACAGCGCGGCCGACGTGAGGGACTTCTTCGGCCCCCGGGCGGCCGGCTGGGACAGCCGCTTCCCGGACGACGGCCCCGCCTACGCCGCCGCCGTCGCCGACCTCGGGCCGCGCCCCGGGGACGCGGTCCTCGACGCGGGGTGCGGGACGGGGCGCGCGCTGCCGGCGCTGCGCGCCGCGGTCGGCCCCGAGGGGACCGTCCTCGGCGTGGACCTCACGCCCGACATGCTGGACGCCGCCGTACGCGAGGGCCGGGACGGCTTCGCGGGCCTCGCCCTCGCCGATGTGGCGCGGCTGCCCCTGCTCGACGGCTGCCTCGACGCGGTGTTCGCCGCCGGACTGATCTCCCATCTCGCCGAGCCCGGGCCGGGCTTGCGCGAACTGGCCCGGGTAGTGCGCCCCGGCGGGCGGCTCGCGCTGTTCCATCCGGTGGGACGGGCCGCTCTCGCCGCCCGCCACGGCCGCCCCCTCACCCCCGACGACCTGCGGGCGGAGCCCCAACTGCGGCCGTTGCTGGCGGGCGTCGGCTGGCGCCTGGAGTCGTACGCCGACGAGGACACGCGCTTTCTGGCGCTCGCCGTCCGCGAAATCGACTAGACGGGGCGAAACGGCCGGCCGGATCGGGCCGGTCAGCCGGAGCGGTCAGCCGGATCGTTCCGGTCAGGGCTGACCCGCGACCGCCGCCGCGAAGCCGGGGGCGTTGTCGAACATCACGTTGTGCCCCGCTCCGGGCACGGTGCGGACCGTCACTCCGGCCGCGGTCAGCTCCTCGCGCCCGGTGAGCTCCTCGCCGTGCCCGCCGACGAGATACATGCGGGGGATCTCCAAGCCGAGGAGCATCTCGCGCATGGTCGGCCGGGTGCCGCGGATCAGCGCGCACGCGCTGCGGTGCAGGGCGGTCGGGTCGGCGAGCCGCATCGTCGCCCGCCACACCGGCCCGACCCGCTCCAGGGTCTCCTCGAATCCGCCGCCGCGCACGAACCCGTCCTCCGTGTACGTGGCGATCCGGCTGCTGCCCGCCGTCAGCGGCGGATCCGGATCCAGATTGGCCTCGGTGAGTACCAGACGGCACACCAGCTCCGGGCGGCGCACCGCCAGCACGATGGCTACCGATCCGCCCATGCTGTGCCCGATGATCTCGGCGCCCCGCACCCCGGCCGCGTCGAGGGCCGCGGCCAGCGCGTCGGCGTGGTCCTCCAACGTGTAGCCGAAATCGGCGGGGCGGTCACTGATCCCGTGGCCGGGCAGGTCCACGAAGAGCGACCGACGGCCCGCGAGGGCCGGGACGGCGGCTATATGGGCGTGATAGACGGCCGATGTCGCGCCGAGCCCATGGACGTACACCCGCGGCGGGCCGCCGTCCCCGGCCCCGGCCGTGCCGGTCCATCCGATGTGGGCCCCCTCCGGGCCGAATGAAGCGTGCTGCATGGCCTGACTCCCGCCTTACGGATCGCGTCGGACACCCGACCATACATCGGCAATACATCGGAGTCGATGTATTACGTCTGCGAGGTACAGCGGCCATGCGGCACAATGCGGCCATGCTCGAACTCGCCATCCTGGGCTTCCTCCACGACGCTCCCCTGCACGGTTACGAGTTGCGCAAGCGCATCGCCGCACTGACCGGACACGTGAAACCCGTGGCCGAGAGCACCCTCTATCCGGCGATCAAGCGGCTGGAGAAGGCCGGACTGCTCGCCCGCCGGACCCAGCCCGGCGCGGGGGCGGCACCCCGGCACGTCCTCACGCTGACCGCCGAGGGGCATGCGGAGCTGCGCCGCCGCCTCGCGCATCCGGCGGACATCGACATCACCGACGAGAACCGCTGGTTCACCCTGCTGGCGTTCCTGCGGCATCTCGACGACCCGTCGGCACAGGCGGAGCTGCTGGAGCGCCGGATGGCCTTTCTGCGGCAGCCGTCGAGCTTTTTCTACGAGGACGACCGGCCGCTGCGGGCCGAAGAGGTGGAGGACCCCTTCCGGCGTGGCATCCTCACCATCGCCCGGGCCACCAGCCAGGCCGAACTGTCCTGGCTGCGGCGCACGCTCGACACGCTCCGGGCGGCGACCGACGGCTGAGGACCGACCGCGACCCGATGTCTCGACTCCATGGCTACTGGGTGGTTAAGGTGCGCGACGACGGATCGCCCTTCGGATCCGCATGCGCAAGAGGAGGCTGTCGTGCCCGCCACGGAGGAGTCAGGCGACGAGGCACTGTATGTGCTGACCGCGGTGCTGCTGACACCCGCTCAATTCCCGAGCGTGCTCGGTGACGACTATCCCGAGGCATGTGCCGTGCTCGGGCTGGAGCCGTACGAGACCGGCTACGGACTGGTGCTGGGGCAGGACGGCGGCGGCGCCCGCTGGACGGTGGTCACCGATGATGTGTCACTCGTGGCGTGCGCCATCGCGACCTGGGACTGCGGTATGGAGTACGCCCTGGCCATCGACGACCGGACGGTGGTCGCCTCCCTTCCCGGCTGGCCGCTCGCGGTGGCCGTGGCCGCCCCGGGCATACCGGCTCCCCATGACCCCGCCCCCGGTGCCGAGCTGGGGGCGGACGCCTCCCGGGCACCGCTGACGCCGCCGGACTCCGAGCGGTGGGGCCCGGCCCAGCGGCGCCTCGGTGCCGATGAGATCGCGCTCCAGTGGGCGATCTGGCGTGAGCAGGTCGACAGCGACGTGACGTTCGTGGCCCCGGGCGAGAAGCCGCACGGGGGCGTGCGGCGGGTACTCGAGGAGGCGCGCGGCTATCTGGCCTCGCCCCCGCCGGCGGGCCGGATCCGTTCGGCGTTCGCCTCCGGTGACGCGCGGACGCTCCGGGCCGACGGCCCGGGCTGGAGCATGGTGGCCCGGACCGACGACATCGCCTTCGTGCTGCTGGACGACGCTCCGGGCGAGGTGCTGCCGGTCGGCCGTGGCCCCGAGCTGCCGGAGCTGCTGACGGCCCTGGACAAGCTGGCCATGCGACCCCACTGAGACACTGCTCCCCCAGCCGGCCGGGCCCCGGACGGGGTCGCGGGCGGTCCGCGATCGGTACTGCACGGTCACTCCCGGCTGCGCGCCGCCCGTGGCCCCGAGCCCGGCCGGCCGCCTTCCGCGGCCGCGCTCGGCGGCCCGGCTGCTTCAGCGACCCAGCTGCTTACGGGAGACCCTGTGCAGCCTGCGGCGCTGGGAGGAGTCGAGCAGCAGATAGGCCGCCGCCGGCACTCCCACGATCACCAGCAGCGCCGCCCAGAAGGGCAACACCCAGAGCAGGATCACACCTGCCACCACACCACCGGTGGCGACCTTCGCGCGTGTGGACATTTCACCCGCCTCCTTCACGGCCCATAGCCGCACTCACTCCACACAACGGACACCGACGGCACCCGGTTCCTCCTCGCGTCGTCATCCTGTACCCTCGGGCGGCCCGGGCTCCACTAGTCAAATTTGAGGAACGCTCAGCGCTGTGACCCCACCCTCCGCGGCAACACCCTCCGACGTCGCCGAACTCTCCCGCTGCACCGCGGTCTTCCTGCCCGGTGATCCGGCACGCACCGGCCGGATCGCCTTCTGGCGGCCGGACGGCTCGCCCCCTTCCGGTCCCGCCACCGGCTCCGCCGAGGAGCTGACGGTCGCCGTCCCGATGAACGGCGCCGACGACGGCTCCACCGGCCCCGCCCCCACCGGCCTCGACGTCCGGACACGAACCGTACGGGCGCTCGTACTGCCCCTGGGCGAGGCGCTGCCGGTGCTCACCCGGGCCCGGGCGCGGGCCGCACAGGCCGGTCCGGGGCAGTGCGACCCCGCCACGGCCTTCTGGGGCACCGCCGCCGTACTCGCCCTCCAACTCGCGGCCCGCGGAAAGCTGCTGCCCGGGCTCACCGCCACCGACCACGACGCCTGGCGCGTCGGCCCGCTCACCCCCGACGACCTGACACGGGTGCGGGAACTGGCCGCCGCCATGCCGCCCAGCGCGCACGCGACACCGCTGCCCGCCTCCGGCCCGGTGCTGCTCCCCGAGCCCGAGCGGCATCTGCGCGCATTCCTGGACGCGGTGGCGGACGGCCTGCCGCGCTCGCCCGCGGCGGCACTGGCCGCGGGCGGCCCCGCCTTCGCCGCCACCGCGCCACGACGGCTGCCCGAACAGCGTGCCTGGGCCGCCGATGTGGCCGCCGGGCATGACGCGGGGGTGCGGCTCTCGGTCCGTATCGAGCTGCTGCACGGCGGCGGTGGGAACGGTAAGGCGGACAGGCCGCACTTCCGTGCCGTCCTCCAGCTGCACAGCCTCACCGACCCGGCGCTGGTCGCGGACGCCGCCGACGTCTGGGCGGGCACCTCGCCCGTCATCCCGGCCCTCGGTCCGCGCGCCCGTATGGACGCGCTGCTGACCCTGCGGCGCGCGGCCCGCGCCTGGGCGCCGCTCGCCCCGCTGCTGTCGGCCGCCGTACCCGACGCCCTGGACCTCGCCGACGAGGAGGTCGCCGAACTGCTCGGCCCGGCGGCCGGGGCGCTGGACGCCGCCGGGGTCCAGGTGCACTGGCCCAGGGAGCTGGCCCGCGGGCTCACCGCACGTGCCGTCATCGGCCCGGACGGCGAAGACGAGGCTCAGGACGATGCCGGGCTCCGGTTCCCCGCCTTCCTCTCCGCCGACGCGCTGCTGCGCTTCAGCTGGCGGTTCGCCGTGGGCGACCAGGAGCTCACCCGCGCCGAGCTGGACCAGCTCGCCGAGGCCAGCCGGTCGGTGGTGCGGTTGCGCGACCAATGGGTCCTCCTCGACCCCGAGGCGGCGCGCCGGATCCGCGACCGGCAGGACCGCAAGCTCACCCCCGCCGACGCCCTCGGTGCCGTCCTTACCGGCCGCGCGGAGGCCGACGGCACCGAGGTGGAGGTGCGGCCCACCGGCTGGCTGGAGGCCCTGCGGGACCACCTCGCCGACCCCGAGGGGGCCGCCGGCGCACAGCTGCCGCCCGTGTCCCAGCCGGCCGCTCTGGCCGCCACGCTGCGCGACTATCAGCTGCGCGGCCTGGACTGGCTGGTCCGTATGACCTCGATCGGCCTCGGCGGCTGTCTCGCCGACGACATGGGGCTCGGCAAGACCATCACCCTGATCGCCCTCCATCTGCACCGCCGATCCATCCCCGAAGCTTCCGGGCCCACTCTGGTGGTCTGCCCCACCTCGCTGATGGGCAATTGGCGGCGCGAGATCGAGAGGTTCGCGCCGGGCACCCCGGTGCGCCGTTTCCACGGCCCCGCGCGCAGCCTGGACGGCCTCGCGGACGGCGAGTTCGTCCTCACCACCTACGGCACGATGCGGCTCGACGCACAGCGGCTGGCCGAGGCCGGGCCGTGGGGCATGGTGGTCGCGGACGAGGCACAGCATGTGAAGAACCCGTTCTCGGCGACGGCGCGGCAGCTGCGCACCATCGGCGCGCAGGCCCGCGTGGCGCTCTCCGGAACCCCCATCGAGAACAACCTCTCCGAGCTGTGGGCGATCCTCGACTGGACCACGCCGGGAGTGCTGGGCACCCACGGTGCGTTCCGCAGGCGCTACGCCCAGGCCGTGGAGAGCGGAAGCGACCCCGAGGCCGCCGCGCGGCTGGCGAAACTGGTCCGTCCCTTTCTGCTCCGGCGCCGCAAGTCCGACCCCGGTATCGCCCCCGAGCTGCCGCCGAAGACCGAGACGGACCGGGCCGTCGCGCTCACCAAGGAGCAGGCCGGGCTCTACGAGGCGGTGGTGCGCGAGGTCCTCGCCGAGATCTCCGGCACTGGCGGTCTCGTCCGGCGCGGGCTCATCGTCAAGCTCCTCACCGGTCTGAAGCAGATCTGCAATCACCCGGCGCAGTATCTGAAGGAGGACCGGCCCGTGATCCCCGGGCGCTCCGGCAAGCTGGAGCTGCTCGACGAGTTGCTGGACACCATCCTGGCCGAGGGCGCGAGTGTCCTGGTCTTCACCCAGTACGTCCAGATGGCACGCATCCTCGAGCGCCATCTGGCCGCACGCGGGGTGCCGGCCCAGCTGCTGCACGGCGGTACGCCGGTGGCGCGGCGCGAGGAGATGGTGCGGAGCTTCCAGGACGGCGAGGTCCCGGTGTTCCTGCTGTCGCTGAAGGCGGCGGGCACGGGGCTCAACCTCACCCGGGCCGGGCATGTCGTGCACTACGACCGCTGGTGGAACCCGGCCGTCGAGGCCCAGGCCACCGACCGCGCGTACCGCATCGGCCAGACCCAGCCGGTGCAGGTCCACCGCATCATCGCGGAGGGGACCGTGGAGGACCGCATCGCCGCGATGCTGACGCGCAAGCAGGAGCTGGCGGACGCCGTGCTCGGCTCCGGCGAGGGCGCGCTGACCGAACTGACCGACGCCGAGCTGGCAGAGCTCGTGGAGCTGCGGGGGACCGAACGATGAGCCGTACCGAGGTCGAGCGCACCTTCGCCGCCCTGCCGCCCGTCCGTGGCCGCGGCTTCGCCGGCACCTGGTGGGGCCAGGCGTGGCTGAAAGCCCTGGAGGACACGGCGCTGGACGGAGAGCAGCTGAGGCGCGGCCGCAAGCAGGCGCGCGAAGGCGCGGTGGGCGCGGTGAGCGTACGTCCGGGCCGGGTCACCGGCGTGGTGCGGGACCGCGACCGCACGCCTTACCGATCCGACGTGCTGCTGCGGGAGTTCACCGAGGCGGAATGGGACCGGCTGCTGGAGGTGGTCGCGGACCGCTCCGGCCATATCGCCGCCCTGCTGGACCGCGACATGCCCCCGCAGCTGGCCGAGGACGCGGCGGCCGTGGGCGTCGAACTGCTGCCGGGGATAGGCGATCTGGAGCCGGAGTGCGGCTGCGAGGCGTGGGATCACTGCCTGCACACAGCCGCGCTCTGCTACCAGCTGGCCCGGCTGCTGGACGAGGATCCGTATCTGCTGCTCCTGATGCGCGGACGCGGGGAGCGGGAGCTGCTGGACGAGCTCCAGGTGCGCAGCGCGGCACGGGCCGCCCCGCACCTCCCGCGGGCGGCGGAGGACGCCTCTGCCCCGGCTCCGGAGGGCGTACCGGCCCGGGAGGCGTTCGCCGCGCCCGGTCCGCCGCCGCTGCCCGCACCGCCGCCCGCCGTCGCGGCGCCCGGCCGTCCCCCGGCGCTGGCGGGCGGCACGGACCCGGCCGAGGGGCTGGACGTCGTCGCGCTGGAGTTCCTGGCGGCGGACGCCGCCGTACGCGCCCAGCGGCTGCTGGCCGAGGCGCTCTCGCCCGGCTATGCCTCCTCCCCGGTCCCGGCCGCGCTGACGGTGTGGCAGGACACGGTACGGCTGACCGCCGCCGGTCCCCCGGCGCCGATCGCCGCCCGGCTCGCGGCCGGCTGCGGGCGCGACCGCACCGATCTGGCGCGGGCCGTCCGTGCCTGGGAGCACGGCGGGGCCGCCGCACTCACCGTTCTGGAGGAGGAGTGGACGCCGGACGCGGCAGCCCTCGCGCGTGCCCGCGTCCAGCTCGCCGCCGCCTGGGAGGAGGACGAGCGGGCGCCCGAACTGCGCGCCGCGGGGAACCGCTGGACCGTGGTGGGCGCCGATCTCCAGGTCCGCTACGGACGCGACGGCCGCTGGTGGCCGTACCGCAAGGACCGCGGCCGCTGGTGGCCGGCGGGCCCGGCCGGGCACGACCCGGCGGCGGCGCTGGCGATGCCCGGCGCCGACGGCTGACGCGGCGCACGGCCGGTGGCGGCTCCCCTCCGCAACCGTCCGCGGGCCGGGAAGGGCCGCCCAACGTCGGCCGCGCCGCCCATAAGGGAGGAGCACGCCAGTGAAGGGCCCCGGGGCCGTCGACCCAGCGCGGGCGCGGCCTCGGGGTTGCCCCCCTGCAGGCCGCCGTCCCGCGGCCGGTGAGGGCGGCCGCGGGACGGGAGGAAGGTCCAGCCGGGCCGAAGGCGGCGGGGCGGCAACCTTTGGGTGGGCGGTGGAGACCGTAAGGACGTCAATCCCTCGGCACGTCTCCACGGGACGGAGTCACCGACCATGACCCTCAGCCCACGGCGCCCCCGGCGGCGCCGCCCCGCTCCGCTCATCGGCTCCCTGGCCCTGGCCACGGGTGTCGGGCTCGTCGCCGCCCCGGCCGCCGGCTGGCTCGGCGAAGCCCGGGCCCATGCCGCCACGCCCCCGGCCGCGGCGGCCACCCTCGTGGTGGCCAAGGACGGCAGCGGCAACTACACCACCGTGCAGGCGGCCATCGACGCGGTGCCGGCCAACAACCCGTCCGCCGTCACCATCTCCGTCAAGCCCGGTACGTACCGCGAGACGGTGAAGGTCCCCGCCAACAAGCCGCATATCCGGCTGGTGGGCACGACGAGCGGCAAGAACGACGTGACGATCGTCTACAACAACGCCTCCGGCACCCCCAAGCCCGGCGGAGGCACCTACGGCACCAGCGGCAGCGCGACCGTCGCCGTCGAGGCCGATGACTTCCAGGCCCGCAATCTGCAGTTCGTGAACGACTTCAACGAGGCCAACAGCTCCATCACCGACAAGCAGGCGGTGGCGCTGCGCACCGCGGGCGACCGGATCGTCCTGGACAACATCGGGGCGGTCGGGGACCAGGACACCCTGCTGCTGGACTCCGCGAGCAAGTCCACCGTCGGCCGGGTGTACATCAACAACGCCTGGATCCAGGGGAACGTCGACTTCATCTTCGGCCGTGCCTCCGCCGTCATCGACAAGTCGGCGATCCGGCTCGTCAAGCGCTACGACGGCAGCTCCGGCGGCTATGTCGCGGCGCCCTCGACGGCGGCCGGAAAGAAGGGCTTCCTGTTCATCAACAGCAACATCACCGGGGATGTCAGCAGCCGGTCGTTCTACCTCGGCCGCCCCTGGCACGCGGGCGGCGACGCCAGCCTCGATCCGCAGGCGATCGTCCGCAATACGGATCTGTCAGCGGCGATCAAGACCACGCCGTGGACGGACATGAGCGGCTTCTCCTGGAAGGACGACCGCTTCGGGGAGTACAAGAACACCGGCGCCGGTTCCGGTGCGGCGAGCACCGATCGGCCGCAGTTGACCGATGCCCAGGCCGCGGACTACGAGATCGCCGACTGGCTCGGCGGCTGGCAGCCGTCGGCCTGACGATGAGCCCCGGCCGCCGGTCCCGTCGGGGGGCGGGACCGGCGGCCGGACGCGGTCAGCCGCGCGCGGCGAGCAGATGGTCCATGGCGAGCTGGTCCAGGCGCTCGAAGGCCATGCCGCGCTCGGCGGCCGCCTCGACGTCGAAGTCCTCGAAGGCGGTGCGGTCCGCGAGCAGCGCCGCCGGGGTCTCACCCTCCTGAAGCGTCGGCTCGCCCAGCTGGTCCAGGCGCGAGGCTCGCAGCGCCTCCTGGACCTCGGGGTCGGCGCGGAAGGCGGCCGCCCGCTCCTTGAGGATGAGGTAGTTGCGCATGCAGCCCGCCGCCGAGGCCCAGACGCCCGAGATGTCCTCGGTGCGCGGAGGCTTGAAGTCGAAGTGGCGCGGTCCCTCGTAGCCGCCCGTCTCCAGCAGGTCGACCAGCCAGAAGGCGGCCCGCAGATCGCCCGCGCCGAACCGCAGGTCCTGGTCGTACTTGATGCCGTTCTGGCCGTTGAGGTCGATGTGGAAGAGCTTGCCCGCCCACAGTGCCTGGGCGATGCCGTGCGGGAAGTTCAGCCCGGCCATCTGCTCATGGCCGACCTCCGGGTTGACGCCGTACAGCTCGGGCCGCTCCAGCCGCTCGATGAAGGCCAGCGCGTGGCCGACGGTCGGCAGCAGGATGTCGCCGCGCGGCTCGTTGGGCTTGGGCTCGATGGCGAAGCGCAGATCATAGCCCTGCTCGGTGACGTAGGCGCCGAGCAGGTCGAACGCCTCCTTCATCCGGTCGAGCGCGGCGCGCACGTCCTTGGCGCCGCCGGACTCCGCTCCCTCGCGGCCGCCCCAGGCCACATAGGTCTTGGCGCCCAGTTCGGCGGCGAGGTCGATGTTGCGCATGGTCTTGCGCAGCGCGTAGCGGCGCACATCGCGGTCGTTGGCGGTGAAGGCGCCGTCCTTGAAGACGGGATGGGTGAAGAGGTTGGTGGTGGCCATGGGCACGGTCATCCCGGTGGCGTCCAGGGCCTGACGGAAGCGCTTGATATGCGATTCGCGCTCGGTCGCCGAGGCCCCGAAGGGGATGAGGTCGTCGTCGTGGAAGGTGACGCCGTACGCGCCGAGTCCGGCGAGCCGGGTCACGGACTCCACGGGGTCGAGCGCCGGGCGGGTGGCGTCCCCGAACGGGTCCCGGCCCTGCCAGCCGACCGTCCACAGTCCGAAGGTGAACCTGTCCTCGGGGGTGGGGTTGTAGCTCATCGCGGCTCCCTCGCCTATTTCGTCATGGCGCTTTACAAATTAGTATGCGCGAGCATTCCGGGGAAGCCCCGTTCCACCCGCACACCGCACGACCCATGGACGCAAGGGAGAGCGCGAGATGGCAGCAGCAGCCGTGCCCGTGCCGCAAGGACCGCTCGTCGTCGGCGTGGACAGCTCCACGCAATCGACCAAGGCGCTCGTCGTCGACTCCGCGACCGGTGCGGTCGTCGCCCGGGGACAGGCCCCGCACACCGTCGGCGGCGGCAGCGACGGCACCGGTAAGGAGTCCGTCCCCGAGCAGTGGTGGGAGGCGCTGACCGAGGCACTGCGCCAGTGCGGCAGCCCGGCCCGGGAGGCCGCCGCGGTCTCCGTGGGCGGCCAGCAGCACGGCCTGGTCACCCTCGACGCCTCGGGCCGCTCGGTGCGGCCCGCGCTGCTGTGGAACGATGTGCGCTCCGCGCCGCAGCGCGACCGGCTCATCGAGGAGCTGGGCGGCCCGAAGGCATGGGCGGAGCGGGTCGGCAGCGTGCCCGCGCCCGCCTTCACCGTCACCAAGTGGACCTGGCTCATGGAGAACGAGCCGGAGGCGGCCCGCGCCACCGCGGCCGTCCGGCTCCCCCACGACTACCTCACCGAGCGGCTCACCGGCTACGGAACCACCGACCGGGGCGACGCCTCGGGCACGGGCTGGTGGTCCTCGGCCACCGAGTCCTACGACGAGGAGATCCTGGACCGGGCCGGGCTCTCCCCCGAACTGCTGCCGCGCGTGCTGCGCCACGGCGAGGCCGCCGGGACCGTACGGGAGCTGCCCGATCTGCCGCTGCCCACCGGCGCCCTGGTGGCCACAGGCACGGGCGACAACATGGCGGCCGCCCTGGGGCTCGGCCTGCGCCCGGGGCAGCCGGTCCTCAGCCTGGGCACCTCCGGCACCGTCTACGCCGTCTCGGCCCACCGGCCCGCCGACCCCACCGGGGTGGTCGCGGGGTTCGCCGACACGCGGGACGCCTGGCTGCCGCTGGCGTGCACGCTCAACTGCACGCTCGCGGTGGACCGGATCGCGGCGCTGCTGGGCCGCGACCGGGAGGCGGTGGAGCCGGGCGGATCGGCCGTGCTGCTGCCATTCCTCGACGGCGAGCGCACCCCTCATCTGCCGCACGCCTCGGGGCTGCTGCACGGTCTGCGCCACGACACCACACCGGGGCAAGTGCTCCAGGCCGCCTACGACGGGGCCGTCTTCGCCCTGCTCACCGCGCTGGACCAGGTGCTGGACGCGGACGCGGCGCCCGACGCCCCGCTGTTGCTCATAGGGGGTGGCGCCAAGGGCACGGCGTGGCGGGAGACGGTCCGGCGGCTGAGCGGACGCCCGGTACAGGTGCCGCGGGCCGAGGAGCTGGTCGCCCTCGGGGCCGCCGCGCAGGCCGCGGGGCTGGTGCTGGGCGAGGACCCGGCGGCGGTGGCGCGGCGCTGGGCGACCGCCGAAGGGCCGTCCTACGGTCCGGTGCCCCGCGACGAGGCCGCGCTGGAGCGGCTCTCCCGGGTGCTGGCGGACGCGGAGGGCCTGCTGCGCCACGCGTGAGCGCCGTACGGCGGCTGCCGGGCGACCCGGTGTCGTACCGGCCCGGCACAATGAGCGGATCGGGCGAGAGGAGACAGATTCAGGTGGCAGCGCCACTGCCCAACACCCAGCAGGCGATGCGCCGGCGCAATCTCTCCCTCGTGCTGCACGCCGTGGCCGCCCACGGCCCGCTGTCCCGTGCGTCGGTGGCGGCCCGTGTGGGGCTCACCCGGGCCGCCGTCTCCACGCTCGTCGACGAGCTGATCCGGGACGGGCTGCTGGTCGAGCTGGGCCCCTCCCGGCCCGGTACGGTCGGCCGCCCCGGCAGCGCCCTGCAGCTCAATGAGCGCGGTCCGGCCGGACTGGGCGCGGAGATCGGGGTGGACCATCTCGCGGTGTGCGCGGTGGACCTCGCCGGGCGGGTGCGGGCCCGCACCGAAATAGCGTCGGCGAACCGTGACCGTTCACCGGCCCCGGTGCTCGCCCAGCTCTCCTCCCTGGTCCGGCAGGTCGCGGCGGAGGCGGAGCTGGGCGGGCTGCGCCCGGTGGGGCTCGCGGTGGCGGTGCCCGGTCTGGTGGCGCGGGACGCCTCGCTGGTCGTCCGCGCGCCCAACCTGGGCTGGGAGGGGGTGGACATCGGCCCCGAGCTGCGCACGGCGCTGCCCGGTCTGCCGGTCACCGTCGACAACGAGGCGAATCTGAGCGCGCTCGCCGAGCTGTGGCGGGGCGGCCACGACCCTGCGCCCCGGGACTTCATCCACGTCTCGGCCGAGATCGGCATCGGCGCCGCGGTCGTGCTGGAGGGACAACTGCTGCGCGGCACCCACGGTTTCGCGGGTGAGCTGGGTCATGTACCGGTGCGTCCCGAGGGTCCCGAGTGCGCCTGCGGCGGCCGCGGCTGTCTGGAACAGTACGCGGGCGAGGAGGCGGTGCTGCGGGCGAGCGGCCTGTCCCCCGAGGAGGCCGCGGCCCAGCACCCGGGACCCGGCGGCCGTATCACCGTGCTGGCCGTAAGGGCGGCGAGCGGCGACCAGCGGGTGCGGCGGGCGCTGCGCGGTGCGGGCTCGGCGCTCGGGATCGCCCTCGCGGGCGCGGTGAACCTCCTGGACCCGGAGAAGGTGGTGCTCGGCGGCGCGCTGACGCCGCTGGCGCCCTGGCTGCTGCCCGCCCTGGAGCGGGAGTTGGGACGGCGGCTCACCGACCCGGCCCGTCCGGGCAGCGGGGCGGTGACCGTCTCCCGGCTCGGCCCGGACGGTCCGCTGCTGGGCGCGGCCAACTCGGTGGTGCAGGCGGTCCTCGACGATCCGGCGGGGTTCAGGGACCCGGCCGGAGCCGGTGAGCCGGGCGGGGTCAGAGGAAGCGATGCATGATGTGCAGCCCCACATAGCCCTTCGTGGGGTGGGCGAACGCCTCGGGGACGGTGCCGATGACCTCGAAGCCCAGTGAGCGCCACAGCGCCACCGCCCGGGTGTTGCTCTCCACCACCGCGTTGAACTGCATTGCCTTGTAGCCTTCGGCGCGCGCCCACTCCAGGACATGCTCCCCCAGGGCCCGGCCCACACCGCGCCCACCCTGCTCGGGCGCGACCATGAAACTGGCCCCCGCGATATGCGCGCCGGGTCCCATGTGGTTGGGGTTCATCTTGGCCGAGCCCAGGACCGTTCCGTCGGGGTCGGTGGCGACGACGGTACGGCTCGGGGGCTTCGGCATCCAGATGTCGCGGGCCCGGTCCTCGTCCAGGTCGCGAGGGTAGGTGTAGGTCTCTCCCGCGGCGACGATGCGGCGCAGGAAGGCCCAGATGGCGGGCCAGTCCTCGGCGGTGGCGGTCCTGATGAGCATGCTGGCCAGCATGGCGGTGCGGGCGACGGCGCGCGAGGGGTTTCCCCGGCCGCCGCCCGCGAGGCGTCAGCGGGCCGCGCGCAGGAACGCCTCCAGCCCCGCCAGGTCGTCGGTGTTGAGGTAGTCCACATCGGCGGCCAGGAGCTCACGCCACAGGGCGTCGCGCTCCGGCCCGGCCACGTCCGGGGTGGCCCAGAAGCGCACGGTCTGCCGGACGGCGCGTGCGGAGGCGACGAGGCGGTGCAGCGTCTCGCGCTCCGCCCGCGGCATCGGACCGGCTCCCGTCCAGGTGAAGGTCTTGGTCCAGTCGGCACTGATGAGCGGGATGAAGGAGGCGGGCACGCCCGAGCCGAGATCCTCCAGACGTCCGTCGTAGAAGGCGTGGCGCACCTTCTCGGCCTCCATGGGGGCCCGTGCGCCGCGGTCGCCGGAGATGACGGCGGTCACCGCGCCGCGGCGCACCCGGCCGTCCACCCCGCCGTAGGCGGCGCTGAACAAGGGGCCGTAGTGGCGCAGCCGCTTGGCCAGCTCCAGGTAGGTGGCCTCCCCGGCGGTCTTGAGGTCGATCAGCAACTGCAGCGACAGGTCGTAGCCGCGGTAGACCCGGCCGCCGTTGGCCCTCACCCGCCGGGCCAGCGGGTCGAGGTAGAGCGACTCCAGGGTGCGGGTGGGGTCGAGGTCGGTGGCGTCGTGCGCGACCAGCAACTGACCGTCGACCAGCCAGATGTCGGCCTCGACGCTGCCGAAGCCGTGGGAGAGCGCGTCGAGGAGCGGACGCGGGTGCTCGTAGTCGTTGTGGGCATGGGCTCTGGCCAGCGGCCGCTTGCCCTTCGAGAGGTCCTTCGAGCCCCTCGAGACGGACGTGGTGCCGAACGAGCCGGCCGAGCTCGCGAACGCGGGCGCGGCCGCGCCGCCCGCCAGGGCGGCTCCGAGGGTAACGACAAAGGCACGGCGTGTACGGCGGACCATGGGGCCTCCCGGCTCTCGTCCCGGCGCGGTGCCGGATACGCAGGATGGACGCCAGTGAGTATCGGACGGCCGTGCGCCCAAAGGGCAGTGCTGCGCGAAGAGTTCCACGGGTGGTCCCCGGCCATTTCCTCACCGTTCCCGGGGTGCCGGGGCGATGGCCGCGGTGCCCGCCCGGGGGGGCGCGTGACGGGTACGCGGGCGCCGGGTGAGCGGGCGGGGTCGCGAAGGCCATCGGCCTGCGGCGCGCATTCGGAGTGTTTACCCGTCCGCGGCCGCCGACATAACCATCACCCAGGCACTCTTTTGAGTGAATGCACCACCCAAAGTCCGCTGATAGCTTGGCAGTTGCTCGAGCGGAATTTCCTCAAGGTCCGTACAGGGATGGGTGAGCATTCACGATGACGACGTCCGTTGAACCGGGTTCCGGTACCGAAAATTCGCAGCCGCAGTTGAGTCTCGGCACGGCGGCCGCGCGGAATCTGGCGACGACGACCAAATCCGTTCCGCAAATGCAGGGCCTCAGCTCCCGGTGGCTGCTGCGGATGCTGCCGTGGGTGCAGGTTCCGGGCGGTTCCTATCGTGTGAACCGCCGGGCGTCCCATACGCTCGGCGACGGCCGGGTGGAGTTCACCACCACCGGGTCCGAGGTGCGGGTCATCCCGGTCGAGCTGCGCGAGCTGCCGCTGCTGCGCGGTTTCGAGGACGCCTCAGTGCTCGGGGCCCTGGCGGACCGCTTCACCCAGCGGGAATTCGCGCCGGGCGATGTGCTGGTCGAGGCCGGTCGCCCGGCCGATGAGCTCCTCCTCATCGCCCATGGCAAGGTCGACAAATTGACCGAGGGCGCATTCGACGAACCCGCGGTGGTCGGCTCGGCCGCCGGCGGCGACCACATCGGGGAGCCGGAGCTGACCGCCGCCGAGGCGGGCACCTGGAGCATCACCGTGAAGGCCGTGACCTCCTGCACCGTGCTGGCCCTGCCCCGGCAGGAGTTCGAGGAGCAGCTGGACCGTTCACCCCAGCTGCGGGCGCATGTGGACGGGGTCCGCTCGGCGCCGGAGGCCGAGCGGAACGAGCACGGGGAGGCGGCCATCGCGCTGGCCTCGGGGCATGCGGGCGAGCCGGTCCTGCCGGGCACGTTCGCGGAGTACGAACTGACACCGCGCGAGTACGAGCTGAGCGTGGCCCAGACCGTGCTCCGCGTCCACACCCGCGTCGCCGACCTCTACAACGAGCCCATGAACCAGGTCGAGCAGCAGCTCCGCCTCACCATCGAAGCCCTGCGCGAACGCCAGGAACACGAGCTCGTCAACAACCCCGAGATCGGCCTGCTGCACAACGCCGACCTCTCCCAGCGCATCCACACCCGCAGCGGACCACCCACCCCCGACGACCTCGACGCGCTGCTGGCCACCGTCTGGAAGGACCCGGGGCTGATCCTGGCGCATCCGCGCGCCATCGCGGCGATCGGCCGGGAGTTCAACAGCCGTGGCATCTCCCCGCAGCCCACGGAGGTGAACGGCCATGCGATGCCGGCCTGGCGAGGTGTGCCCATCTTCCCGTGCAACAAGATTCCGGTGTCCCGGAGCGGGGTGACCTCGATTCTCGTCCTGCGCACCGGGGAGGAGAACCAGGGGGTCATCGGACTGCACCGCACCGGAATTCCCGACGAATACCAGCCGAGCCTCTCGGTGCGGTTCATGGGAATCAGCGAGCAGGCCATCATCTCGTATCTCGTCAGCGCCTACTATTCCGCGGCCGTGCTCGTCCCCGACGCGCTCGGAATTCTGGAGAACGTGGAAATCGGGCTCTGACGCCCGCCCGACCGGGCCCGTGGCCTTCGCATACCTTCCCGAAGATCTACCGAAATGGGTGATGAGCACTTATGACCACTTCCGTGGAGTCCGGTGAGCAGCCGCTGAGTCTGGGCACGGCCGCCGCACGGAATCTGGCGACCACCACCAAGTCCGTTCCGCAGATGCAGGCCATCTCCTCCCGGTGGCTGCTGCGCGTCCTCCCCTGGGTCCAGGTGTCGGCCGGTACGTACCGGGTGAACCGCCGACTGACGTACACGGTCGGAGACGGTCGGGTGGAGTTCATCAGCACCGGATCGCAGGTGCGGGTCATCCCGCCGGAGCTGGGCGAGCTGCCGACGCTGCGCGGCTTCGGCGACACCGCCGTACTGGAATCGCTGGCCGACGGGTGCGTCCAGCGCGAGTACGCGCCCGGGGATGTGCTGGTGGAGGCGGGCCGCCCGGCCGACCAGGTGTTCCTGATCGCCCACGGCAAGGTCCGCCAGGTCGCCCCCGGCGCGTATGACGAGGGCACCACGCTGGCGGTGCTGGCCGACGGGGAGTACTTCGGCGACGCGGTGCTGACCGGTCCGGAGCACCCCTGGGAGTTCACCGTCCGGGCCGTCACCCGGACCACGGTGCTCACCCTCCCGCGCCGCGTCGTCCAGGAGGCCGCCGACCGCTCCGATGCGCTGCGCGACCATCTCCAGGGGCTTTCCGAGCGGTCCACGCCCGCTCAGAACCGGCGCGGTGAGGCCGATATCGCCATCGCGTCCGGCCACGCGGGCGAGCCGGTCCTGCCGGGCACGTTCGTGGACTACGAGCTGGCGCCGCGCGAGTACGAGCTGAGCGTGGCCCAGACCGTGCTCCGCGTCCACACCCGCGTCGCCGACCTCTACAACGAACCCATGAACCAGGTCGAACAGCAGCTCCGCCTCACCATCGAGGCCCTGCGCGAACGCCAGGAACACGAGCTCGTCAACAACCGCGAATTCGGGCTGCTGCACAACGCCGACCTCTCCCAGCGCATCCACACCCGCAGCGGACCACCCACCCCCGACGACCTCGACGAGCTGCTGGCACGGCGCCGCAAGACCCAGTATCTGCTGGCGCATCCGCGCACCATCGCCGCCTTCGGGCGTGAGTGCAGCGACCGTGGTCTGTATCCGCAGGGCATCGAGGTGGCCGGGGTAGCGGTGCGGGCGTGGCGCGGGGTCCCGCTGCTGCCCTGCAACAAGATCCCGATCAGCGAGTCCGGCACCAGCTCCATCCTGGCGATGCGCACCGGGGAGGAGAGCCAGGGGGTCATCGGTCTGCATCAGACCGGTATCCCGGATGAGTACGAGCCCAGTCTGAACGTCCGGTTCATGGGCATCAGCGAGCAGGCCGTGACGTCCTATCTGGTCTCCGCCTACTACTCGGCGGCGATTCTGGTGCCCGATGCGGTCGGTGTACTGGAGGACGTCGAGATCGGCCGCTGAGCCCGGCCGGGAGTGGCCGGTCGCCGCGGGCGTGGGTCAGGGACGGACGCTGCTGACCACGTCCGCGGTGGCGGCGAGCCCCTCGGAGATGGTGGGCGCCACGCTGCTGCTCGCCAGGTAGAAGCCCAGCGTCACACAGACCAGCGCATGCGAGATGCGCAATCCGCCGCTGCGGAGGAAGACCACCGTCAGGATCAGAAGCAGCAGGACCACGGAGATGGAAATGGCCATGGGGAGCCTCCTCGGCCACGGAGCATCGGAATCCGGCCGTCAGTGTGGCCCAGAATCGCCCCTGCACCGCCGTCGGCTGGTGCTCCATACGGGTGCCGATCTGCTGTGCGGTTACTCCCCGGCGATCGCCCCGCGGTGCTGAGCGGGCGTGGCGAGCCCTCTCAGGCATTGGCGCGGATCAGCTCGGCGGCCATCTCGCCGATCATGACGCAGGCCGCGTTGGTGTTGGCCGAGACGATCGACGGCATGATCGATCCGTCGGCGATCCGCAGCCCCTCGACACCCCGGACGCGCAGCCGGGGGTCCACCACCGATTCCTCGTCCCCGCCCATCCGGCAGGTGCCGACGTGGTGGAAGTAGGTGCCGGCGTTCTCGCGGACGAAGTCGGCCAGGCCGTCCCGGTCGCTCACACCGGGACCGGGCAGCAGTTCACGCGGCTGCCACGCACCGAACGCGTCGGTGGCGGCCAGCGACCGGGCCAGTTCGACTCCCTGGAGCAGGGTGGCGAGGTCCCTTGCGTCGCTGAGATAGCCGGGGTCGATCAGCGGCCGGTCCTCGGGGTCCGTGCCGGAGAGCCGGACCGTGCCCCGGCTGTGGGGCTGCATCGCGGCGGCCGTCAGGGTGAAGGTGTTCCGCGGGAACGGCAGCAGCCTCGGGTGGAAGGGGATATGAAAGAGGAACACCTCGAGGTCGGGGCGGGGCAGCCCGGGGTCGGTCCGGGTGAACAGGGCCGCCTCGGCGGTGGTCAAGGGGGGCGGCGGCAGCGGGGTGCCCGCCTCGTGGACCAGCCCGACCAGGGGGTGGTCCTGCAGATTGGCCCCCACCTCCGGGGCGTCCACCAGCACCGGGACGCCCACCTCGCGCAGATGGCCGGCCGGGCCGATCCCGGAGAGCATCAGCAGCTTGGGCGAGTCGATCGAACCGGCGCACACGATGACCTCCCGCGCCGCGCGCACCCGGCGTGCCACACCGCCGGAGCCGGCGTATTCGACGCCGACACAGCGGGTGCCCTCGAAGAGCAGCCGGTGTGCGTGGGCCTCGGTGCGGACGGTGAGGTGGGGGCGGTCCATCGCCGGATCGAGATAGGCGACCGCCGTGCTCTGGCGGCGCCCCTCGTGGATCGTCCACTCATGGCGTCCGGCGCCGTCGCTCTCCGCCCCGTTGAAGTCGTCGTTGAAGGGATGGCCGAGTTCCTTGGCGGCGTCGAGGAAGGCGGCGGACAGCAGGTTGGGCGCGTCGGCCCGGCTGAGCCGCAGCGGACCGCCGGCGCCGCGGAAGCGGGGGTCACGGCCCTCGGTGTGCTCGAGGGCGCGGAAGATCTCCAGCACCGACGCGGCGTCCCAGCCGGTACAGCCGTCAGCCGCCCACGCGTCGAAGGTGCCGAGGTGGCCGCGGACATAGGTCATCACATTGATGCTGCTGGAGCCGCCGAGCACCTTGCCGCGCGCGGCGGCCTGCGGATGCCCGGCCAGGCCCGGCTGCGGCACGGTGGTGTAGCCCCAGTCGTGCTCACCGCCGATGAGGGTGAACCACGCGGTGGGGTCGTGGATCTGCTCGGCCGCGTCGTCCTTCCCGGCCTCCAGCAGCAGCACCCGCGTGTCCGGGATTTCCGTCAACCGGGCCGCGACCACCGCGCCGGCCGAGCCCGCGCCCACCACGATGTAGTCGAAGTCGCTCATCATGTGCCCCTGTTCCGGCCTCGCCCGACGTGCCGCACGGCCGTTCGCCACCAGAGCGCCGAACAGCTGTGCGGCACTCTAGTGGCGTGATCGCGGAACGGGGGCGGGTTCGCCGGATCCGGCCGGTCAGCCGGTGGGGGCCGCCAGATCGACCAGCCCGGCGAGCGCCTGCCGGTGGCGGCCGGGGGTGCCCAGCGCGATCTCATCGCTCTTGGCCCGCTTGAGATACAGATGCGCCGGGTGCTCCCAGGTCATGCCGATACCACCGTGCAGTTGGACGCACTCCTCGGCCGCGCGCACCGCCACCTCGGCGCAGTGCGCCTGGGCCACGGCCACCGCGACCGGTGTGTCCGGGCTGTCCGTGGCCAGTGCGTCGGCCGCGTACCGGGCGGTGGCGCGCGCCGAGACCAGTTCCAGCCACAGCGCGGCCATCCGGTGCTTGAGCGCCTGGAACGAGCCGATGGGACGGCCGAACTGATGGCGCTCCTTGGTGTGGCGGACGGTCTCGGTCAGACACCATTCGGCCACGCCCAGCTGCTCGGAGGCGAGCAGCCCGGCCCCGGTCAGCAGCGCCCGCCCGATGGCCGCCGGGGCCCGGTCGGGCCCGGCGAGCCGGCGGGCCGGGGCGCCGGTGAGGGTCACCGCGGAGAGCGGGCGGGTGAGGTCGAACGAGGTGAGGGGTTCGACGGTGACGCTGGTCTCGGCGGTCTCCACGGCGTACAGCCCGTATCCGTCCGCGCCGGTGGCGGGGACGAGGAGGACATCGGCGCCCGCCGCGCCAGCGACCCCGGAGACCTGGCCGCTGAGAGTGCCGTCGCCGTCGGCCCGTACGGTCGCGGCGGGCGGGCCGGGCATACCGGCCATGGTGGACAGCGGCACCGCGAGGGCGCCGACCGTGCGGCCCTCGGCGAGCGCGCCGAGCAGCCGGGCCACGGGCTCCTGGTCGGTGTCGCAGCCGAGCAGGGCACCGGCGGCGAGGACGGCGCTGGTGAGGTAGGGCACGGGGGCGACGGCGCGGCCGAGCTCCTCCATGACGACGGCCGCCTCGCGCGCGGTGGCGCCCTGGCCGCCGAGCTTGTCGGGCACCAGCAGCCCGGCGGTGCCCATCTCGGCGCCGAGCGCGCCCCACAGCGCGACGTCGTGGGCCCGGCCGCTCTCGGCCTCGGAGAGCACCGTGGCCGGCGGGCAGCGGTCGGTGAGCAGCGAGCGTACGGCCGCCCGCAGATCGTTCTCCGCCTCGGAGTAGAGCAGGTCCGGGGTGCTCATCGGGGCAGGTCCTTCCACGGGACGTCCTTGTCGGTCCGCGGCTCGGGCGGCAGGCCCAGGACGCGTTCGGCGATGATGTTGAGCAGCACCTCCGAGGTGCCGCCCTCGATGGAGTTGCCCTTGGCGCGCAGATAGCGGTAGCCGGCCTCGCGTCCGGTGAAGTCCACGAGTTCGGGGCGGCGCAGCGTCCAGTCGTCGTAGCGCAGCCCCTCCTCTCCCAGCAGCTCGACCTCCAGCGCGCTGATGTGCTGGTTGAGGCGGGCGAAGGCGAGTTTCATGGCCGAGCCCTCGGGGCCGGGCTGGCCGACCGCGAGCTGCTGGCGCAGCCGTTCGCCCGCGAGCCGGGCCGCCTCGGATTCCATCCACAGCCGCAGCAGCCGCTGGTGGAGGTCGTGGGTGCGCAGTTCGGGCCGCTCGCGCCAGGTGTCGGCGACCAGGCCGATCATGCCGCCCTCGCGGGGGACGCGGCCGCCGCCGATGGCGACCCGCTCGTTCATCAGGGTGGTCTGGGCGACGCGCCAGCCCTCGCCGATCTCGCCGAGCCGCCGGCTGTCGGGGATCCGGACGCCGGTGAGGAAGACCTCGTTGAACTCCGCCTCGCCGGTGATCTGGCGCAGGGGCCGGACCTCGACCCCGGGGTCGGTCATATCGCAGATGAAGTAGCTGATGCCGCGGTGTTTGGGCTGGTCGGGGTCGGTGCGGGCGATGAGGATGGCCCAGCGGGCGATATGGGCGCTGGAGGTCCAGACCTTCTGTCCGTCGACCACCCAGTCGTCGCCGTCGCGCACCGCCCGGGTGGCCAGGGCCGCGAGGTCGGATCCGGCGCCGGGCTCGCTGAACAGCTGGCACCACACCTCCTCACCGGTCCACAGCGGACGCAGCAGCCGCTGCCGCTGCTCGTCGGTGCCGAAGCCGAGGATGGTGGGGGCGGCCATGCCCAGACCGATGCCGATGCGGCGGGGGTCGTTGTCGGGTGCGCCGGCGGCCGCCAACTCGGCGTCGACGACGGCCTGCAGGGAGCGCGGGGCGTCCAGGCCGCCGAGTCCGGCCGGGTAGTGCACCCAGGCGAGTCCGGCGTCGAAGCGGGCGCGCAGGAAGTCCAGGGGGTCGGTGGTGGCGGGCGGATGGGCGTCCAGGAGGTCGCGGACGCGGCGGCGCAGCTCGTCGGCGTCCACGGCGGGGTGCTGCCCGGCGGTGCTCATCGGGCGCCTCCGGCGGACTGCCCGGGGACGACCACCACACGGCCGGTGGTCACACCGTCGGCGACGCGCTGCACGGCGTCGGCCGCGCCCTCCAGCGGTACGCGCTCGCTGACCAGCGGCTTGACGGTGCCCTGTGCGGCGAGCTTGGTCAGCTCCTCGTGGCAGGCGCGGACCGCGGCCGGGTCGTGGGTGTTGTACAGGCCCCAGTGGAGGCCGAGGATGGCGTAGTTCTTGACCAGGGCGTGGTTGAGGGCGGCCTGGGGGACGACGCCGCTGGCGAAGCCGACGACCACGATGCGGCCCTCGAAGGCGACGCATTTGACGGACTTGACGAAGGCATCGCCGCCGACCGGGTCGTAGACGACGTCGGCGCCGCGTCCGCCGGTGGCCTCCTTGACGGCGGCCACGATGTCATCGGTGCGCCGGTCGAGGACGAGGTCGCAGCCGAGCTCGCGGGCGACCCGGGCCTTGTCGTCGCCGCCGACGACCCCGATCACCGTCGCCCCGGCCGCCTTGCCGAGCTGGACGGCGGCGCTGCCGACCCCGCCCGCGGCGGCGTGCACCAGGAGCGTCTCGCCGGACTGGAGGCGGGCCCTGCGGTGCAGGCCGAACCAGCCGGTCTGGTAGCCGATGTGCAGCGCCGCGGCCTCGGCGTCGTCCAGGGCGTCGGGCGCGGGCAGCGCGGCCGCCGCCGCCACGGGCACCAGCTCGGCGAAGCCGCCCGCGGGGAGCGTGGGCGTGGCCAGGACGCGGGAGCCCACCTTGCCCTCGGCGCCCTCGCCGACGGCCACGACCTCGCCGCACACCTCGACGCCGGGGGTGAACGGCAGGGGCGGCCGCACCTGGTACTGGCCGCGGCACAGCAGGGCGTCGGGGAAGTTGACGTTGACGGCCCGGACCCGCAGCAGCAGCTGTCCCGGCCCCGCCTGGGGATCGGGCACATCGTCGAGGCGCATGACCTCACCCGGCTCGCCATTGTCGTGCACTCGCCATGCCTGCATCCGGTGGCCTCCACAAACGGATCGTCGGGACGCGGTACCCGCGCCGGGCGCACATACTAACCAGTCGGTACGACGAGGGGAACCGTCGCCGCCGTCAGCCATCCTGCCCTGCCCGTCCGGCGGCGGATGAACTCTTGTGCAAGTCTGGAGGCACCCTTGAGCCCGGTGCGTCGGCAGGTAAAGGTGGACGGCGACATATCGGCTCGTTTCACGGCGAGCCGTTGCCGGAACGGGACGGGAGAGAGACAGTGCCCGACGACAAGGCGATCAGCGAGGCCGAGATGGAGGCCCGGCTGCACGGCATCTGCTTCAAGACAGGGCCGCCGCGCCGCATCGGAGTCGAGCTCGAATGGCTCCTGTACGACCCGCACATCCCCGCACGACCCATCGAGGCGGCCCGGCTCGAAGCCGCGGTGACCGCCCTGCGCGGACTGCCGCTGCGGTCCGCCATCACCTTCGAACCCGGCGGCCAGGTGGAGCTCAGCTCCCTGCCGGCCGACTCCCTCACCGCGTGTGTGGAGTCCGCCGCCGCCGATCTGGTCCTCGTACGATCCCTTCTCTCCGGGCTCGGCCTCGGCCTGGCCGGCCATGGCCACGACCCCTGGCGCCCGCCGAGACGGTTCCTCACCACGCCCCGGTACGAGTGCATGGAGACCTATTTCGACCGCCGGGGGCCGGCCGGACGCTCCATGATGTGCAGCACCGCCTCCGTGCAGGTCTGTGTGGACGCCGGACACGAGGAGCCCGGACCGCTCGGCATGGCACGGCGCTGGCGGCTCGCCCATCTGCTGGGCGCGGTGCTCATCGCCGCGTTCGCCAACTCGCCCCTGCGCCAGGGCCGCCCCACGGGCTACCGCTCCACCCGGCAGGCGGTGTGGACGGCGATGGAGCCCGGCCGCACCCACGCCCCGCCCGACGGCGTGGATCCCCGCACGGCCTGGGCCCACTACGTGCTGGACGCGCCCGTGATGGCCATCCGGGACGAGCAGGCGCCCTGGGCGGTGCCGTCCGGGGTGACCTTCCGCCAGTGGGCCCGGACGGGGCTGCCCCGGCCGCCCACCCTCGACGATCTCGACTTCCACGCCTCCACGCTCTTTCCCCCCGTCCGCCCGCGCGGCCATCTGGAACTGCGCATGATCGACGCGCAGAGCGGTGAGGACGGCTGGATCGTCCCCCTGGCCGTCACGGTCGCCCTCTTCGACGATCCGCAGGCTGCTGAAACGGTTTACCGGGTGGTGAAGCCGCTCGCCGAGACGGCGGGCGCACGCCCCGCGCCGGGCAATCGGCTGTGGCGGGCCGCGGCGCGCCACGGTCTGGCCGACCCCGAGCTGCGCGCCGCCGCCGTCAGCTGCTTCGCCACGGCGCTGGACGCGCTGCCCCGCATCGGTGCCTCCCCCGCCATCATCGCCGCCGTCGCCGCCTTCACCGACCGCTATGTGGCCCGCGGCCGATGTCCCGCCGACGATCTGCTCGCTCATCTCACCGGTAAGGAGGGACGGCCATGACCGCCCCCGACTCCGACCTCACCATCGATCCCGAGGCGCTGCGCCGGCGCGCCGAGCTGGCACTGCGCACCGCGCGCGACCGTACCCACGCCCTCACCACATGCGTGGACGAGCCCGACCTCACCGCCCAGCACTCCCCTTTGATGTCCCCGCTGGTCTGGGATCTGGCGCATATCGGCAACCAGGAGGAGCAGTGGCTGCTGCGCGCGGTCGGCGGACGTGACGCGCTGCGCCCCGAGATCGACTCGATCTACGACGCCTTCGAGCATCCGCGCGCCGAGCGGCCCTCCCTGCCGCTGCTGGCGCCCGCCGAGGCCCGCGGCTACGTCCATGAGGTGCGCGGCCGGGTGCTGGACATCCTGGAGCGGATCGAACTGCGCGGCGCCCCGCTGGTCGACGCGGGCTTCGCCTTCGGCATGATCGCGCAGCATGAGCAGCAGCACGACGAGACGATGCTCATCACCCACCAGCTGCGCCGCGGACCCGCCGCGCTCACCGCCCCGCCGCCGCCCGACACGGCGGACGGCGCGGCGCTGCCCGAAGAGGTGCTGGTCCCGGGCGGCCCGTTCACGATGGGCACCTCGACCGAGCCCTGGGCCCTGGACAACGAGCGGCCCGCGCACCACCGGCTGGTCCCGGCGTTCCACATCGACACCACACCGGTGACCAACGGCGCCTACGAGCGGTTCATAGCCGAGGGCGGCTACACCGAGCGGCGCTGGTGGACGGCCGAGGGCTGGGCGTACATCCAGGAACACGGCCTCGTTGCCCCGCTGTTCTGGCGGCGCGAGGGCGGGCAGTGGCTGCGCCGCCGGTTCGGGGTGACCGAGCCGGTGCCGCCCCAGGAGCCGGTGGTGCATGTGAGCTGGTACGAGGCGGACGCCTACGCACGCTGGGCGGGGCGACGGCTGCCGACCGAGGAGGAGTGGGAGAAGGCCGCCCGCCACGACGCGGACAGCGGCCGGTCCCGGCGCTATCCGTGGGGCGACGCCGACCCGGCCCCCGACCAGGCCAACCTCGGCCAGCGCCATCTGCGCCCGGCACCGGCCGGAAGCTATCCGAAGGGCGCCTCCCCGCTGGGGGTGCGGCAGCTGATCGGCGATGTGTGGGAGTGGACCTCGAGCGACTTCCTGCCCTACCCGGGGTTCCGCGCCTTCCCGTACCGCGAGTATTCGGAAGTCTTCTTCGGCCCGGCGCACAAGGTGCTGCGCGGCGGTTCCTTCGCGGTGGACGAGGTCGTCTGCCGGGGCACGTTCCGCAACTGGGACCTGCCGGTCCGCCGCCAGATCTTCTCGGGTTTCCGCACCGCGCGGGACGCGTCCTGATGTGCAGGCATCTGGCGTATCTCGGGCCGCGGACCCCCATCGGCGAGGTGGTCATGGCGCCCGAGCACAGCCTGTTCCGGCAGTCGTGGGCGCCGCGGCGGCAGGCCCACGGCACGGTCAACGCCGACGGATTCGGCGTCGGCTGGTACGCGTCGGGCGACCCGGTGCCCGCGCGCTACCGCCGCGCCGGGCCCATCTGGGGCGATCTGTCGTTCGCCGACCTCGCCCGCGTGGTGCGGACCGGGGCGCTGATGGCCGCCGTGAGGGACGCCACCGAGGCGAGTGCGGACGGTGAGGCGGGCGCCTCACCGTTCGCCGCCGGGACCTGGCTGTTCAGCCACAACGGGGCGATCCGCGACTGGCCGCACGCGGTCGCGGACCTCGCCGCCTCCCTGCCGCCCGTGGATCTGCTCGGCCTGGAGGCGCGGTGCGACTCGGCGTTCGCCTGGGCGCTGGTGCTGCACCGGCTGCGGCTGGGCCACGAGCCGCCGGAGGCGCTGGCCGAGGCCGTCGAGCAACTCGCCGGAGCGTCCCCCCACTCACGGCTCAACCTGCTGCTCATGGACGGGGAGACCATTGCCGCCACCGCCTGGGGCGACACCCTGTGGTACCTGGCCGAACCGGACCGGGGCGTGGTGGTGGCCTCCGAGCCGTACGACCAGGATCCCGGCTGGACGGAGGTCCCCGACCGCACCCTGCTCACCGCCACCCGCACCGATGTACTGCTCACCGCCCTTAAGGAGGCTTCCCGTTGAGCCCCTTCACCGTCACCCGCACCCTGCCCGCCGATGCCACCGCGGCCGCGCTGCGCGCCGATGTGGCCGACGGGCTGACCAGCACCCCCAAACAGCTTCCGCCCAAGTGGTTCTACGACGCCCGGGGAAGCGCGCTCTTCGAAGAGATCACCCGGCTGCCGGAGTACTACCCGACCCGCGCCGAGCGGGAGATCCTCATCGCCCGCTCGGCGGAGATCGCCGACGCCACCGGGGCCCGCACCCTGGTCGAACTGGGCTCCGGCTCCTCCGAGAAGACCCGCCACCTGATCCGGGCACTGCCGGATCTGCGCGTCTACGTCCCCGTCGACGTGAGCGAGAGCGCACTGGAACTGGCCGGGGAGGCTCTGCTGGCCGAGCATCCACGGCTTACGGTGCACGCGCTGGTCGCCGACTTCATGAACGGGCTCGCGCTGCCCGACGACACCCCGGGTCCGAGGCTGCTGGCCTTCCTCGGGGGCACGATCGGCAATCTGCTGCCGGCCGAGCGGGCCGCGTTCTTCGCCTCGGTGAGCGAACTGCTCGCGCCCGGCGACGCGCTGCTGGTCGGCACCGACCTGGTCAAGGACGAGGCCACGTTGGTCTCCGCCTACGACGACGCTCAGGGGGTCACCGCGGCGTTCAACAAGAACGTGCTGGCGGTGCTCAACCGCGAACTGGGCGCCGACTTCGACCCGTCCGATTTCGACCACGTGGCGGTGTGGAACGCCGAGGAGGAGTGGATCGAGATGCGGCTGAGGGCCCGTAAGGACCTCACGGCGAAGATCCCCGCCATGGATCTCGCGGTCCATTTCGGGGCCGGGGAGGAGGTCCGTACGGAGGTCTCCAGCAAGTTCCGGGAGGAGAAGGTGCGGGCCGAACTGGCCGCCGCGGGGATGGACTCGCGGCGCTGGTGGACCGACGCCCAGGGCCGCTTCGCGGTGTCGCTGGCCGTCCGCCGCTGACCGTTCGGCAGATCACCGCACTCCGCCGCCCGGGGCCTCGGCCCCGGGCGGCGGCTCGTTCGCGGGTGGGGGCCGCCGCTTCCCCGGGGGAGCCTGCGGGACCGGCTTCTGCGTGCCCGCCCTGGCACGCAACGGCGGCGAGGCGGCGACGCGGATCGAAGTCCGGGCCGTGGACGAGCTGTTCGCCTCGTCCGAGCCCTCCGCCGTGTCGTTCGCCTGGTAGCCGGGACAGCCCGTCACCCTCCGTTCCGCTCGAACCACCGGCCGAAATAGTGTGATGCACATCACATAGGCGGAAGAGGGTCGCAGCACAGCGCACTGCGGCTCTCTTTCCAGGCGATCCCCCTCTTGTTGCGGCCAAATCGGCCCCCTTATCTTTGGCCCGCCCGGCAGCGCGCCGCACCCGGCAGCACGAGAAGGAGCCGTCCATGCCCTTACGGGGACGCCACCGCCGTTATAAGCCCAACCGCATCTCCCGTGCCTCACTGAGCGTCACGGCGGGCGGCGCCGGAATCGCCCTTCCGCTCATCGGCGCCGCGGGCGCGTCCGCGGCCTCGGGCGAGACCTGGGACAAGGTCGCCCAGTGCGAGTCCACCGACAACTGGGACATCAACACCGGCAACGGCTTCTACGGCGGGCTGCAGTTCACGCAGAGCACATGGGAGGCGTACGGCGGCACGGCCTACGCGGGACGGGCCGATCTGGCCACCAAGGACCAGCAGATCGCGATCGCGGAGAAGGTGCTCGACGGCCAGGGTCCCGGCGCCTGGCCGGTGTGCTCGGGGAAGGCCGGGCTGACGCGGGGCGAGGCGGCGCCGCAGAGCGCGCCGAAGGTCGTCAAGACGTCCGCCGCCCCGGCCAAGAAGGCACAGCGACCCGAGAAGGCCCAGCAGGCGGCGGCGAGCAAGCCCACCCCCACCAGCCTCCCGGGGCACAACTCCACGAAGTCCGGCCGCTATGTGGTCGTCAGCGGCGACTCGCTGTCCGGTATCGCCGACTCCCACGATGTCACCGGCGGCTGGGAGGCGCTCTACGAGAGCAACCGCGAGGCGATCGGCGGCGATCCGGATCTGATCTACCCCGGTCAGAAGCTGTCCCTGAAGGGCGGTAAGGCCACCGCCAAGCCCAAGGCGGAAGCCGAGCCCCACCACGAGGCGAAGCCCAAGCCCAAGCCGAAGCCCAAGGCGAAGCCCGCGCCGCAGCCGAAGGCCGAGAAGCCCCACACCAGCCGGGAGCAGAACACCAAGCGTGTCGCCTCCTCGGGCTTCACCGCCCCGGTCAGCGGCGTCAACCCGAGCACCGCCTACCGAGCGGCCGGCTCCAGCTGGTCGAGCGGCTATCACACGGGCGTGGACTTCCCTGTCGGCATCGGCACCTCGGTGAAGGCCGTGGGCACGGGTCATGTGGTCTCGGCGGGCTGGGGCGACGCGTACGGCTATCAGGTGGTCATCCGGCATCCGGACGGCAAGTACAGCCAGTACGCCCATCTGTCGCAGCTGTCGGTGCGGGCCGGGCAGAGCGTCAATGGCGGCCAGCAGATCGGCCGTTCCGGCTCGACGGGCAACGCCACCGGACCGCATCTCCACTTCGAGATCCGCACCGGCCCCGGTTACGGCTCGGACGTCAATCCGCTCGCCTATCTGCGGTCACACGGCGTCAGCCTCTGATCCGGCGCCCGGGTGAGAGCCGGGGCAGGCGGGCGAACCGGGCCCCTGTGGTGAGCGTGGTGGCGGCCATGTGCCCGGAGACACCGCCCAGTCCCGGCCCCGGGTGAGTGGACGCGCCGATGTGCCAGAGCCCGCGGATATCGGTCGCATGCCGTCCGGAGGAGGGCAGCGGGCGCCACAGAAAGCTCTGGTCGAGTTCGACGGAACCGCCATAAGGGTCGCCGTCGACCGCGTTGGGGTTCCGGAGGGCGAGCCGCGGGGGCGCGATGACAACGACGGCGAGGACCTTGCCGGGCAGATCCGGGGTGTGCCGGGCGATCCGGTCCAGGACCCGGTCGGCATAGCCCTGGGCCAACTCCGGGGTCCAGCCCTGAGCGGTGTCCAGGTCACCGGCCGAGTCTCCGCGCGGGGTGAACGGCACCTCCTGCAACTGCAGCCACAGCGCGGCGGCCCCGGGCGGCACCCGGCCGGGGTCCAGGAGGTACTGCTGCCCGACGACCACCGTGGGCCGCCGGGGCAGCAGGCCCGCCTCGGCCTCGGCGCAGGCGATACCGGTGCTGCCCGAAACCGTCGGAGAGATGCACCAGCGGGATCGTGTTCAGGCGTGTGTCGCGCCACCCGAGCGGTTGGGACAGCGCGACGTGGATCTGCATCGCCGCGCGGCCATACCAAAATCGCCGCGCCTCGTCCCGCAGTTCGGGCTTGACCGCACCCTCCGGCAGGAGGGTGCCGCACAGGGCGGTGGGGGTCACCGAGGCGAGGACCGCGCCGCGGGCACGGATGACCCGGCCACCGGCCGCCACTCCTACGGCGCGGCCCCGCTCGACAAGGATGCGGTCGACCCGGGTGCCGGCTTCCACCCGGACGCCCGTCGTCGTCAGCAGCGATCGGAAGGCATCGAGGAACCGGCTCGCGCCCCCGGCCACCACCGGCAGCCCGAATCCATGCAGGGACGCGGCGAGCAGCGGCATCAGGAACCCGCCCGAAGCATGGTCCGGCGACAGCCCCGCATGCAGCAGCCACGGGGCGAAGAGATGGTCCACCTCGTCCCCGCGGAACTCCGTGCGCGTGTAGCCGCGACCGCTGGTGGCCACCGAGCGCACCCATCGCTCCGCGCCGTGCCGCCCGCCGCCGCGGAGCAGCGTGGCCGCGTGGCGGAGGAGGGCGGGCGAGCGGAGCTCGCTGCTCATCAGGCCGCCGATCGCCTCCATGTTGTCGCCCAGCCGGCCGACCCCGGCCACATACGCGGCCCTGTCCTCGTCGTGCGCGAAACCCTCGGTGGTGTGCCGCGGATCGCGGTGGGCCAGGGTGACCCGGCCGTCGTCGGCCACGCTGGCGGTGACCCACTCATCGGTGTTGCGGTACTCCAGCCCATGGCGGCGCAACAGCTCCCCGAGGCGCGCGTACGCCGGGCCGGAGACGAACAGCGGATGCCATGAGGAGTAGGTGTCGTGGAGATAGCCGGGCAGGGTGCGCTCCTCGGTGGCGATGAACCCGCCGATGTTCGGCTCGCGTTCCACCAGGACGACGGACCATCCGGCCAGGGCCAGCTCCGCCGCGGCGACGAGGCCGTTGACACCGGACCCGACGATGACGGCGTCTGCCTCGGCCATCTGGTGTTCCTCCTGCCGTCCGTCACACAATAGGGCTCGTATGCCCGGATTCGGCATGGTATGCGAAGAACGCAGGGTGGGCCGGGCCCACAGGGAGGTGTCGCAGAAGGGGTGTCGTAGGGGGGTGCCAGACTCGCGCTCATGCAGACCCGCCCCGTCCGCGCCCAGCTCGACATCCGTCACGACGATCCCCGACTGCGCTACCGGGGCGCCGTGTCGCTGCAGCGCGGCCCCGGGTGGACCGCCCCCTGGCGGCTGCCGCGCGAGGAGGCGGCGCTGTATCTCCCCGAGGGCGGGCTGGGCCGGGCCGCGATGCCGTCCGGGGTGCGGGTGACACTGCGCACCGACAGCGCCTCGCTCGTCTGCCGCTACCAGGCCGACCCCGCGCCCAGGCTGAACGGGCCCGAGGAGCGCGCCCGCCTCGATGTGCTGTGCGACGGGCGACGGGTCGCCACGGTGGAGCTGGAGACCCACGGCGGGGACGCGGAGTTCCGGTGCGACGCCCTGCCCGGGCGGATGGCGACGGTCGAGCTGTGGCTGCCCTTCTACCATCAGTTCCGGTTGCGCGGAGTGTCCGTGGAGGCGGGCGCGGCCCTGGAGGGCGAGGCCCCCGGGCGGCAGCCGCGCTGGGTCCACTGCGGCAGCTCCATCTCGCAGGGGCGCGGCGCCGCATCCCCCAGCCGGACCTGGACCGCCCTGGTGGCCCGGCGGGCCGGGTGGGACCTCACCTCGCTGGCCCTGGGCGCGGCCAGCTGTCTGGAGCCCATGACCGCGCGGCTGATGCGGGATCTGCCGGCCGATCTCCTCACCCTCTGCGTCGGGGTCAACGTCCAGGCGCTCGGCAGCCATAACCCCGATGCGCTGGTCTCGGCGCTCGTCGGCTTCGTGCGCACCGTGCGCGAGGGCCACCCCACGACCCCGTTCGCCGTGCTGTCCACGATCACCGCACCCGAGCGGGAGGAGGTGCCGGGTCCTTCGGGGATGACGATGCGTGAGTGCCGGGCACACATACGCCGGGCCGTGACGCTGCTGCGCGACCACGGCGACACGCGGCTGCACTACCTCCACGGCCCCGATGTGTTCGGCCCGGCCTGTACGCGGCTGATGCTGGAGCCCGGGGGCTCGGACCGCCTGCATCCCGCGGCCGCCGGCCATCCGGTCCTCGCCTCGCGATTCACCACCCTTCTGCACCGCGCCCGCTGTGTGCCGATACTGATGACCGCGGCGCAGTAGCGGCTACGACGGCGATACAAGAGCGGCCCGTTCGGCCGCGGCCGCATCGCCCCCAAGGAGAAGAGAAGTGACGGAGCAGTCCCAGCGCGGCCTCGACCGCCACCGGCTGATGAAGGTGCTCGCCGACCGGAAGGAGACCGGCAGCCGGCCCGGGGCACGTGCGGACGGATACCGGGTGGTGCTGGCGATCGAGGGCGGCGGGATGCGCGGCACGCTGTCGGCCGGTATGGCGCTGGCCGTGCACGAGTTGGGGCTGCTGAACGCGTTCGACGCGGTGTACGGGGCCTCGGCGGGGGCCATCTCGGCGGCCTGGCTGGTCAGTTCGCGGCCGGAGGGCCTGCGCGGCTGGGCAGACCCCCGTTTCGCCGGTGCGCTCATCCGGAAGCGCAATCTGCTGCGCGGGCGCCCCATGGTCGATATCGAGACCCTGATCGAAGAGGTCTACATCCGTCAATTCCCGCTCGACTACGCCTCGGTGCTCGCCGCGCCCATCTCACTGCATCCGCTGGCCACGGATCTCGAAACCGGCCAACCGGCTGATCTGCACGCGGAGTTGACGGACGAGGTCGCCCTCCGCCTGGCACTGCGGGCGAGCGCCGCGCTGCCGGTGCTGGCGGGAGGCCCCGTCACCCTCGGCGGGCGCCGGTTCTACGACGCCGGTCTGGCCGAGTCGATCCCGTTCCGCCAGGCGCTGCGGGACGGCGCGACCCATGTCCTCGTCCTCCGCAGCAGGCCGCCGGCCGAGGCCCCCGCGCTCCGCGCCACCCCGTCGGTGGGCTCCCGGCTCGTCGCCGCGGTCGCCTTCCGCCAGTACACCCCTCAGTTCCGCGCCGCCTTCCTGAACCGGCCCGCCCGGCTGGCCGACGACGACCGGCTGCTGGCCGCCTACGACACCGATGCCGCCGAAGCGCCCACGGACCCCGCCGTGCTGTCCGTCCGCCCCGATGCCGCGGCACCGTCCATCAGCCGCCTGGAAACGGACAGCGCTCTGCTGGAGGAGGCTCTCGAGGCGGGCCGCCGGGCCATCACGGCCCAGTTCGCCCCGGCGGCCCGCTCCTGAGGAGGGTGGCGGGCGCCCGCTCGAACCGGGCCAGATCGTCCACGGTCGAGATCATGGCTCCGGCGGTCCCGTCGTAGGAGGGGCTGAACCGCGTCATATCGCGGCCCTCGAGGTCGTAGCCGTGTAGAGGGGAGCCGTGCACCTCGGGGTCGGTCGACGACTTCCCGGGCCGGGCCCCCGACGCCCCGGTGCCGTCCGGGGCCACGCCGAGGTCGTTGACGACGACCTTCGCGCCCTAGGCGGCGAAGGCGAGCGCCTGCGCGCGTCCGAGGCCGCGGCCCGCTCCGGTGACGACGGTGACGCGCCCGTCGCAGAGTCCGCTCATCTCAGTCCGCCCGTGGGTCGGCCGGTGCCGGGGGCCGGCTGGTTGACGTCGGCGGGGCGAGGAACGCACAGGCGGTACCTGCCTCGACGGGCTCGGCCAACCGCCCGAACGGCGGCACGGTCCGGCCGACGGCCGCGATGCCCTCCGCGTCCCCGTAGTGCAGATGCGACCGGTCGCGGGCTGGAGCGCGGACGCGGTCGTGGTGCAGGGCACCGAGGGCGGCGGCCACACCGGACAGGCGGCCACCACCGTGCTGCTCCCCCAGGTCGTGGACGCGGTGGACATCCCGGTCGTGGCCGCGGACGGCTTCCACGACGGACGGGGGCCGGCGGCCGCGCTCGCCCACGGGGCGGCGGGGATCGCGATGGGCACCCGTTTCCTGCTCACCTCCGACAGCACGGTCCCGGACGCCGTGAAGGCGCGCTGTCTGTCGGCGGCGGTCACCAGTGTCACCGTCACCACGGCGGTGGACGGGCTCCCGCACCGGATGCTCCGCAGCGAACTGGTCGACTCCCTGGAGCGCTCCGGCCGCACCGCCGCGCTGCTGCGCGCCGTGCGCCACGCCGCCGACTTCCGGCGGCCGGCCGGGCTGAGCCGACCGCGGATGGTGCGCGACGGGCCGGCCCTGCGGCACGGCAAGGACCTCATCGGGAGCCAGGTCCTGCCGGCCGCCACCACCGCGATGCTGCTCAAGGCGTCGATGGTGGACGGCCGCACCGACACGGGGGTGATGGCCTCCGGGCAGGTGGCCGGGGTGATCGAGGATCTGCCCTGCTGCGCGGATCTGGTGGACGGGATCATGACCGAGGCCGCCACGGCCCTGGACCGGCTGACCGGCGGTCGTACAGTGGGGTGAAAGCGGCCAGACCATGACACGGGTAGTGGGAGGTCATCATGGCCGATCCCAAGGGTTTCCTCACCACACCCCGTCGTCTTCCGCCCCGCCGTCCGGTGGACGAGCGGGTGCGGGACTGGAACGAGGTCCAGGCCCCCGGCGCCCTGCTGCCGATCATCAACGCCCAGGCGGACCGCTGCATGGACTGCGGCATCCCGTTCTGCCACGACGGCTGCCCGCTGGGGAACCTCATCCCGGAGTGGAACGACCTGGTCTCCCGTGACGACTGGCTGCGCGCGAGCGAGCGGCTGCACGCGACCAACAACTTTCCCGAGTTCACCGGCCGGCTGTGCCCGGCCCCCTGTGAGAGCGCCTGTGTGCTGGCCATCAACCAGCCGGCGGTCACCATCAAGAACGTCGAGGTGGCCATCGCCGACCGGGCCTGGGAGAGCGGATATGTGACCCCCAAGCCACCGGAGCGGCTGTCCGGCCGGACCGTCGCCGTCATCGGCTCGGGGCCCGCGGGCCTGGCCGCGGCCCAGCAGCTCACCCGCGCGGGACACACCGTGGCGGTGTACGAGCGCGACGACCGGGTGGGCGGGCTGCTCCGCTACGGCATCCCCGAGTTCAAGATGGAGAAGCGCCAGCTGGACCGGCGGCTGGGGCAGATGCGCGCGGAGGGCACCAAGTTCCGTTCCGGCGTGGACGTCGGCACCGATCTGGACGCCGCCGAGCTCAGGTCGCGCTACGACGCGCTCGTGATAGCGGTGGGCGCCCGAGCCTGGCGCGAACTCCCCGTACCAGGACGGGAGTTGGCCGGAATCCATCAGGCGATGGAGTATCTGCCGATGGCCAACCGGGTGCGCGAGGGCGACTACGCCCGGCCGCCGATCACCGCCGAAGGCAAGCATGTGGTCATCATCGGCGGCGGGGACACCGGCGCGGACTGCCTGGGCACCGTGCTGAGGCAGGGCGCCGCCTCCGTGACCCAGCTGGACATCCACCCCCGGCCCGGCGACGAACGGGCCGACGGCGAGCCCTGGCCCACCTACCCGAAGATCTACCGGATGTCCGCCGCCCATGAGGAGGCGCGGGAGCTGGCGGCCTCTCCGGAGGCGGACGTGGACGCGCGGGTCTTCTCCGCGACCACCGTCCGCTTCGAGGGGACGGCACCGGACACGCAGCGGCCGCACGGCGGCGTCCGGGCGCTGCGCCTGATCGGGGCCCGGGCCGACGGGCAGCCCGGGCCGGACGCGGAGCGGGTGCTCCGGGCCGATCTGGTGCTGCTGGCCCTCGGCTTCCGTGGCCCGGAGCGGGACAGCGGGCTGTTCGACCAGCTCGGTCTGGAGCTCGACGAGCACGGCACCGTCGCACGCGACGCGTCCTTCGCCACTGGCGCGGACGGGGTGTTCGTGGCGGGCGACGCGGGCCGTGGCCAGTCGCTGATCGTCTGGGCGATCGCCGAGGGCCGCTCCGCCGCGGCCGCCGTGGACCGCTATCTCGCGGGCTCCACGACGCTCCCGGCGCCGGTCCGGCCGGCCGACCGCCCGATGACGGCCTGACGGAGCGGCACCCCAGTGGCCCGCCGCCGGTGCCAGCACCGGCGGCCCCCGGTGGCCGACACCGGTGGCCGGATACCAGTGGCCGACACGGTGGCCGGAACCGGCGCACACGGGCACCGGCACCTGGAGACCGACGCGCCCGGCCGCCGGCGCCCGGAGAGCGGGCCGCCTGCCGCGGGCGCGCGGCGCGGGAATAGTGTGCGTCCATGATCTCGCAATCGCCCCTCCTCACCGTGGCCGACGGTGTGCACATCTGGTCCCCCACCCCGAGCGCCGGATGGGGTCTGGCCAACTGCGGTCTGATCGTCTCGCCCGACGGCGCCGCCGCCTGGATCGACACCCCCTACGACCGGCGGATGGCCGGTGACTTCCTGGAGCGCAGCCGGGCCCTGCTGCCCGGCGGGAGCCGGATCGAGCGTGTGATCGTCACCCATGCCAACGGCGACCACCTGTGGGGCGCGGAGGTCGTACCGGACGCGGAGATCGTCGCCACCCGCGAGGCGCTCGGCCATATCGAGTACGAGCCCTCGCCGCAGCAGCTGCACGCCCTGGTGCACGGCAGCGATCCGGCGACTCCGCTCGGCTGGTATCTCCAGCGCCACTTCGGGCGGTTCGACTGGTCGGGCACCGAGGTGGTCGAGCCGACGCTCACCTTCGTGGGCGAACTCGACCTGCGCGTGGGCCAGGTGCCGGTGCGGCTGTTCAGTCTGCCGTCCGCGCACACCACGGGCGATCTGGTGGCGTATCTGCCGCGGCAGAAGGTGGCGTTCACCGGCGATGTCATCTTCGCCTCCGGCCCCCAGGACCCCGGCGACCACGCCGTGCACTGGGCGGGCCCCCTGGACAATGTGATCTCCGCGTGCGAGCGGGTCCTCGCGACCGGGGCCGAGGTGATCGTCCCCGGCCATGGGCCGGTCCTCGACCGGGAGGGGGTCCGCGGCCACATCGGCTATCTGGAGCATCTGCGGGACCGCACCCGGGAGCTGCACACGGCAGGGGTACCGGCCCTGGAGGCCGCCCGCACCCTGATCGCCGAGAACACCTATCCGGCGCTGGGCCTGCCCGAGCGGCTGGTGATCACGGTGGGCTCGGAGTACCGGCATCTGAACGGCACGGACGAGGCGGCGGATCTCGTGGCCACCATGGCCGACCTCGCCCAGGTGGCATGGGAGCGGCGCGAGGGCGCGCCGACGGCCTCGGCCTGACCGCCCCGGGCGGAACGAGGGTGACGCGGGCCGCGGACGGCGGGCGGGGCCGGTCGACGGCGACCGGCCCGGTCCGTACGGGCCGGTGTCACCGCGGGGCGCGTTCCGCGGCCGGAAGATCCTGCTCGGTCCAGATGATCTTGCCGTTCTTGGTGTAGCGGGTGCCCCAGCGCTGGACCATCTGGGCGACGAGGAACAGCCCGCGACCGCCCTCGTCGGTGATGGCCGCCCGGCGCAGATGCGGTGCGGTGGTGCTGCCGTCGGCGACCTCGCAGATCAGCGCCCGGTTGTGCATCAGACGCAGCCGCACGGGGCCGACGGCGTGCCGGATGGCGTTGCCGAGCAGCTCGCTGACCACCAGCTCGGTGGTGAAGGCGGCCTCCTCCAGGTTCCAGTCGGCCAGGGTGCGGGCGACGGCCGCCCGCATCCGGGCCACGACCTCGGGGTCCGGCGGCAGCTCCCAGGAGGCCACCCGGCGCTCGTCCAGCGCGGTGGTACGGGCGATGAGCAGGCAGACGTCGTCGGTGCGGCGCGGTGACAGCAGGGCGGCCATCACGGCGTCGCAGGCCCGCTCCGGGTCGGGGTCGGCGTCGGTGAGGGCGTCACGCAGCTGGTCGAGCCCGGTCACCAGGTCCCGTTCGCGGTCCCGGACCAGCCCATCGGTGTAGAGGACGAGGCGGCTGCCTTCGGGCAGCCGCGTCTCGGTCGCCTCGTAGAGCCGGCCGCCCAGCCCCAGCGGCGGTCCGGCGGGCAGGTCGAGGAAGGCCACGGAGCCGTCGGGGTGGACCAGGGCCGGGGGCGGATGACCGGCCCGCGCCAGGGTGCAGTGCCGGGAGACCGGGTCGTAGACCGCGTACAGACAGGTGGCTCCCGCCGCCCCGACGCCGCCGTTCGCGGCGGTCTCCTCCCGGTCGACCTGGTCGACCACGTCGTCGAGCCGGGCGAGCAGCTCATCGGGGGGAAGGTCCACGACGGAGAAGTTGAGCACGGCGGTGCGCAGCCGGCCCATGGTCGCGGCGGCGTGCAGTCCGTGGCCGACGACATCGCCGACGACGAGGGCGACCCGGGCCCCCGACAGGGGGATGACGTCGAACCAGTCCCCTCGCACCCCGCCGGGGGCGGGCAGATAGCGCTGGGCGGCGACGACGGCCTGCTGTTCGGGGCGGCCGCGCGGCAGCAGACTCTCCTGGAGGGCCAGTGTGGTGGCGTGCTCGCGCGCGTAGCGGCGGGCGTTGTCGATGGCGACGGCCGCCTGGCCGGCCAGCTCCTCGGCGAAGGTCCGGTCCTCCTCGTCGAACGGCGGGGCGTCCCCCGAGCGCCAGAACGCCACCTGGCCCAGCCGGACGCCGCGCCCGCTGAGCGGCACGGTCACCAGCGAGCGGATGCCGTAGGCCACCAGCCATCCCGGCCGCTCGGGCTCCTGTGGCGTCCAGTCGGGGTAGGACGGCAGCCGCTCCACGGCGAACACGCGCGCCTGGCCGGTGCCGCCGGCCCGCTGGGTGGCGGGGAAGGCGGAGACGCGGTCGCCGACACGGCGCAGCGGGGGGTCCTGCCGGATGCCGCTGAAGGCGGCCCGGCGCAACGGCGACTCGCGGTCGCCCGGCTCCTCGCCGCGCAGTACGGCCTCGTGCAGATCGACGGTGGCGTAGTCGGCGAAGCGCGGCACGGCGACCCGGGACAGTTCCTGGGCGGTCCCTTCCATGTCGAGGCTGCTGCCCACCCGGACACCGGCCTCGTACAGCAGCTGGAGGCGTGCGTAGGCCCGGTCGGCCTTGTCCGTCAGGGCGCGCAGCTCGGTGGTGTCCCGCAGGGTGGCGACGCTGCCCCAGGGCGCTCCGTCCCGCTCCGCCGGGCGCTGGTTGACCGCCAGCAGCCGGTCCCCGACCTGATGCACCGCGTCGGTGGCCTCACGGCCGGAGGCGAGCAGTCCGGCGAGCTCCGGGGGCAGGCCGACGTCGGTGATCTGCCGTCCGTGCGCGTCGGGCGTGAGACCCAGCAGATGCAGCGCCTCGTCGTTGGCGAGCAGCAGCCGCCCCTCGTCGTCGATGATCAGCACCCCCTCCTTGACGCAGCGCAGTACGGCGTCGTGGTGTTCGTACATCCTGGTGATCTCGGCGGGGCCGAGCCGGTGGGTCTGGCGCCGCAGCCGCCGGGCCACGAGTGCCGCACCGCCCCCGCCCAGGACGAGAGCGAGCGCCGTGGAGGCGTAGATCATCGGCAGTTGGCGGCCGACCGTCCGGGCCACGGAGGGGATGGAGACCCCGGCGTTGACGATGCCGATCACCCGGCCCCGGGCGTCGGTGACCGGCACGGCGGCACGGATCGAGGGGGCCGAGCGGGTGATGCCCGGGAGCCTGTCGGTGAAGGTCCGGCCCGCCGTGGCCGGATAGAGGCTGCGGTCGATGTGCTTGCCGAGCAGCTTCGGATCGGGATGGGTCCAGCGGATGCCACCGGGGGAGGTCACCACGATGTAGTCGACGTCGGTCCGGCTCCGTACCTTCTCGACGAAGGGCTGGAGGACCATGGAGGGGTTGCGGGACTCCAGCGCCCGCTGGACGCCGGGGGCGAGGGCGACGGTGCGCGCGACGGTCAGGGCACTGGCCCGGGCCTGGCTGTCCCCGCTGCCGCGGGCCTGGAGGGACAGTGTGGCACCCGCGGCGAGTACCAGGAGCGTCACGATGATCAGCATCAGGGCGCACACCTGCCCGCCGACACTGCGCGAACCCAGCGCCGAGCGCACCTTCACATGCTCTGTCTAGCGCATATCCCCGGGTCGCACACCCGGTGGCGGCCGGGGTGGGCCATCGGCGGTCACAGATTGATCATGTGTCCGGCGAGCCCGTGGACGGCTTCCTTGACCGCCTCGCTGAGGGTCGGATGGGCGTGGATGTTGCGGGCCACCTCGTGCACGGTCAGATCCCACTGCTGGGCGAGGGTGAGTTCGGGCAGCAGCTCGGTGACCTCGGGGCCGATGAGATGGCCGCCCAGCAGCTCGCCGTGGCGGCCGTCGCTGATGAGCTTCACGAAGCCGACCGGGTCGCCGAGGCCCTGGGCCTTCCCGTTGGCGGTGAACGGGAACTTCGCCACCCGGACGTCCAGGCCGCGCTCCCGCGCCTGGGCCTCGGTCCAGCCGAAGCTGGCGATCTGCGGCTGGCAGAAGGTGGCGCGCGGGATCATCACATAGTCGAGCTCCATGGTCTCGGCCCCGGCGATGGTCTCCGCCGCGACGACGCCCATGGCCTCGGCGGCGTGCGCCAGCATCAGCTTGGCGGTGACATCGCCGATGGCGAAGATGTGCGGCACATTGGTGCGGCAGAGGCCGTCCACGTCGATGGCGCCCCGCTCGGTCAGCCGGACGCCGGTGGACTCCAGCCCGTATCCGTCCACCCGCGGCCGGAATCCGATGGCCTGCAGCACCCGGGCGGCCTGCAGGGTCTGCCGCTGGCCGCCCGTGGTCACCATGACCTTGACCGCGGGGCCCGTGTCGTTGATCGCCTCCACCCGGGTGGAGGTCAGGATGTTCATGCCGAGCCTGCGGAAGCGGCGGGTGAGTTCGGCGGAGACCTCCTCGTCCTCCAAGGGCACGATCCGGTCCATGAACTCCACCAGCGTCACCTGCACCCCGTAGCTGTGCATGATGTACGCGAACTCCACGCCGATGGCGCCCGCGCCCGCGATCAGGACGCTGCCGGGCAGGGTGGGGGCGAGGATCTGCTCCTCGTAGGTCACCACCCGCTCGCTGAGGGAGGTGCCGGGCAGCAGATTGGTGATCGAGCCCGTGGCGATGACGCAGTGGTCGAAGGTGACCGTCTCCGTGTCACCGTCGGAGAGGGTGACACGCAGTTCGTGGGGCCCGGTGAAGGTGCCCCGTCCGTCGTACTGGGTGATCTTGTTCTTCTTCATCAGATAGTGGACGCCCTTGACCCGTCCGTCGGCCACCTTGCGGCTGCGCTCGAACGCGTCGCGGTAGTCCACCGTCACATCGCCGTCCACCCGGATGCCGAAGTTCTCGGCCTCATGGATGAACAGATGGGCCAGCTCGGCGTTGCGCAGCAGGGCCTTGGACGGGATACAGCCCACGTTGAGACAGACGCCGCCCCAGTAGCGTTCCTCGACGACGGCCGTGGTCAGGCCCAGCTGGGCGGCGCGGATCGCGGCGACATAGCCACCCGGCCCGGCTCCCAGAACCACCACGTCGAAATGTGCGCTCATGCGTCGCACCTTAGACATTAGAGTCGGGGTATGGCTTCAGACGAGGGGTCCGTACGGGTGGACAGCTGGATCTGGTCCGTGCGGCTGACCAAGACGCGCTCGATGGCGTCCTCGGCCTGCCGCGCGGGGCACGTCCGGGTCAACGGCGAGCGTGTCAAGCCCGCGCACGCGGTGCGGCCCGGTGACGAGGTGCGGCTGCGCCATGCGGGGCGCGACCGGGTCGTGGTCGTCTCGCGCATCGTGCGCAAGCGGGTCGGCGCGCCGGTGGCCGCGGAGTGCTTCGTCGACAACAGCCCGCCTCCGCCGCCGCGCGAGCACACCGTGCCGATCGGGCTGCGCGACCGCGGGGCGGGCCGCCCCACCAAGCGCGACCGGCGCGAGATGGAGCGGCTGCGCGGTACGCCCGGCGACATCGACTGAGAGCCGGTCAGTCCACCGTGATCCGTACGGGGCCGCCGTGTGCGTCGGCCCCGGCGATCCAGTCGGCGGGCACGTGGAACGGCCGGCCCGGCGCCACCGTGCGGGGAAGGCGCCCGCGGTGCAGCGTCCGGCCGTCCTGTCCGACGGTGAGCACCGGCCGGGTCAGGAACCGCGTGGTGCGCAGGGTGAACCGGCCGCGCGGCGGGCGGGGCCCGTCCGGGGCGATCCGGTTGGGTGAGACCCACAGCAGCGGCGCCTCGACCCGTACGGGCAGCGCCCCCGGGGTCCACGGCCGGCCGGCGAGATGGCGCAGCACGGGCCCGGCGGCCAACCGGCCGTCGAGGGCGGCGATATCGGCGGTCTCGACGGGGTGCAGCAGATTGCCCACGGCGAAGACCCCGGGTTCGCCGGTGCGGAACTCGGCGTCGGCCGCGGGGCCCCGGGTGCCGGGGTCGAGGGCGATTCCGGCGCTTCTGGCCAGTTCGTGGTCGGGGATCCAGTCGCCGGTGAACACGGCGGTGTCGCAGGCGACGGCGGCCATCCTGCCGTCCCGGTGCCGCAGCCGCACGCTCTCCAGCCGCCCCTGGCCGGTCAGTTCGGCCACGGTGGCATCGGTGACCAGCGGAAAGCCATAACGCAGCCGGGTGCCCAGGTGGCGTGCCGGGTGGGTCTGGTGGCGGGGCTGGTCGGTGACCATGGCGGCGACCTCGGCCCCGGCCCGGCGCAGGGTGGCCACCGCGGAGTAGCTGACACGCTCCGCGCCGACGATGACGGCGCGTCGGCCGACGTTCTGGTGGTGCAGATGGACGGCCTGCTGCAGCTGTCCGGTGGTGAGGACACCCGCCGGCCGGGTGCCGGGCACCAACCGGGCGCTGCGCGGGCGTTCCCGGGCACCGGTGGCCAGGACGACGGCGGTCGCGGTGATCCGCTCCAGGCCCGTCGGGCCGGTGATGTCCACGGTCCTCGGCGCCGCCCAGCCCGTGGCCGTGACCGAGGTGCGCAGCACCGCTCCGGCGCGGATGGCGGCGGCGATGTGGTGGCGGGCGTAGTGGGGGCCGGTCATCACCCGGCGCAGATCGCGCAGTCCGAATCCGGTGTGGTGGCAGTGGCGGGGAATGCCGCCCGCGTGCTGCTCGCGGTCGAGCACCTCGACCCGGTCCACCCCGGCGGCGGCCAGCCGCGCGGCGAGCGCGAGTCCGGCCGGTCCGGCCCCGATGACCAGGACGTCGACGGTGCGGTGGGTGCGGTCGCCGGGGGTCATCGCCAGGCCTCCGTCCGGTCCTGGGCCGCGGTGGCCGCGTCGAACTGGGCGCGTACCGCGGCGCCGCAGAAGAATCCCTGGCAGCGCCCGCCGAGGGCCCGGGTGCGACGCCGGAGGCCGTCGAGCGAGCCCGGTGGCACGGTGGCGGTCAGCGCGTCGCGGATCTCGCCCCGGGTGACGCGTTCGCAGTGGCAGACCACGGTGCCGTACGCGGGGTCGGCGGCGATGAGATCGGCGCGCTGGTAGGGGCGCGGGAACGCCTCGCCGATGGTGGGCATCCGCACGGGCTCGATCTCTCGCTCGGGCCCGGGGTCAAGACCGCACTCGGTGAGGAGTTCCGCCACCTGCGCGGCGATCGCCATCGAGGCGGTGAGTCCGGTGGACCGGATGCCGCCCACGGCGACATACCGCCGACCGGGGTCGGCGTGGATCTGGTAGTCGCCGTGCTCGGTGGCGGCGCGCAGCCCGGCGTAGACCGCGGTGACCTCCTCCTCCAGCAGCTCCGGCATGATCCGCGCGCCCTTCTCCCGGAGCGAGGCCAGTCCGTCCGCCGACGATCCGGTGGCGGTCTTGTCGCCGAGGTCCTCGGCTGTGGGGCCGAGCATCACATTGCCGTACACGGTCGGCGCCACCAGGACGCCCTTGCCGAGCGCGGTGGGCACCGGCAGCAGGATGTGGTCCACCAGGCCGCGGGCGAACTTGTCGAAGACGATCAGCTGGCCGCGGCGCGGGGTCACGGTGAACTCCTCGTGGCCGAGCCGCCGGTTGATCTCGTCCGAGTACAGCCCGGCGGCGTTGACCAGGTGGCGGGTGCGCAGCACCCCGCGCGGGGTGGCGATCTCGTGGTGGTCCTCGCCGGTGGTGATGGCCCCGGCCGGGCAGTTCAGATGCAGGGCGACGCCCGCGCGCACCGCCTGGGTGGCGTAGGCGAGCGTCGTCGTCCAGGGGCAGATGATGCTCTCCCCGGGGACTTCGAGCGCGCCGAGGGCGCCCGGTCCCAGATGGGGTTCGCGGGCGTAGACCGCGTCCGCGTCGAGGACGCTCGTCTCGTCGTAGCCGTTGCGCACGGCCTTCTCGGCGAGTGACGGCAGCGCGGCGAGCTGTTCGGCGTCCCAGGCGACGAGGAGTGCGCCGAGTGGTTCGAGCGGGATGCCGGTCTCGGCGGCGTAGGCGGTCAGCCGCTGGTAGCCCTCGCGCACCAGGCGGGCCTCCAGGGTGCCCGGGGTGGCGTCGAAACCGGTGTGCAGAATCGCGGTGTTGGCCTTGGAGGTGCCGTTCCCGACGTCGTCGGACGCCTCGACGAGGGCGATCCGCAGCCGGTGGCGGGCCAGTTCGCGGGCGATGGCGGTGCCGACCACCCCGGCGCCGATGATGGCCACGTCGTAGACCTCGCCGGGGAGGTCACCCGTGGTCGTAACGGTCATTGTGGTCCCTTGCTCGGTGGTGCGAACGGCTCCTGGTGCACGGCGGTCCCAGGCGGGTGTCCTCAGCGGCGTCCTCAGTCGTGGGCGGCGGCCGTCGGCGCCTGGTCCAGCAGCGCGGCCACGGCTGAGCGGAAACCGGTCAGGCGCTCGGCGGCCCGCTCCGCGCTGATCCGTGGTTCGTAGACGGCGGCGGGCTCCCACGCCGGTACCGCCTCCTCGACCGTCAGGTCCGGGTCGAGCCCCAGCCGCGCGGCGGCGCCCACGCCCAGCGCCGTGACATCCGGCAGCGCCGACACCTCCACCGGCCGCTGCAGCAGATCGGCCTGGGTCTGCATCAGCAACGCCGAGCGGGTCAGTCCCCCGTCGACGCGCAGGACGGTCAGCGGCGCGCCCAGGCCGGAGGCGGCCGCCCCGGCGATCTCCACCACCTGGGCGGCGATGCCCTCGCACAGGGCGCGCACCAGATGCCCGGCGGTGGTGTCGAGGCCGAGCCCGGTCAGCGAGCCCTTGAGGTCGCCGCGCCACCACGGCGCCGCGAGTCCGGCGAGCGCCGGTACGAAGGTGACTCCCCCGGTGTCGGGCACGGTCCGGCCGACCGGGTCGAGGTCCTGGGGCCCCTGGATCACCCCCAGGTCGCTGAGCCAGCGCACCGCGGAGGCGGCGGTGTACACCTGGCCGTCCAGGCAGTAGCTGGTGCGCCCGCCGAGCCGCCAGGCCACGCAGGAGACCAGGCCATGGGGGCCACGCCGGGGCCGGTCCCCGGTCTGGGCGAGGAGGAAGGCGCCGGTGCCGTAGGTGCACTTGGCGGTGCCCGGCTCGGTCACCCGCTGCGCCAGCAGGGCGGCCTGCTGGTCGACGAGGAGCCCGGTGAGCGGGACTTCGCCACCGAAGGCCGTGGTGGTACCGACGGCCCCGGCGGCATCGACGACGCGCGGCAGCCGTTCGGCGGTCAGCCCGTAGAGGTCCAGCGCCTTGGGGGACCAGGCGACACGGTCGAGGTCGAGCAGCCCGGTGCGCCCCGCGGTGGCGGCGTCGGTGACGAACGCGCCGGTGAGCCGGTGGATCAGCCATGCGTCGCTGGTGGTGACCACGCCCTCGCCGGTCAGATGGCGCCGGATCCACGCCATCTTGGGCGCCGCGAAGTACGGATCGAGCGGCAGCCCGGTGAGTTCGCGCAGCGTCTCGGCATGCTGCGCGAGCTGCTCGCACACCGTCCGCGCCCGCCGGTCCTGCCAGACCAGCGCGTCGGTCAGCGGGTCTCCCGTGACGGGGTCCCAGGCCAGCACGGTCTCGCCCTGGTTGGCCAGCCCGACCGCCACGACCGGCTCCCCCGCGGCGGCCAGAGCCTGGCGTCCGGCCTCGAGGACCGAGGTGAGCAATGCGGCCGGATCGACCTCGACCAGTCCGCCGGGCAGATACCGGGGGCGCACGGGGACCTCGGCGGAGCCGATCACCCCGCGTTCCGGACACAGCACCAACGCCTTGGTGCCCGAGGTGCCTTGGTCGACGGCGAGGACCGGGCCGGTCGCGGGGTCGGCCGGGGTGCGGTGGCGACGCTCTGCAGGCAGCATGTCCGGTTCTTCGCTCGGGACTGGTGGATCGCATCGGCTCGGGGGACGGTGCGCGGAGATCTTGCCGGAAAGCCTGGTGCAGGCGCGGGGCGGGCGTCAAGACGGCCGATCCGGGCACGCCCGTGGTCCCCCGTGCCCGAGCCGCCGCGACGGGACTATAGGATCCCTGCAACCATCCCCCAGGCCCCTCGTTTTCCGCGTCCGGTACGTCAGCTCCGTACGAAAGTCATCCGATGCCCGAGGAAGAGTTCCGCCCCGTGTACCACCCGGCTGGGTATGACGGCGGACTGCGCATCGCGCTGCAGGATCTGCGCACCGGACGCTGGATATCGATGCGCAATCTGCTGGCGGAGACTCCCACGTGGGCGCTGTGGACTCAGCGGACCCAGGTGCTGGCCACGGCCGCCGCCGGATCCAACGTGGTGGACGCGTGGCGGGCCGAGGAGCCGCAGAGCGTGGCGGCGCTGGTGATGGGCGCCCGGGTGGGGGTGGAACGCGCGGTGCGCGCCCACCGCGAGGGACATCCCCGCACCCGGGAACTGTGGCGGGAGGCGTGGCAGTCCTGCCAGTTGGCCGCGCACCACTCCCCGGCGGATCCGGTGCCCTGGGTGTGCCTGCTGGCCCTGGCCCAGCTGGACAAGGAGCAGCGGCAGGAGGAGCACCGGGTGCCCCCGCCCGGTCCGCTGCTGTTCCCCGGGCCCTGGGGGCTGCTGGCGGAGGCCGACCGGCGCGATCCGTACAACCGCGAGGCGTACCACCGGATGCTGCAGTTCGTGTACGCCCGGCGGGCCGGAGGTTCACTGGCCGAGGCGGTCAACTTCGTGCAGTGGGTGTCCTCGGGCGCGCCCGGGGAGTCCGCGCTGCAGGTGCTGCCGCTGTATGTGCACGTAGAGCGGTACCGCGAGGAGCGGGGCTACGAGAAGGCGCTCGACCTGCACTGGGCCACCGAGGACGCCACCCGGGACGCCCAGAAGGCGCTGCAGGGCTGGTTCGACCACGCGGATCTCGCGACGAGTTCACTGCTGGATCTCAACCATCTGGCGCACGCCCTGTGGGGCGCGCTGCGATTCTCCGACGCGGCCCGCGTCTTCGAGGCGCTGGGACCGTACTTCACCCCGCTCCCCTGGGCCTACCGCACCCCCGACCCCACCGACCGCGCCGTAGCTGAAGAAATGTTTCTTCGCGCCCGGGTCCGCTCGCTGGCCGGCGCCCGTGGGCCAAGACCCGGGGTCAACGGCTGAGCCGCGGTCCTTCCCGGCGTGCCCGACCACCTGCCCATCCGCCCTTCCTCCAGACCGATTTCCCCGCCCGTACCACCGCCCTCGCCCGCCCCAGCATTCGGGAGGTACATTCATGTCCACGGCATGGTCGAGTTCGGGTCCCGCTCCCCAACGGGATGACGAACAGCGGCTGCGTGAGCTCGGCTATCAACCCGTACTGGCCCGCCGCATGGGCGGGTTCGGCAATTTCGCCATCAGTTTCTCGGTCATCTCCATTCTCTCCGGCTGCATGACGCTGTACGGCTTCGGGCTGGACACCGGAGGCCCCGCGGTCATGATGTGGGGCTGGGCCGGAGTGGGGCTCTTCGTCCTGTGCGTCGGGCTCGCCCTGGCCGAGGTGACCAGCGCGTATCCCACCTCGGGAGCGCTGTACTACATGGCCGACCGGCTGGGCGGACGGACCTGGGGCTGGTACACCGGCTGGCTCAATCTACTGGGGCTGCTCGGGGCCATCGCCGGAATCGACTACGGCGCCGCCCTGTTCACCGGCGCGCTCTTCAACCTCCAGTGGGGATTCGATCCCACACCGGAATCGACCATGGTCATCTTCGTGTGCGTTCTGCTGCTGCACGCGGCGCTGAATCTGTTCGGGGTGCGGCTGGTCAGCGTGCTCAACTCGGTCAGTGTGTGGTGGCATCTGGCCGGTGTCGCCGTCATCGTCGGTGCACTGGCGATCGTGCCCTCCCACCACCAGTCGCCCGAGTTCGTCTTCACCAAATTCGTCAATGACACCGGCTGGTCGAATCCGCTGTACGTGGCCGCCATCGGACTGCTGCTCGCCCAGTACACCTTCTCCGGCTACGACGCCTCCGCGCATCTGTCCGAGGAGACCTCCAACGCCTCCGTCTTCGCCGCCCGGGGGATCGTCCGCGCCATCTGGGTGTCCTGGGTGGCCGGATTCGTGCTGCTGGCGGGGCTCACCTTCGCCATCCAGGACTACGCCGGTACGCAGAAGAGCGCCACCGGGGTGCCCCCGGCGCAGATCCTGATCGACGCCCTGGGGACGAGCGGTGCCACCGCGATGCTGCTCATCGTCATCGTGGCGCAGCTGTTCTGCGGGAACGCCGAGGTGGCGGCGGCCAGCCGGATGGTGTTCGCCTTCAGCCGGGACGGCGCGCTGCCCGGCTCACGGCTGTGGCAGCGGGTCAGCTCCCGCACCCAGACGCCGGTGCACGCGGTCTGGCTGTCGGTGGCGGTCGCGTGTGTGCTGGCCCTGCCGTCCCTGTACTCCGAGACGGCCTACGGCGCGGTGACCGCCATCAACGTCATCGGGATCACCCCCGCCTACGCCATCCCCATCTTCCTGCGGCTGCGCGCCGGGGACCGGTTCCAGCCGGGCCCGTGGCACCTGGGCCGCTGGAGCAAACCGGTGGGCTGGATCGCGGTGGTGTGGGTGGCCGTGGTGACGGTGCTGTTCTGTCTGCCGCAGTCCAGTCCGGTGACGGCCGATTCGATGAACTACGCCTCGATCGCCCTGGCCGTGGTGCTGCTGCTGGCCACGATCTGGTGGTTTGTGGCCCGCCGCTCGTACACCACGCCATCCGCGTACGGCACGGCGCGCGAACAGGCGGAGATCGCCGAGGGCATCGTCTGAAGGTGTCTGTCCGGAACCGGGGTGCGGAGGGATTCCGCACCCCGGCTCCGCGCGACCGGGCTCATCCGGAACGGCGCAGCGAGGCGGCCGGGGGACGCTCTCGGCCGGCGCCGTAGGCGAGGAAGTACGCGGGCCCCCGCTTCAGCCAGGGCGCCTTGGTGAGCACCTCGGCCAGCCGCAGCGGCTGACCCGGGACGGCCGGTGAACGCCCCTGCAACAGCGGCTCGATGACCCGTGCGTGGGCGATCCGCTGCAGTATCTGCGTCCCGGCGGCGGTCGGCCACCGGCGGCGCTGGACGGCCCGTACGTCGGCGAGGCCCACGGTGCCCTTCCGCAGCGGCCCGACCAGATGGCGGGCGGCGGCGACCGCGTCCTCGACGGCGAGGTTGATGCCGATCCCGAACACGGGCGACATCGCGTGGGCCGCGTCCCCGATGCACAGCAGGCCGGGGCGGTGCCAGCGGCGGAGCCGGTCCATCCGGACGTCCAGCAGCTTGACCTCGTCCCAGGACCGCGGGAGGGGTTCGCGGTCGGCCACGCCCTGCCGCATCCACGGCGTGGCCTCGGCGAACGAGGCGAGGAACTGGTCGAGGCCCTGGGCGCGCCAGGCGTCGTCGGCCCCCTTGGGGATCAGGGCGGCGCACTGCCAGTAGTCCCCGCGGTCGATCATGGCCGTGAGATAGCGTTCACCGGCATTGCCCACCAGCCCCTGCGGGTCGCGCTCCTCGCGTGGCAGCCGGAACCACCAGACGTCCATCGGACAGGGGAACTCCCGCAGCCCCAGCTCGGGCAGGGTGCGGGCGAGCGACCCCCGGCCGTCGCAGGCCACGGTGAGGGTGGCGCGCAGCTCGCCGGTGGAGCCGGCGAGCCGGTCGCGGTAGCGCACTCCGGTGACCCGTCCGCGCTCCATGAGGAAGGAGGTCACCTCGGTGTTCATCCGCAGCTGGAAGGTGGGCTCCCGCTTGGCCTCGTCCGCCAGCAGATCGAGCAGATCCCACTGCGGCACCATCGCGACGTAGTTGTACTTCCCCGGCAGCGAGCTGATCTCGCCGACCGTGAACAGATCGCCGTCCCGTCCGATGGGCAGCCGGATGGAGCGCACATGCCGCTGCGGCAGGGCCGCGAACCGCTCGGCGAGGCCCAGGTCGTCCAGGAGCCGCAGCGTGCTGGGATGGACCGTGTCGCCGCGGAAGTCGCGCAGGAAGTCCCCGTGTTTCTCCAGGACGGTGACCTCCACCCCGGCCCGGGCCAGCAGCAGTCCGAGGACCATCCCGGCGGGCCCGCCGCCCACCACACAGCATGCGGTCCGCTCCATCTCACGGCTCCCTTCGACGTCCCCGAGGCCATGGGCACCCTCTCAGGAGGGATTACCCCGTGGCGGCACGCCACACCGGCGCCGCGCGTGCGCCCGATCACGATCGGCTTGAATCCTCCCGGGCCCGCGTCCGTATCCCCGCGTGATGGTGTGGGGCGCATAAGGAGGTCTGTATGGCAGCCGAACCCGATCCGGACCGACCGGCCGGGCGCGAGGTGCTCGAGCCGACCGCGATCTTCCGTGCTACGCCGGAGTACGACGACGACTCGCAGGGGCCGGTCGAGGGATGGATGGAGGAGCTCGACCTCTTCCGGCCGCCGGGCACCGAACTCCCGCCCGAGGCACCGCCCATGGCGGATGCGGACACCCAGGAGATGACGGGCGGTCCGGCCGCGGCCGACGCCTGGCCGGTTCAGGGGGCACCGGCCGAGCCGCGCCGTCCGGCCGAGCCGCCCGCCCCGGCCGGGCGGCGCTACCCCAGGGCCGCCCTGCTGGTGCTGGCCGGACTCGGCGCGGGGGTCGCCCTCTCGCTGGTGGTGATGGTGCCCCGGGACTCGGCCTCCGGTGCGGCCGAAGGCGGCGCGTCGGCCACGCCGACGGCGCCCGCGACCTCCGCCGCGCCCGGGACGCCGAGCACGCCCGCCTCGCAGCCGCCGGACGACGCGTTACCGCCGCCGGGCGATCCGGGCGATGTGCTGACCCTCGGGGACACCGGCCCTGAGGTGACCGAGCTCCAGAAGCGTCTGCTGCGGATTCCGAACGTGTATCAGGACGGGCCGGTCAACGGGCAGTACGACCAGACCCTCGCCCAGGCCGTCTCCCGGTTCCAGGTGTGGTACGGGATCCGGGGCGACGCGAACGGGGTGTACGGGTCCGCCACGCGGCAGCAGTTGGAGTCCCGTACCTGACCATTCCGCCGTCGGCCGGGATACCGTCGGCCTGGATCGTCAGACGGCGCCGAAGACCTGGGTCCAGTACGTGCCCGCGCGGCTGCCGGTGGCGTGGCCGATGCCGATATGGGTGAAGTCGGGCTTCAGGATGTTGGCGCGATGGCCCGGGCTGTTCATCCAGCCGCGCACCACCTCGGCCGGGGAGCGCTGACCGCATGCGATGTTCTCGCCGATGCCGCGGTGCGTGGCCCCGGCGGTCCGGGCCCGGTCCCAGGGCTGATGTCCTTCGGGGCCGGTGTGGGAGTAGAAGTCGCGGGCCACCATGTCGTCGCTGTGCGCCTGCGCGGCGGCCGTGAGCCGCGGGTCCGGGGCGAGCGGTGCCAGCCGGGCGGCGGCGCGCTCGGCGTTGGTGAGGGCGATGACCTCGGAGGCCAGACGCAGCAGTCCGTCCGGGGTGAACGGCCTGGCCCATACCGCCGCCCAGTAGACGTCCCCGGTGGTGGAGCCGTCGGCCCGGCCGATCCCCAGGTGGGCGAGGTCCGGATCGTGGAACGGGCCCCGGCTCTTGTCGCCTTGGAGGCAGTAGTCCACGAACTCCCGCGGGGTGCGCGGCCCGGAGACGATGTGCTCGGCGATGGTCAGCGGGGTGTATCCGTGCGCGGCGATCCGATGGAAGAGCGATGTACCGTCCGGGGTCTCCAGCGCCGGCGCACCGTGGGCGGCCATGGCCCGGGCGTGCGCCTCGGCGGCAGCGGTCAGCCGTCCGTCGAGGGCCACGGGGGCGGCCCCGGCCCGTGCCCGCGCCGCGTTCACCACCTCCAGGGCATGCCGTGAGGCCCCGTCGGCGGGCGGAGGGGCAGGAGGCGCGGTCCCGGCCCGAGTGGCCGGCGGGGGCATGGTCCGGGTGGTCGGCGCGGGCGGGGGCGGGGCTGCGCCGTCGGCGATGTCGACGCCGAAGTCCCGCGCCACACCGGCCAGTCCGTCGGCGTAGCCCTGGCCGATCGCCCGCACCTTCCATCCGCCGCCGCGACGGTAGATCTCGGCGAGCAGCAGCACCGTCTCCGCCGAGGGCCGCGGCGGGGCGAACCGGGCCAGCTGCGCGCCCCGCTCGTCCAGGACGCTCAGCACGGGCGCCGGGAGCCGCCCGAGCGGGGTGCCCGGGTCGGCGGGGCTGATGACGAGGGTGACCCGGGCGGCGCCGGGCCGCAGTCCCCGGGGCCGCAGGGTGACGGTGTCGCCGTCCAGCCGGGCGCCGGGCGCGGTGGGCTGGTTGAAGAAGACGAAGTCGCCGTCACCCGCGACCTTGCCGTCCTCGCCGGTGATCAGCGCGGACAGGTCGAACGGGCCCGGCACCCGGATGGTCAGCGCGCCGTCGGGCAGCGCCTGGTTTCCGCCGGGCACCAACTCGCCCATGTCCGCTCCTCACCGCCGCGTATCTGGAGGCAACGCGTCAGGCAGGCAACGCCCGGGCGCGCCCGGCGGTTCCGGCGGTGTGCTCCCGGCGGGTCCGGCGGTGGGGGCGGTCGTCAGGCCGGCACCGCGACGTACTTGTACTCCAGGAACTCGTCGATGCCGACGCGGCCGCCCTCGCGTCCGAGCCCGGACTGTTTGACGCCGCCGAAGGGGGCCGCGGGGTTGGAGACCAGACCGGTGTTGAGGCCGACCATGCCGACCTCGAGCCGCTCGCTGACCCGCAGCGAACGGCTCAGGTCCTGGGTGAACACATAGCCCACCAGGCCCCATTCGGTGCTGTTCGCGGTGGCGACGACCTCGTCCTCGTCGTCGAAGGTGAGGACGGCCGCGACCGGTCCGAAGATCTCGGTCCCCATCAGCCGGCTGGCCGGGGAGACGCCGGTGAGCACCGTGGGCGGGTAGAAGCAGCCGGGGCCCTCGGGGGTGCTGCCGCCGACCAGGACCTCGGCGCCGCGTGCCACGGCGTCCGCGACCAGCTCCTCGACCTTGGTACGGCCGGCCTGGTCGATCAGCGGCCCTACGTCGACACCGGGGCGGCTGCCGGGGCCGACCTCCAGCGCGCCCATGCGGCGGGCGAGCCGGTCGGCGAACTCGGCCGCGACGGAGGAGTGGACGAAGAACCGGTTGGCCGCCGTGCACGCCTCGCCCATGTTGCGCATCTTGGCGGTCATGGCGCCCTCGACCGCGACGTCGAGGTCGGCGTCCTCGAAGACGATGAAGGGGGCGTTGCCGCCGAGCTCCATGGAGGTGCGGACCACCGCGGGCGCGCACTGGGCGAGCAGGGTGCGGCCGACCTGGGTGGAGCCGGTGAAGGAGAGCTTGCGGACGTGCCCGCCGGTCAGCAGCGGCTCCACGACCTCGCCCGCGCGGGAGGTGGTGACCACGTTGAGCACCCCGGCCGGAAGCCCCGCCTCCGCCAGGATTCCGGCGAGCGCCAGGCTGGACAGCGGCGTCTGCGGGGCGGGCTTGAGCACCATGGTGCAGCCCGCGGCGATGGCCGGGCCGATCTTGCGGGTGCCCATGGCCAGCGGGAAGTTCCACGGCGTGACGAGCAGACAGGGACCGACCGGGCGGCGCATCAGCAGCATGCGGTTCCTGCCGTCCGGCAGCGTGGAGAACCCGCCCTCGATGCGTACGGCCTCTTCCGAGAACCAGCGGAAGAACTCCGCGGCGTAGGCCGCCTCGCCCCGCGCCTCGGCCAGCGGCTTGCCCATCTCGGCGGTCATCAGCGCGGCGAGCGCGTCGGCCCGCTCCAGGATCAGCTCATAGGCGCGGCGCAGGATCTCGCTGCGCGCGCGGGGCGCGGTGGCCGCCCACTTCTCCTGGGCGTCCTCGGCGGCGGCCAGAGCGCGCTGTCCGTCGGCGGGGGCGGCGTCGGCGACCTCGCACAGCACCTCACCGGTGGCCGGGTCGTCGACCGGCATGGTCTGACCGCCGGCCGCGTCGGACCACGACCCGGCGATGTAGAGCTGCTTGGGCACCGCCGCGAGGACCTCGGCGGCCGAGGGGTACGAGGGGCTGGACATAGGGGCAATCTCCTTCGTGACCGCCGCCGGTCCGAGGGGTTCGGACCGGCGGGCGGATCGGGCTCCCGTTGGGCGATGTGCGATGCGCGTCAGGAGTCCGCTGTTCCGGCGCTGACGGCGGCGGACCAGGCGCGCAGACCCTCGTCGATCGCCGCTTCGTCGACGACGAGGGCGGGGATCATCCGGACCACATGGTTCCAGGCCCCGCACAGGAGGAGCAACAGCCCTTCGTCCACGGCGGCGCGCTGCACCCGGGCCGCGGTCGCCGGGTCCGGCTCCCCGTCCTCGGTGACGAACTCGCTGGCCAGCATGAGGCCGAGGCCGCGCACATCGCCGATGGCCGGGGTCTTGGCGGCCACCTCCTCCAGACCGCTGCGCAGCCGCGCCCCCATGGCCTCGGCGTTGGCCACCAGATTCTCCTCGCGGACCACGTCGAGGGTGGCGGCGGCGGCCGCGCAGGCCACGGCGTTGGCGCCGTAGGTGCCGCCCTGGGAGCCCGGCCATGCCTTGCTCATCAGCTCCTCGGAGGCGGCGATGCCGGACAGCGGGAAGCCGCTGGCCAGCCCCTTGGCGGTGACCAGGATGTCGGGGCGGATACCGAAGTGGTCATGGCCCCAGAACCGTCCGGTGCGGCCCACTCCGGTCTGCACCTCGTCGAGGATCAGCAGGAAGCCATGGCGGTCGGCCCGCTCCCGCAGGCCCTGCAGGAAGCCCTCGGTGGCGGGTACGTAGCCGCCCTCGCCGAGCACCGGTTCGACGATGATCGCGGCGGTGTCGTCGGGCGGGGAGATGGTCTGCAGGACGTAGTCCAGCTCCCGCAGGGCGAACCGGGTCGCGGTCTCCTCGTCCCAGCCGTACCGGTAGGCGGTGGGGAACGGGGTCACCACGACGCCGCTCATCAGGGGTGAGAAGCCGGAGCGGAAACGGGTACCGGAGGTGGTCATGGAGGCGGCGGCCACGGTGCGGCCGTGGAATCCGCCGTGGCAGACCAGGACGTTGGGCCGGCCGGTGGCCTGGCGGGCGAGGCGCAGGGCCGACTCGACGGCCTCGCTGCCGGAGTTGGAGAAGAACAGACTGTCGAGGCCGGTGGGAAGCACCTCGCCCAGCTTCTCGACCAGCCGCCGCAGCGGTGGGTGCATGACGGTCGTGTACTGGCCGTGGATGAGCGTGCCCACCTGCTCCTGCGCGGCAGCGACGACCCGCGGATGGCAGTGTCCGGTGCTGGTGACGCCGATGCCCGCGGTGAAGTCGAGGTATCGCCGCCCGTCCTCGCCGTCGATGTAGGCGCCCTCTCCTCGGACGGCGACCACCGGAGTGGCTTGGCGGAGCTGCGGCGACAGATTGGTCATGTTCTCTCCCACACGCACAGGTAGGCGATGCGCTCGGACACTTCGAGGGTGAGGGGGCGAACCCGGTCAGGACAATGATCACTGTGTCGCGGGGTGGTGATCGGTATGGACGATCTGTCAACGAGCTCCCACACAGATCTTGTCAAGATGCCGGGCGGGGTCATGGTTGCGCTCGGCGCGGGGGCTTGCCAGAGTGAGCGGCATGAACGGCTCCGGCGGCACCGCGTACGACGCCGCCGGACGGCCGCCGTCCCGCCCCGCCGGGCCCCCGCGGGTCCCGGGGCGCTCCCCGCTCAGCCTCGCCGACGTGCTGCGGCTTCCGGTGCTGGCCGCCGGGGTGCCGGAGGTGGTGTCCGGCCATGGGCAGCTGTCCCGGCCGGTCCGCTGGGTGCATGTCACCGAACTGCTCGACCCGGCGTCCTTCCTCAAGGGCGGGGAGCTGGTACTGACCACCGGAATGCCGCTGCCCGAGGACCCGGCGCTGGTCCGCCGGTATGTCGACGAGCTCGCGGACATCGGTGCCGCCGGGCTGGTCATCGAGCTGGTACGGCGCTACCACCGGCCGCCCTCGGAGCTGGTACGGGCCTGTCTGGCGCGGGACTTCCCGCTCGTGCTGCTCTCCCGGACCGTGAACTTCGTGGAGGTCACCCAGGTTCTCCACTCCCTGATCGTCGGCAGCCAGGTGGAGAGCCTGCGCCGGGCCCAGGACGTCCATGACACCTTCACCGCGCTGACCCTGCGGGGCGCCGGGCCCGAGGAGGTGGTGGACATGGCGGCCGAGATGAGCGGGCATCCCGTGGTGCTGGAGAACCTGGTGCACCAGGCGGTGATCTGCGGTTCGCCGGGGCGCGGGGTGGAGGGGGCGCTGACCGGCTGGGAGCGGCGCTCGCGCGGCACGCCCTCGCCCGACCGGACCGGGCTGAGCGGTCCGGAGGACTGGCTGGTGGCCGCGGTGGAGTACCGGGGCGAGCGGTGGGGGCGGCTGCTGATGCTCCCGGACGGGGCCGGGCACTCGGCGGTCGGCCCCGAGGACGCGATGGTCCTGGAGCGCACCGCCACGGCCCTGACCATCGCCCGGCTCACCCATCACACCCGCTGGGAGCGGCGGGCCCAGCGCACGCTGCTGCTGGACCTGGTGGAGCAGCGCTGCCGCTCGATGGGGGAGGCCCGGGCCAGGGCCGAGGCGCTGGGCGTGCCGGTCGCGGGCCGCCGGCTGATGGTGGTGCTGGTCAGTCCCGGCCCCGGCGCCGGGGAGACCACCGAGCTGGAGGACCGGCTGACGGACGAGCTGGGGGCGGCCGGGGCCGCCGTGCTGGTCGGCGCGGTGCCCGGTGACCACATAGGGGTTCTGCTGGCCCTGCCCGCCGCCACGCCCTGGCGGCCGCTGGTGGAGCGGCTGAGCCGGTCGGTGCGGGAGTCCCGTCCGGGTGCCGTGATCAGCGTCGGCTCGGAGGTGTCGGAGCTGGCGCAGACCGCCCGGTCGTTCCAGCAGGCGGCGCGGGTCGCGGACGCCGCCGTTCCGGGGACGCCGGACAAGGCGTTCCACGAGCTGTCCGACATCGGGCTGCGGCAGTTGCTGTACGCGCTGCGCGGCGATGTGCGGCTCCAGGAGTTCGTGGAGCGGCAGTTGGGACGGCTGGTGGACTACGACGAGCGGCACGGCACCGATCTGCTGCCGGTGCTGCACACCTTCCTGGACGCGGCGGGCAACAAGACGGTGGCCGCCAAGCGCGCGAACCTGTCCCGCCAGGCGTTCTACCAGCGGCTGCACTCGATAGAGCGGGTGCTCGGCTGCGATCTGGAGTCGGGTGAGCAGCGCACCCAACTCCATGTGGCGCTCACCGCCTTCCGCCTGTTGCGGCTGTCGCGGGGCCCGGCCCCGTCCTGACGTGGCGACGCGCCATGGCCGGCCCGGCTCCGGGCCGGCCATGGCGCGTCTGTCGGCACCCGCGGGGCGCGCGTCATTTGACGAAGTCGTCGACGACCTTTGGCGGCCAGCAGCCCACGTTGAGGACGCCTATGGAGTAGGCGCGGGAGACGAGGGCGGCCCGGTTGGGCACCCGCAGCTTCCGCAGCAGCCGTGTCACGTGGTACTCGACACCCTGCCGGCTGAGGTAGAGCCGGGAGGCCAGGGGGATCGTGGAGAGCCCGGCAGCGATGCCCTCCAGAATGCGTGCCTCGGTCTCGGTGAGGAGCTTCTTACGGTCGGTGACCATGTCCACCTCCTCGCCACCCGCCGTGGGTCGCAGCACCACCAGGATCGAGGCCACATGGGCGGAGCCCTCGCGCACGGCGACCGCCGTGAGCCCGCTGGTGAAGGCGGCCCCCTCGGCCCCGATGGCCACCACATGGGTGGTGAACCGGTGACGGGAGCCGTCGAGGAGCCGGCTGAACTGTCGCTTCACCGCCTGCCGCACACTGGGGTGCAGAAGGTCGGAGAAGTCACGGCCGCACACGTCCGTGGAGGCGTCGTCGAACTGCCGGAAGAACTCCCGGTTCGCCTGCTGGACGGTGAGCGACGGGTCAAGACAGACGACACAGGCCCCTGGCTGGTCGAACTGGCGCAATAGATCCGTGTACTCGGTCTGCTCGTGTCCAAGCTCGTGGGGGGTTGGCCGAGCCGAATCGGTCAGTAAAGGCAATGCCAAGGGACTGCCATCCCTTCCTAATTCTCAGAATTCGGAATTGAATACCAGATATTCAATTCCAAATGTTCATTTCAGAATTGAGACTAGGGATCTACGAGCACGGAAGTCAACGTCAACAGGGGTGTCGCCGCCCAATCCCGTGGTGGGGTGCCCCGAAGGTTCGGTCCGCACCCCACCCCTTCGGTGGGCCGGTACGGTCGGTTCACGAATCCTCGTCAAACACCCGCCAATTATCGCCGTTAACGCTACGTTCACGAATCCATGCGAGGCAGCAGCTCGATGAGCTCGCGGCGTCCGGAGACGCCCAGTTTGCGATAGGAACTCGTCAGATGCTTCTCGACGGCGCGGGAGCTCACCCCCAGCTCGGCGGCGGCCTCCTGGTTGGTGAGGCCGCGTCCCACGAGGGAGGCCACGGTGCGCTCGGTACGGGTGAGGGCCGCCTCCGGCGGGGCGGCCGACGCACCACTGCCGTCCGCGGCGCGGATCCGCTCGACCAGCCATGGGACCCCGCACGCCGCGGCCAGCGCCCCGGCCTCCTGGAGTACCGCCGCCGCCTCGCCGCCCGATCTCAGCTGCCGGCCCAGCAGCAGGAGCGTGCGGGCGAGTTCCAGTTCATCGGCCGAGGCGCGCAGCACATCGACCGATTCACGCAGCAGCCGCACCCCCTGGTCACCGCCGATCAGCCGGGCCTTCACCCGCAGCGCACGGCCGAGCGCCACCGGGGCGCCCCACTCCGTCGCCCGCAGCAGCTCCTCCTCGGCCAGCGCCCCGGCCGCGCCGGGGTCGCCGACACGCCGGTGAAGCTCGGCCGCCCAGGGCCGCCAGGCGAAGAGCACGGGGTTGCGCCAGCCCGACGCCTCCAGCTGCCGGCCGCAGGCCAGGAGGGTTTCCAGGGCGCTGGTCCAGCGTCCGTTCCCGGCGTCCTGCGCCGCCTTGGCGAACTGCAGCGCCGCGGTCAGGGCCAGGCTCGAGGAGCGGCGCCGCCCGGGCCCGTCCAGAATCCGCTCGATCAGTACGGGGTCATGAAGGTCCAGGGCGACGCGGGTGAGGGCGAGGGTGGAGACGACCCCGGCCTCCTGCCAGTGCACCTCGGCCAGCCGCACGGCGCGCTCGGCGTACTCACGCGCCTGGGAGACGCGCCCCCGGGCGCTGAGCACCATGGCCTGCTGGACGTTGACGAGCGCGTCGGCGACCGTGCCGCCCTGCCGCCGCGTCTGCTGTTCCATCGCGAGCCAGGAGCTGATCCCCCGTACCGAATCGGCGGCGACCAGCCCGATCACCACCAGCGGCAGCGGGGTGTGGACCTGTTCGGAGGTGGCCGGTTCGCGCTCCAGGATGCGGTTGGCCAGCCGGGAGACCTCGGCCGCGGGCCATCGGGCGGTGAGCACCGCCGAGTTGAGCAGCACCGCCGTCAGCTCACGCTCGGCGGCGGTGATCAGCGCCGGCTCCTCCCCCAGCGTGGACAACCGCTCCACCGCGGCGGCCAGCTCCGCCGGATCCTCGTGCCCGGCGTGCCGCAGCCGCGCCTCGAGCCGCAGCGCCACATCGCGCGCCGTGCCCTCCAGCGAGGTCGCGGGCCCCAGGTCCTCGGCGACCTGGTGCAGCAGATCGATGACCGACGGGGGGCCGAGGCCCACGATGGTCGGCGCGATCCGCAGGGCAGCGGCGGCCCGGAGCCTGGGCGTGGTCAGCAGGGGTATCGCCTGGGAGATATGGCGTTCGCAGGCGGCCGGGTCGAAGCCGCGCTCCGCGGTGGCCAGATCGATCAGCAGCCGGGCCCGGCCCTCCCCCGCCAGCGAGCCGTCCAGGAGGGCGCGGCGCAGATAGCGGGCGGCGGTACGCGGCGCAGCGCGGCGCAGCGCGGTGTCCGCCGCGGCCCGCAGCACCTCCACCGCCCAGGGATGGTCCGAGTTGGTGACGGCCATGAGCTGGGCCGCGACCAGCTCGGCGGGGCGTCCGTTGTGGTAGAGCAGGGCTGCCGCGGCGTCGTGCAGCCGCTCCCGTTCCGCCACGGTCATCGAGGACTCGACCGCGTCCTGCACCACCCGGTGGACGAAGCGCGGCTCCTGCTCGGCGGCGAGCAGCCCCACCTCGTGAAGGTCGCGCAGCGTGGCCAGGAAGCCGATCGGGTCCAGCCCGGCCAGCCGCGCCAGCAGGTCCGGTTCCGCCTCGCCGCCGAGGACGGCGATGGCCGCGGCCAGATCCCGCGCCGGCCGCGGCTGGACGCGCAGGGAGCCGGCCAGCCGCTCGCGCAGCAGGGCGGGGCGCAGCGAGCGGACCGCCTCGACCTGCCCGGCGGTGGGCCGCAGGCCGCCCACGGCCAGGTCCGCCAGCACCGACTTCAGGAACAGCGGGTTGCCCGCGGAGGTCTCATGGCAGGCGCGGGCGAACTCCTCGTCCCCCGGCACGCCGAACTGCTCGTGGATCACTTCCTTGGTGGCGCCCAGCGACAGCGGCGCGGGGCGCAGCACCCGCCGCGCCGCGTCGACGACCTCCCGCAGCAGAGGGTCCCCGGGGCGCCGGTAGCCGTCCCGCAGCCCGCAGACGACCACGGCTCGCAGCCCGTGCAACCGCTTGACGAGGAAGGCGAGCCAGCGCAGCGACGGGGCGTCGACCCACTGCAGATCGTCCACCAGGATGAGCAGCGGGCTGTCGGCGCTGACGGCGGCCAGCGCCGAGCGCAGGCCGTACAGCGTCGCCTCGGGCATGGTGAGGGTTCCGCCGTCGTCGAGCAGCGGGGCATCGTCGGAGAAGACCGTCCGGTAGAGCTCGCCCTCTCCCCCCAGCCGGGACTCGTGGAGTTCCTCCGGGGCACCGGTCAGCAGGCTGTCGAAGAGCTGGCGGACCACGCCGAGGCTGAAGTCCTGCTCCACCGGCGCGGCGTTGGCGCGCAGGACGCGGATCTCCTCGCCGTCGGCGAGCATCGGCAGCTGCTGCAGCAGCGCGGTCCGGCCGATGCCCATGGGGCCGGTGAGCAACACCAGCGACGAGTCGCCCGCCGCTCCGGCCCGCAGAGCCTCCGCGACCTGGGCCAGTTCGGCCTCCCGTTCAAGCAACATCCGTTCCGCCTCCCTCTGCCGCCCGCAGCAACGCGATCAGCTCTGCTCGGCCGCTGATCCCCAGCTTCCGGTACGCGCCGCTGAGCCTCAGCTCCACAGTGCGTCTGGTGACAGAGAGGGTTTCCGCTATCTCCCGGTTGCCATGGCCGAGTCCGACAAGGGCCGCGGTGCGCTGCTCGGGTTCGGTCAGGCTCGCCCACGCCGGATGCGGGACGCGTCCGCGAACGGCGGACGGCCCCGCCCGCTCGGACAGCGCGCGCACCCGCGCGACCAGCCGGCTGGAGGACCGGTGAGCGATGACGAAGCTGAACAACTCGGCCACCAGGGGGGCCGCGGCCTGCGGGTTCCCCGCGTCGAGCTCGGCCGTGGCCAGCTCCATCAGGGACCCCGCGTAGGCGAGCCGGGCCGGGGTGCCGCGCAGGGTGGCCACCGCCTCGCGGAGACGGTCGACCTGCCCCTCGCGGGCCACCCGTCCGGCACCCAGCTGAGCCCAGCCGATCGTGTTGGGGGCGCCCCATAACCGGGCCAGCGCGAGCTCCTCATCGGTGAGTCGCCGTGCCTCCTCGTGGTCGCCGAGGGCGTCGTGGACCCGGGCGGCCATCGAACGCCACGGCATCAGGGCGGGGTTGATCCGGCCGCGGCCCAGCTCCCATCTGCCGGTGGACCGGAACAGCTCCAGCGCCTCGGGCAGCCGGTCGTCCTTGACGGCCACCAGCGCCCTGGCGAAGAGCAGATAGCCCCAGGAGGCGCCCTCCCGCGACTCGGCGGGCGCGGACGCGCCCGCGAGCACACTGGCCTGGCCGACATCGCCGTTCTCCAGGGCGATGAGAATCCGGATGGCCGTCAGATACGGGACGGTGTAGCGATGCCAGAGGGAACGCGGCAGTGACCGCTCCGCGGCGGCCACATCCCGTTCGGCCATGTCGAGCCGGCCGCGCCGCAGGTTCAGCTCGCCGCGGACGGCCAGGGCCTGGGCGGCGGCCGCGCGGGCGTGCCGCCTGCGCAGATCGGTGTGGAGCACGTCCAGCCGGACCTCGGCCTCGTCCAGGTCGTCGGTCAGCAGCAGGGTCCGGGCGGCGGTGAGCCGGGGCAGGATCAGGGCCCCCGCGGCGCCGTCCACGGTGAAGACCCGCTGGGCCAGTGCCCGGGCGGTGGGCAGGTCCTCGCCGCGCAGGGCCAGTCGCCAGGCGAGCGCCGCGGCCTGCACCGGGCAGGTGGGGTCGGCGGGCAGCGGCGGGATGCCGTCCGGGACCAGATCGGTGTCCTCCTGCCCGACGGACTCGGTGAGCCAGAACAGCCCGGCCAGGGCGCCCCGTTCCTCGCCGTCGGTGAAGGGCAGCACATCGGCGATCGCGCGGCGCAGAGCCTTGTCGTCACCGCGGGAGAGCCCCAGGTCGGCGGCGCGTACCCGGATCCGGCCGGGCCCGCCGTCGCCGGTGCGGATGATCTCCGCCAGCCGGCGGCCCGCGGCCTCGGGGACCGCCAGCACTTCGATGGCGGCCAGTTCCAGGCCCAACTGGGCGCGCGGCGCCGGGTCCAGCGGCTCCTCCAGCGCCCGCGACAGACAGGCGATCGCCTGGGCGGTCCGGCCCCCGCGCAGTGCGGCGGCGCAGGTGCGGCGCAGTAGGGGGATCACCCAGGACTCGTCGACCGGGCGGGCAGCGAGCAGCAGCCGGGCGATGTCCTCGTCGGGTACGGCCGCCCGATAGGCCAACTCGGCGGCGCGGGCGTGCAGTTCGGCCCGTTCGTCGCCGGGCATCTCGGCGAGGATCCAGCTCCGCGCCTCGGGCCGGCTCAGCCGGAGCCCGGTCTCGGTGGCGGTGGCGAGCCCGCTTTCCTGGAGTGCCTCGGGCAGTCCGGGCTCGCTGGCGGCGCGGGGGTCCGCGAGCGCGTACAGCAGGGACAGGTCCAGCAGATCGCCGCAGACGGCGAGGGCGCGGACGACGGCGACGGCCGTGTCGGACAGCGCTCCGAGTGCGCGGACGGCGTGTTCACCGCTGACGGCCTCGGCGATCGTGAACAGTTCCGGCACCCGCCCGGCCACCGGTGCGTATCCGCGTCTGATGAAGCGCCTCAGCGCCTCGGACAGCACCTCGGGGTTGCCCGCACTCGCCTCCAGGGCGGCCGAGGTGAAGGCGGTCTCGCCGGGGCGGTCGCAGATCAGCGCCACCGTGGCGGCCACGTCGCGCGGAGCGAGTGGGGCCAGCTCGACTTCGAGGGTGATCACCTGGTGCGGCGCGGTGGAGAGGGGGCAGGCGCCGGGGCGGAGCCGGCCGGTGCCGCTCACCAACAGGGCGATCCGGGCGTCGGGCAGGCGCCGGATGAGCGCCCCGAACCAGCGCAGCGAGGCCGGGTCCAGCCATTCCACATCGTCGACCGCCAGCAGCGTGGGCTGTCCACGCGCGGTCCGTAGTAACTCGGTCAAGCCCGGTAAGCGGCTCTCGGGTCCCCGTCCGGTCAGGGCCTTCAGCGAGCCGTCGGTGAGTCCGTCCATCGGGGCCAGCAACTGTGCCACCACGCCGTAGCGCACCTGGCGCTCGCCCGGCGTCGCCTGGGCGCGCAGAACGCGGTAGCCCTGGTCCTCGGCCAGCCGGGCGGCGAGGTTCAGCAGGCGGCTCTGTCCGTAGCCGGGCCTGCCGATCAGCGTCACCACAGAGGAACGGCCCCTGCCGAGATCGGCGACGGTCTGGGCAAGCATGGCCTGCTCTCGTTCACGGCCGGGGAACGGGAGCCCGTTGAGCTGCATGGTGTGACTATATGCCTGGGGCGGGGCGCGGACGTGGCATCCGGCCCCGCGTGCGCATCAGCGTCGACCGCGGGAGGCGAAGACCCACGCCGGTGCCTGTGGGTCGGGAAGGCTCGGGGTGTTCAGCACCGAGGCCAGCTCACCGCGCTGACCGACACCCAGTTTCCGGTAGACACTGGTGAGATGGGTCTCGACGGTGCGTACGGTGACGAACAGCGACTCGGCGATCTCGCGGTTGCCCGCCCCGCGCGAGGCCATTTGGGCCACTTTGCGCTCGGTGCCGGTGAGCAGGTCGACCGGTGAGGCGGTGATCTCGCGCATCCGGCCGCCCGCGGCGACCAGCCGGTTACGGGCATCCTTGGCGAGCGCGAGCGCGCCGCAGCCCTGGGCGAGGTCGACGGCCGAGCGCAGCCGCTCCCGGGCGTCGCGCGGCCGCCCGATGTCCAGCAGCGCCCCGCCGAGCAGGAGCTCGGCCCGGGCGTGCTCGGCGCGGGCGGGCGAGCCGGAGAAGTGCTCGACCGCCTCGGTGAGATGCGCGATGCCCTCCTCGCCGGGGGTGGTCACCCCGCGGGCGAGGGCGGCGAGTCCAAAGGCGCGCGGGGTGCTCCAGCGGCGGGCCAGCTCGGCGCCGTGCTCGACCAGGTCCCGCGCCTCGTCCGCCCGCTTCTCCGCCGCGAGCACACAGGCCGCCTCGGTCCACCAGGGCAGGAACGCCGGGTTGGCGAAACCGGAATCCTCCAGGGAGGCGCCGCAGTCGAGCAGCAGCCGCAGCGCGGTGGCGCCGTCGCCGAGCGCCCAGCGGGCCCGGGCGCGGGCCATGAGATACCAGTGGTACTCCATGACGAACCCGTCCAGGTTCGGCCGGGTGACGGCGGCCAGCAGTTCCTCGGCCCGCTCCGGTTCGCCCCGGTCGATCAGGATCGTCGCCAGCGCGGTCTGGGGCATGGTCACATTGCCGCTCCAGCGCTCCTCGCCGATGATCTCGACGGCGGTCTGGGCGTCGGCGAGCGCGTCGGGGATCGCGCCGAAGCCGTGCAGCAGCATGGCGCGATAGGACAGGGTGATCACATACGACCACACCGCGGCGTTGTCCTGGCCCTGGCGCAGCGCGTGGTCCAGCGCCTCCATCGCCCCCTCGACCTCGTCGGCCAGGCCCAGGGTGAACGCGGAGAAGAGCAGCGACCAGTTGTCGAGCCGGTCCGAGGAGCCCAGCGCGCGGCGGGCCTGTTCCACGGTCCGCCGCACCGAGCGGCCCTCCATCGCGGACAGGACCGTCATCATGGCGAGCATCTGCCGCTGGGCGGGGGTGTCCCCGGAGGGTTCGGGAATCCGCGCGAAGCGCTCCCGGACCGTATGGATCGTGGCCTTCTCGTCGGATCCGCTGATCAGCAGCGCCGATTGGACGAGGGTGCGCAGTTCACGGTCACGCGGATCGGGGTCGGGCCCCAGCTCGGCCTCGAGCTCGTCGAGCACCTCGCTGAGCACCCGGACGGCGGTCGGTGACTGCTGGACGGTGAGGCAGGTGAGGCCGAACTGCACGGCGATGGGCGCCTTGGTGCGGACGTCGGTGGCCAGCGTGAGCGCACGCCTGAGCAGGCGGATGGCCTCGGCGGGATTGATCTCCGCGAGCGCCTTGGCGAGCGGGACATGGGCCGACAGGCTGTCCGGCTCCGCCTCCAGGACGCGGTAGAGATAGCGGGCGGCGGCCTCGGGGGCGCCGCGGTGCTCGGCCTGGACGGCGGCTTCCCGCAGCACCCAGCCCATCCACGGCTGGGGGGTTCCGGGCACCAGCAGCACCTGGTTGGCGACCTCCTCGGCGGGCCGCCCGGCATCGCTCAGCAGCAGGGCCGCCCGGGCGCGCAGCTCGGCCAGCGGCTCCTCCCCGGCTGCCTCCAGCACCGCGGAGCGCACCACGTCATGGGCCAGGTCCGCCCGGTCCGGCGCCATCACCTCGGCCCCGCGCAGCAGTTCCACGGCCTCCGCGACACGGGCCGTGGGCACCCCGGCCAGCGCGCCGATGTGCTCCACGTCCTCCTCACCGAGCACCGCGATGGCGGTGGCCACATCCCGGACCCAGTCGGGCCGGGCGTCGAAGAGGGCGCGCACGGACAGGGCGACCACGTACTGCCCGACCTCGGCGATCTCGCGCAGGCCGGTCTCGTCGGGTGAGGCGCCCTTGGCCCGCAGCTCGCGCAGCAGCCGGGTGACGGTCAGCGGATTGCCGCCACAGACAGCGGCGGCGCGCCCGGCGAAGGAGTGCGCGACGGGGGCCGCGAAGACCCGGCGGGCCATTTCGGCCACTTCGATGTCGGTCAGCGGGTCGAGGCGGATCACCGAGGAGCGGGGCTGGGCGAGGATGTCCGCCAGGGTCGCGGGGGCGACCGGTTCCTCCTCGGTGCGCTGGGCGAGCACCACCAGCAGCGGCAGTTCGTCGGCCCGGCGCAGCAGGAAGTCGATCCAGCGCAGGGACCGCTCGTCGCACCAGTGCACATCGTCCAGGACGAGCACGAGCGGGCCCTGGGCCATCAGGTTGGCCGCGAGCCAGTACAGGCCGTGCAGCACCGGGTAGACGGATGCGGCCGTGGGCGGCCCCTCCTCGCCCGGGTGGGGGCTGAGTGCGGGAAGGGCGCGGCGGGCGCTGCCGCGCAGCAGCGGCGAGTCCTGGGCGTCCTCGGCCGAGAGCCCGAGTCCCCCGAAGAGGGCGCGCACTCCGCTGTAGCCGGCGCCGGCCACCACCTCACCGCAGGTGCCGTGCAGAACGGTCATCTTCCGGCAGACGTCGCTGTCGAGGAAAGCGCTCAGCAGACTGGTCTTGCCGATTCCGGCCGGGCCCGAAAGGATCACCAGACCGGAACGGCCGTGGTGGGCGGCCTCCGCGTGGGCGGTCAGCGCCGCGAGTTCGGCAGCGCGCCCGACAAGCGCGCCGGGTAAACCGGAATCGATTTTCCGGTCCACCACGCAGCCTCCTCGAGCCACAAAACGCGAACAACTTTCCGGAAAAATGTGCTACTACAGCGATCAGGAGGCTACACGACCGCTGTGATGACGATCAATATCGATCAGTGACGCCCGGAGACGGAAGGCGTGGTGAGGGCGATCACCATTCCGCCCCCGGGCCCTTCGGTATCACTGTGTGGGTACGAGGCATGAAGTCGTCTATGGCATCTCCTTTCGTCGGCTCACGTTCACGTGGTCATATGCGCTTCTTCCAGGGCGGCTTCCAGCGCAATGGCAGGTGGATGGAGCTCGAACCAGACGACCTTGCCCGCCGCCGTGCAGGTGGAGCCCCAGCAGCGGGAGAGCAGGTCCAGCAGATGGAGTCCGCGGCCGCCTTCGTCATCGCCGCACGTCCGGCGCACCCGGGGCTGCCCGGGGTCCTGGTCCGCCACCTCGCACCGGAAGGCGCGGTCGACGGAGCACAGGGAGAGCGTCAGGCGGATCGGTCCGCCCGCGTGCCGCAGGGCATTGGTCACCAGCTCGCTGACGAGCAGCTCGGCGTCGTCGGAGAAGTCGTCCAGCGCCCATACCCCGAGCTGGGCGATGGCCAGCCGCCGGGCCCTGGGCACCGACGAGGGCTCGGAGGGCAGCAGCCAGGACGTCCCGCCACTGGTGGCGGGAGGCCGGGCGGTCTCGGGCCGGCGCTCGGTGCTCACCGGGGCGCCGCGCGAGGGGGTGCGGGTGGTCGCATTCATGTCGACTGGTCGGGGCTGATCCGGGGGGCGGGGATGGCACGCCCGTCGGGAAGGAGTTCACCCGTGTCCGCGAAGATCACCACTCCGTTGCAGAGCAAGCTCCACCCCTGCTCGGGGTGGGTGGCCACGAGACGCGCCGAATCATGATCCGATGCGTCGGCGGACGGACAGGGAGCTTGATGGAGGCACATGGTCCGAACCTTCGATCTTCCGCCATGGACCGGCGGAACTCGTTTCCGAGGTCACCATGGTGGGTCGGCGCGGCGGTGCGCGACGAGGGGAGATCTCCCCGCATCGGTACCCGATCCCGCCCCGGCCCCCGGGGAGGTCACGGGTGGCCGACGGCCGCTCACCCTCGGTGAAGCACCGCCCCGGCAGGCGGACCGCCCGCCCGAAATGCGTGCGGTGGCTCCCGGCCCGGGCATAGCCTGGAAACAGGGCTTCGGGTCCGTGCGGGCATCGGCCCGTCCACCCGAGCCCGGTGCGAGGCATCGATGGGTGCGGTGGCGACGAGCACCCCGACCGGACGGCAGACAGTGAGGCTGCCGGCCGAGGTGACGAGTTTTGTGGGACGTCGGCATGAGGCGGCCGAGGTCAAGGAGATGCTTGCCGCGTCCCGCCTGGTCACCCTCACCGGCGTCGGCGGAGTCGGCAAGACCCGGCTGGCGCTGCGGGTGGCGGACGAGGCGCGCAGGGCCTTCCCCGACGGTGTCTGGCTGGCCGAACTCGCCGAGCTGGACAACCCCGCGCTGCTCGCCCAGGGCGTCACCGAAGCACTGGAGATACGGGACCACTCCCCCCGCCCGGCCCTTGACGTTCTCATCGACCATCTGCGGGACCGGCAGGCACTGATCGTCCTCGACAACTGCGAACACCTCCTGGAGGAGTGCGCCCGGCTCGCCGACCGGCTGCTGCGCGCGGCGCCCCGGCTGCGGCTGCTGGCCACCAGCCGTCAGGCGCTGGGCACGACCGGTGAGCAGAGCCTGGCCGTCCCCACCCTGGGGCTGCCGGACCCCGAGGGGCCACGGCCCACCCTCGCCACGCTCGCGCGGTGCGACGCGATACGGCTGTTCACCGAGCGGGCCGCGGCCATCGTGCCCGGATTCGAGCTCACCGAGGACAACCGGGAGGCCGTCGAGCTGATCTGCCGGCGACTCGACGGCATCCCGCTGGGGATCGAGATAGCGGTCGTACGGCTGCGCGCCCTGTCCGTCCAGCAGCTGCTGGATCGGCTCGACGACCGGTTCCGGCTGCTCACCACCGGCTCCCGGACGGTCCTCCCCCGCCATCAGACGCTGCGGGCGCTGATCGACTGGAGCTATGAGCTGTGCACCGAGCGGGAGCGGCTGCTGTGGGCCCGGGTCTCGGTGTTCGCCGGAAGCCTGGACCTGGACGCGGCCGAGGCGGTCTGCTCGGACGAGGGCATCGACCGCGAGGAGATCCTGGACCTGGTGACCGAGCTGGTGGACAAGTCGGTGTTGCTCAGGGAGGAGCACCGGACGGCGGTGCGCTACCGGATGCTGGAGACACTGCGCAGTTACGGCCGTGAGCGGCTGGCGGCCGCCGGAGAGGAGGCCGTACGGCTGGGCCGCCATCGCGACTACTACCGCGGGCTCGCCGCGGACGCGCGGGCGGCGCTCTTCGGACCGGCCCAGGTGCAGTGGTTCGCCCGGCTCCAGCTGGAGCACGCCAATCTGCGCACCGCCCTGGAGGGCTGCCTGGCCGAGCCCGGGCAGACCGGCCACGGTCTGGAGATGGCGGCCGATCTGCTCTACCACTGGATCACCAGCTACTACCTCGGTGAGGGCCGCCGCTGGCTGGACCAGGCCCTGGCGCTGTGCACCGAACCGACCGGGGCACGGGCGCGGGCCCTGTGGACCGACAGCTGGCTGGCCGTCATCCAGTCGGACACCGACGCCGCCGCGGCCATGCTCGAGGAGAGCCGGACCATCGGGACGCAACTGGGCCTGGACCCGGTGCTCGCCTACACCGCGCTCTACTCCGGCATGGTCGCCATGTACCGCAGCGAGACCCGATCCGCGATCGCGCTCTATGAGGAGGCCGTGACCCGCCATCGCGCGACCGGCGATCCGGTGGGGCTGGCCCTGGCGCTCATCCGGCTCTCGCTCGCCCACTCCTTCATCGGCGATTCACCACGCGCGATCGCCCTGGGCGAGGAGTCGCTGGCGGTGTGCGACGCGTACGGGGAGGGCTGGCACCGGGCCTACACGATGATGGCGCTCGGTGTGGACGTATGGCGCCAGGGCGACACCGCCAGGGCGGCCGCCCTGGAGAAGGACAGCCTCACCTTCAACCGCTCGCTGGACGACCCGCTGGGCGTCGCCGTCAATCTGGAGGTGCTGGCCTGGATCGCGGCCACCGACCGGGACCACACGCGGGCGGCCAGGCTGCTGGGCGCCCTGCGGACCATCTGGCACGCCATCGGCGCCCCGCACTCCGGCTACGGGCACCTCGTCCACTACCACGAGGAGTGCGAGGCCACGGTGCGGCGGGCGCTGGGCAAGCCGGCCTTCAACGCGGCGTTCAGACTCGGCGCCCGGCTGTCCTACGCCGAGGCGCTGGTGTACGCGCTCGAGGACGAACTGCCCAGCGAGGAGACGGCGGTGGGCGGGCGGCCGTCACCGCTGACGCCCCGGGAGTCCGAAATCGCGCAACTGGTCGCGCAGGGGCTCAGCAACAAGGAGATCGCCTCGTCCCTGGTCATCGCCCAGCGCACGGCCGAGGGCCATATTGAGCACATTTTGAGCAAGCTGGGTTTCAGCTCGCGTGCGCAGGTGGCGGTCTGGGTAGCGGAACAGCACCGCACCGCAGAGGCCGAAGGCGAACACCCGCCGGAGGATACGGTCTGAGGCCTCGCCGGCATTCTGAAGGGGCAAGAGGCGGAATTCTATTCGATACGGGCGCACATGTCCGCGGAGTTTTCATAAACCCCACGAAATTCCTCGCCCGGCCCGGCTTCGAGGGATCATGCGTCAGGCTCGAGGGACGAGCCGCAACGGCCGTGTCAGCGCGTCGACGCGACCCATGCGACCGAGGAGGTCCCGCCGTGACTGTTGCCGCAGTCGGCAATACCGGTGACGCCATGGAACTTTTCCGTGGCACCGCTCACAGCCCGTCGTTCTTCGCGCTCAACCGCGCCGGGGTCACGGGTGGCGGACAGGAGCTCGTGGACTTCTGCATCCCCTGCAATCCCTACTTCCCCACCCCCGCCATGTTCGCCGTGATGGCGGTCAGGCTGCGGGACATCCTCACCTACTACCCGAGCTCCGCGGAGACCATCACCGCCGAACTGGCCGATGTGCTCGGGCTGCAGCCGCAGACCATGGCGATGGGCAACGGCTCGACCGAGCTCATCACCTGGATCGACCATCTGCTGGTGAAGGAAAGCCTGGCGGTGCCGATTCCCACCTTCGGCCGCTGGACCGACCAGCCGATGGAGACCGGCAAACGGGTCGACATGTTCCAGCTTCCGGAAATGAGCGGATTCGCACTCGACCCGAACGCCTTCGTCAACTTCGTACGCTCCCGCGGCTCTCGGGTCGCCGTGATCTGCAACCCCAACAACCCCGACGGCGGGCTGGTGTCCCGCCAGGCCCTCATCGGCATCATGGACGCCCTGTCCGACCTCGATCTGATCGTGATCGACGAGTCGTTCCTGGAGTTCGCGGACGCCGAGGCGTATCCGAGCGTCGTCGACGAGGCCATCCTGCGCCCGAATGTGATCGTGCTGCGCAGCCTCGGCAAGAACTTCGGGCTGCACGGTGTGCGTTTCGGCTATCTGGTCGCCAATCCATCGCTCGCCGTGCAGATCCGCTCCCGGCTGCCGAAGTGGAACCTCAACTCCTTCGCCGAGGTCATCGTCTTCATGCTGAAGCGGTACCGGCAGGAGTACGTGGACAGCCTGCGCATGCTCAGCCGCGACCGGCAGCAGATGACCACTCAGCTGGCCGGACTGCCCGGGATGACGGTCTACCCCTCCCAGGGCAACTTCGTCTTCGTCAAGCTGCCGGCCGGAACGGACGGCGGCTGGGTCCGGGACCAACTGCTGTCCCAGCACGGGGTGCTGGTGCGCGAATGCGGCAACAAGCTGGGCAGCAGCAGCCAGTTCATGCGGCTGGTGGTGCGCTCCCAGCCCGATGTGCAGCGACTGCTGACCGGGCTGAGCACGGTGCTGTACGGGACGTCCTTCTACGCCCCGCAGGTCGGCTGGGAGCAGCAGCCGTCGGTGTCTTCGGGGTACGCGGGATTGTCGGGGTCCTGGGGATCCGCCGCCGCGCAAGCGCCGTCGCTGGACTACCCCTACCAGCAGCCGCCCCAGCTGCCCGCGGCGCCCATGGCGCAGGAGCCCCAGCCGATGTACTCCGCGGCCGCCCTTCCGGCCCCGCAGGGCGTCTCCGGCGATCCGTACGGGCAGGCGTCCTTCGCGGGCGCCCCGGCGGGGTACGCCCAGCAGCAGCCGCTCGCGGAGCTGTCGCCCGCGTATGTCGCCACTCCCCCGGCCCAGACGCCCCTGTACCAGGCCCCGGCGGCGCTGCCGCAGCCCCAGATGGCCCAGGCCCCGCAGCCGCTGATCCCGCAGCAGGCACCGGCGCAGCAGTTCCAGGCCCCGCAGTTACAGCCGGCCCAGAGCCAGGCGCCGCAGAGCCAGGCGCCGTTCATGCAGATGGCACCCCAGCCGCAGAGCGCGCAGTACCAGGGCGCTCAGGCGCAGACCGGCCAGATCCCGATGGTCCAGGCCCAGGGTGGTCAGGGGCAGGGGACGGCGGCCGCGTACAACCTGTTCCGGCCCGAGGAGACGACAGTCGACCAGATCCCGGTCTACGGTCAGCGGGACGCAGGTGTGCCCGAGCCGTCGCCGATGGAGCGGACGCAGGCCATGACCTATGACCCCGCCGAGCTGAAGGCCGCGGCCCCGGCCCCGGTGGTGCCCCTCAGCGAGCAGGAGGACGACCCGACCGGGCAGACTCCGGCGCTGCAGCGCTATCCGCGCCCCGCGGCGTACCTCCAGGACGATTCGATGTCATGACCGGGCCGAGGTCATGACCGTGGCAGCCCTTCGTCGCACGGCCAGGCCGGGGAGACCCCGGCCGCCGCGCAGACCGCGATATGCAGCAGCAGGGGATGGGTGTACGGCTCTCCGTCGCCCGGCCAGTGCACCACCCCGGGCTCCTCGGTCCCGGTGGGGCCGGTCCGCCGCCCGGGCGGGCCGGTCACCATGGCGCCGACCGCGTAGACGGCCGGTGCGGGCCAGTTGACCCCGACGTCCGAGTGCGGCGGCACGATCCACCACCAGCGCCCGGCGCGGGTGAGGACGCATCCCGCCCGGGGCAGCAGGTCCATGACCCCGGGGCCGTACCGCTCGGCGATCCCCACCGCGTCGTAGGCCCGGTCCGTCCGCAGCGCCGGCGGCAGTTGAAGGCGGTGGCGTCCGAACGCCGGACGGAATCCGCGCCGGCCGAACCGGCCGCGGACGAGGCCGGTCAGCGCACCGGCGAAGGCGTACGTCATCTAGGGGCACTTCACAAAGGTCGGGCCGCTTGCGCCTGCGGTCGCCGCGGCAGAACGCGGTAACGGGATCATGACGCAACTATGCGCACCGCCGCGCACACTTGGCAAGGGGCACTCTGGAAAGTGCAGAGTCGTAAGTGCAATGTGTCCGTTCCGCACTGGCCATGGCACACTGCGAACATCAGCGTTGGGGAGGTCAGGGAGGGATTCAGGTGAGCGAACCGCGGTCGGCCCCGACCGTGGGTCAGGTCGTCCTCGGCAAGAGGCTGCAGGACCTGCGGGAGAAGGCGGGGTTCAAGCGGGACGAGGCGGCCAGAGTGCTGCGGGTCGCGCCCGCCACCGTCCGTCGCATGGAGACCGCCGAGGTCGCGCTGAAGGTCCCGTATGTGCAGATGCTGCTGGACGCCTACGGGATCACCGGCGACGAGCTCGATTCCTTCATCACCCTGACCGAGGAGGCCAACAAGCCCGGCTGGTGGCAGCGGTTCCACGACATCCTCCCGGACTGGTTCAGCGTGCATGTCAGCCTGGAGGGCGCGGCCGAGATGATCCGGGCGTACGAGCCGCATTTCGTCCCCGGACTGCTCCAGACCGAGGAGTACGCCCACGCGGTCATGCAGACCGGTGCGGTCGGCCAGTCCGCTCCCCGGCAAGCGGAGCGCCATGTGGCGCTGCGCATGGAGCGGCAGACGCTGCTCACCCGGCGGGACGCGCCCCGTCTGTGGGTGGTGATGGACGAGACGGTGCTGCGCCGCCAGGTGGGCTCGGCGGAGGTGATGCGCGACCAGATCGACCGGCTGCTGGAGGCCGTCGAGATGCCGCACATCACGCTGCAGATCTCGGAGTTCACCTCCGGACACCATCCGGGCACCTATGGGCCCTTCGTCCTCTTCCGCTTCGCTGTTCCCGAACTGCCGGACATGGTCTACGTCGAGTACCTGACCGGCGCCGTCTACCTGGATGAGCGCATCGAGGTGGCCTCCCATCTGGAGGCCCTGGACCGCATGGCGGCCCAGGCGGCAACCGCACGACGCACAAAGGAAATCCTCCGCGATTTCCGCAAGGAGCTCTGATCGGAATGGATCGCATTCACAACGGCATGCGCGCGAGTGACCTCGGCAGCGAGGGCTGGCACAAGCCGTGGAGCGGTGGCAACGGCGGCAACTGCGTCGAAGCCATGAGGCTGGACGACGGCCGGGTCGCGATCCGTCAGTCGACCGATCCGGACGGTCCTGCGCTGATCTACACCCGCAGCGAGATCATGGCGTTCATCGAGGGTGCCAAGGCGGGCGAGGCCGACTTCCTCATCTCCTGATATGCCTCCCGTGCACCGGCCCGCGCACCGCGGCCCGGCCGCGCCGGTGCCACCGTGGGCCGCCGCCGTCTCCGGACACGGCGGCGGCCCACGGGTTTCCGACCGTCCGACCGTCGGCGTCGGCCGTTACGAGGCGTCCGCCGCCAGCGCCCGCAGCAGACCGATGGCGAGGGCGGTACGGACCGGGATCGGAGCGAGCACCGTGTGCTCATGGCGGGCGTGGGCGCCGGAGCCGAGGGCACCGAGCCCGTCGAGGACCGGACGGCCGAGCGCGGAGACGAAATTGCCGTCGCTGGCCCCGCCGACCGCGGTCTCCTCCAACTCCCAGCCGTGTTCCGCGGCGACCGCGTGGGCCTGCTCGAACAGCCGGCGGGACGGATCATTGGGGACCATCGGCGGGCGGTTCCACTCACCGGTGACGGTCAGCCGCACCCGCTGGTCGGAGGGGGCGAGGGCGTGCAGCGCGGTGTCGATCCGCTTCATCTCCTCCGGTTCGGCGATCCGGATGTCGATACCGCAACTCGCCTGTGCGGCGATCACATTGCGCCCGGTGCCGCCGCTGATCAGCCCCACGTTCACCGTAGTTCCGCGCTCCGGGGCGCTGAGCGCGGCGATCTGCGGGACGACCTCGGCCAGCGCGTGGATGGCGCTCGCGCCCGCGAACGGGTCGAGTCCGGCATGCGATTCGATGCCGTAGGCGGTCACATCGAACAGCCCGACGCCCTTGCGGGAGGTCTTGAGCGCCCCGTCCAGCGACGCCTCGAAGACCAGCGTGGCCAAGACGTCCTCGCTCAGCCGCTCGATATGGCGCCGGGAGGCGGGGCTGCCGATCTCCTCATCGCCGTTGAGCAGCAGCCGCACCGAGGGGTGGGCAAGCCCCAGCTCGCGCAGCAGCCGCAGGGTCCAGACGGCCTGCACCAGACCCGTCTTCATATCGAAGACGCCGGGGCCGCTCGCCCGGCCGTCCTCGATCTGGAAGGGCCATTCGGCGAGTGTTCCGGCCGGCCAGACGGTGTCGTAGTGGCACAGCAGCAGCACGGTGCCGGGGGCCGTGCCGCGGTAGGTCACGGCCAGCACATCGCCGTACGTCCCGCAGTCGTGGCGCTCGGTTCCGTCCGGCTCGCCGAGCCGGTCGACGAGCCAGCCGCTGATCGCGGCGAGCCCGGCGTCCAGCAGCCGCTTGTCATTGCTCGGCGTCTCCAGCTCCACCAGCGTCCGTAGGTCTTCGATCATCTCGGGCAGCACCCGGGCGGTGGCGGCGGCGAGATCGGAGGGGGTCATTCGAGGGGGTCCTTCCGAGGTGGCGTGAGTGGGGGAGCGGCCGGGGATCAACGGACGGGCGCGCCGGGGCCGAGCGGGATGCCCAGCGCCCACCAGGCGTAGAAGAGCAGGGTCCAGGCCACCAGCATGGCCACGGAGAGCGGCAGGGTCAGCGAGGCGAGGGTGCCGATTCCGGCGGAGCGCCGGTAGCGCTGGAGGAAGCCGAGCGCCATGACGAAGTAGGCGCTCATCGGGGTGATGGCGTTGGTGCAGGAGTCGGCGATGCGGTAGACGGCCTGGGTGGCCTCCGGTGGGATGTGCAACAGCATCAGCATCGGCACGAAGACCGGGGCCACCAGCGCCCACATCGCCGAACCGCTGGTCATCGCCAGATTGATCACCGTGCACACCAGCACGATGCCGACGAAGGCGACCGGGCCGGTGACGCCGAGGTCCTTGAGCAGATCGGCGCCGCGGATGGCGAGCACCTGGCCGACGCCGGTCCACTTGAAGTAGGCGAGGAACTGGGAGATGGCGAAGAACAGCACCAGGATGGGGGCCATCTCCCGCATGCCCTGTGCCATGAAGTCCGGGATGTCACGGCCGCCGCGCACGGTGCCGGCCGCACGTCCGTAGACCGCGCCGAGGAGGGCGAAGAGCAGTCCGAGCACCACGGCGATACCGGAGAGCACGGGCGATTCGACGATGCTGCCGCCCTCGCCGCGCAGCGGTGAGCCGGTGGGGATCATCGCCACCACGACCACCGCGAGGAAGACGAAGAGGACGATGGTGGTGTGGCGCAGCCCGCGGCGCTCCTCGGGTGCCAGGGCGAGCTCGACCTCCGTGGTCGGCGCAATCTCCCCGGCGGTGTCCCCGGCCGTCTCCTCGGGCTCGGGCGGAAGCGCCGCCACCCGCTTCACCAGCACCTTCTCGGTGACGAAGGTGATCACGGCGGCGAGCACCACCGAAGAGGCCAGGGAGAAGAAGTAGTTGGACAGCGGGGTGACGACATAGCCGGGGTCCACGGTGTGCGCGGCGGCCGTGGTCAGCCCGGACAGGACCGCGTCCATCGGGGTGATCAGCGGGCTGGCGTCATAGCCCGCCGATACCCCCACGAAGGCCACCACGATCCCCAGGAGCGGACTGCGCCCGACGGCCCGGAAGGCCAGCCCGCCCAGAGGGACCAGCGCCACATAGGCGGCGTCGGACGCGATGTGGGCGACCATCGCGGTGAAGGCCAGGGCGAAGGTCATCCAGCGCGCCGGGACCTTGGCGACACCGGCCCGCAGCATCGCCGCGAGCAGCCCGGACCGGTCGGCGACGGCGACACCGAGCATGACGACCAGGATCGTGCCGAGCGGTGGGAAGGTGGCGTAGTTGGTGATGGCGTCGCTGATCATCGACCGCACCCCGTCGACCGAGATCAGGCTGCGCACCGCCACGGTCTTGCCGCCCGCCGGATCGACGGCGGAGACGTCCGCGGTGGCGAGCCCCCAGCTGATCAGCGCGAGGAGGACGCTGAGTATCGCGAACAGCCAGAAGGGATGGGGAAGTTTATTGCCCGCGCGCTCGACGGCGCCGAGCACCCGGAGCAGTGCGGACAGCGCCGCCGAGGACTCCCCGGGCGCGTCGGGGGGCGTTTCGCCGGGTGTCTTCCCGGGTGTGTTGTCGGGTGTGGTCGTGGTGTCTTTGGAACTCACCGTCCGCACTCCTTCGTCGGCGACGCAGTGGTGGTCGTCCATTAGAGAAGGCATGACGGAATGAGGCAAGTAAAAGTGTTGTAACGCAAGAATGATTCACGCACGGAGAACCAACCGCACGATAGATTCGTATCCATGGCAGCCGTTCCCACCACACCACCGGTACTCGACGACGCCGACCTCGATCTGGTGGCCGCCCTGCAGGTGGCGCCGAGGGCGCCGCTGAGCGCGCTGGCCGAGGTGCTCGGCAGCTCGGCCAGCACCGTCGGCCGCCGACTGACCCGGCTCGGGGAGGAGCGGCTGCTGCGGGTCATCGGGCAGGTGGAGTGGCCGATGCTGGCCGAGGGCAACCCCATGCACGTCTGGGTGGCCACGGCCCCGGGGCAGGCGTGGCAGGTGGCCCGGCGGCTGTCCGAGCTGCCCGAGATACCGTTCGTCGCGACGACCACGGGCCGCACCGATGTCTACTGTTCCCTGCACGCGACCCGGCGCGGCCGGGCCCGGGAGCTGCTGATGACCCGGATCCCGTCCGTCCCCGGTGTGCGGTCGGCCCATACCGAACTGGTGCTCAGGGCGACGGCGAAGTCCGACTCCTGGCGGCTGCGGCGGCTGGACGACGCCCAGGTGCGGGCGCTGCGGGAGGTGGCCGATCCGGTGGCGGAGCCCACCGCCGTCACCGAGTTCAGCGACGACGAGCTGCGGGCCGTGGAGCTGCTGCGCCAGGACGGCCGGGCGAGCGCCGCAGATGTGGCGCGCGGGCTCGGCATCAGCCGGTCCACCGCCTACCGGCTGACTCAGTCGCTCCTCCTGCGCGGTCTGGTACGGCCCCGTGTGGAGATCGAACCGGCGCTGCTCGGCCATGCGCTGGAGGTCGTGATCGAGCTGCATGCCGCGCCCGGGGCCATCCAGGAAGTGGCCGACGCGCTGGCCCGGCATCCCTCGGCGCGCTATGTCTCGATCGTCGCGGGCACCTCCTCGGTGATCCACCACGGGGTGTTCCGGGACGAGGACGGCCTCGCCGAGCTGCTCACCAGCGATCTGGCGAAGCTCCCCGGCATCACCGCCTGCGAGGTGTCGGTGGTCCTCGATGTGCTGCGCCGGTACTGGATCGGCCGGGAGGACGGAAAGCTGCTGAGCCAGGACCGATGAGTTCCGTGCGGTGGGCCGGTCTGATGAGTGACGACACCTTCCCGCTCACCGAGGAGACACCATGAGCGACACCGAGATCACCATCACCCGGGACCTGGACGCACCGCGCGAGACGGTGTGGCGGGTGTGGACCGAGCCGGAGTACTTCGCCCGCTGGTTCGGCGCAGCCCCCGAGTCCGTCGCCCTCGACGTCCGGCCGGGCGGCGCCTGGACGGCGAACGTCGCCACTCCCGGGGGCGAGATGCCGATGCGCGGCGTCTACCGCGAGGTGGTCGGCCTGGAGCGGCTGGTGTGGACCCTGGACCTTCCGCAGGGGGGCATGAAGATGACCGCCACCTTCGCCGAGCTGGGCGACGGCCGGACCCGGGTGGTGCTCCGGCAGCCGGCCCCGCCGCAGGAGCAGTGCGCCCAGGCCGAGGAGGGCGCCGCCCAGCTCCTGGACAGCTTCGCCAAGGTGCTCGCGTCGGTCTGAGCGCTCCCGGTCACTCCCCCGGTGGCGGCCCGTCCCACTCGATGACGTCCACCTCATCGCCCACGGCCAGCTTTCCGGCGCGGGTCACGGAGAACTGACAGCCGAACAGGGTGGCGCCGTCCGGGCCGCGCCGGTAGCCGGCCAGGGTGCGCAGTGGCTCAGGGCCCGCCTTGACGCCCTTGCCCTGATCGACGGTCGTCACGACGCACCGGCCGGTGAGCTTGGCGAAGCCCAGCTCGGCGCCGCCGATGGCGATCCTGCGGATCCGGTCCTCCCGATGGGGTTCGTCCCATCCGCCGAGCACGATGCCGGGGCGGAAGCGGTTCATCGGCAGCGCCGCGCCGCCCGCCTCGGCGATCCGCTGGTTCAGCCCGTCCAGGCTGGCCCGGGAGACGAGGTGCACGGCGCCGCTGTCGGCGTAGCCGCAGGTGCCGGGGATCCATCCTTCGGTCACCCGGTCGTGCTCCGGGGGCACCCGCACCAGCCTGCTCGGCGCGCCCAGCGCCTGCGAAAGCCACGTGGCGGCGTCATCGCCCTGGTCGATACCGAGGAAGGGCTTGTGGAACACCTTGACCTCGCGCCGGGCGGAGGTGGTGTCGATGTCGATGGCCACCTCGCCCTCGCCGGGTGCCGACAGGGTGAGCCGGGTGCCGTCCAGGTCGATGGCGGGGCGGATGACGGCGAGCCGGGGATCCCGCCGCTGGGTGCGGCACCCTCCGTCCTCGCCGATGACCATGAAGCTGCGGTCGTGCCGCAGACCCGCCTCCGTCAGCAGCGCATCGGATACGGGAACACCCGCGCATCCCTTGACGGGATAGGAGGTCAGCTCGACAACGGTCGCCACACGGCAACCCTACCCGGGGCCCCGCTCGGCGGTCGCGTCGCCGAGCGGCCGGTCGGGGCGCTCATGCGCCCTCGCCCGGTGCCCGACCGGCGTTTCATGGCACGCCCCGGCTCCGCCATGCGCCCCCGGCCTGGCGTCCGGCGGCAGGGCGTAGCGCGGAGTACGCCGAATGACCCACCGTGCACGGCCGGTAACCCCCGACACATGCCGTAGGCGCGCTGCGCCTCCCGTCGACAGGAACCCAAAACCGACCGTTTCCATGGAGCGGCGGACGAGATCGCGGGAAAAGCACGACCTCCGTCGCCGCCCGGGGTCCCGGACAGGCGGGGTGAAGGGGGATGATTTCGGGGCCGCCCCTGAGAGCGGCTCGAAGGGGGAAGTCGATGTGAGGCAATGATATGCGCGGCGGCGCGGTTCCCGCTATACACAGGCCGCGTGATTCTCCGCCAGTTCCCCGCCGCCATGACGACCGGCTCTTTTCGGAGAACTACCGGCGGTGCACGGGCGGTCGGCGAGGCGATACACGACAAGAGATACGGTAAACGCCGAGTCAAGTACGTTCGCATGCCCACGAGTTGGTCCAGGCGCCAAGCGACTCCCCCTGTTCCGCGGGCCATACCGGATGTCAGAGAAGAGACGAGCCGGGGCCGAGGTTCCGCGCCCGGCGCCCTCGGTCCCCCACCAACTCCGCGCGCGTCGTCGCCCGGGCCGCCCCCGCTCCCGGCCGGCCCCGCCGCTGAACACCGCGGTCGACGGCATGCCCCCGTAGATACGTTTCAAGGCCCCGCGGCGCCCAGGGAAACGCCGCCGGGCCCGCCTGGCGCGTTCGCCCAGACCTCCCCTCTTCCCCCGCTCCACCGCAAGGCCGTCCGATTTCCGGCCCCTCGCTCTGCCTCCCGCTCTCCCCTCTCTCTCCTCCGCTCCCCGGCATTCTCCGGTTGCCGGCAGGAAGAGCGGAACGGCCAGTTCCAGCGCGGTGCCGCGCGGTTACGGCCGCCCGCTGCGGCCCGGCCGCCAAGCGACCGATCTTGACCTGGCGGCGACGCAATAGCGCCGAGGAAGATCCCGTGCCGCACGTCCGGCCCGCACCAGGCACCGTATTGAGCCGCCCGCCGCTCGTCCGCGCTTCAACCGTCCATGCGCCGACCGCAATTCGCCCGGCCCGCCGCCCGGGATCGGTCATCGATCATCCGGAAACGAATCCGGCGGAATAGCGTCCGCCCCCTCCGGCGCCCCGGAGAATCATTTCCCGCCGTACGAGGGCGTCCAGCGAGCTGGATCGCCCGCCTCCGCCCCCGGCCCGCCGGGCCCGCCCCGCCGGCGGCCGTGCGCCCCCGGTCCTCCATGCGCCTCCCGCCGCCCAACTGATGGCGCGTCAGCCGATTCCGGGGTGGCACCGGACGGCGCGCGACCGTCCATGAAGCCCCCTGCGCCTTGTGACCAGCGGGGCCGGGCTGCGGTACTCGTACAGCCCGCCGGGTCCTCCGGAGGGCACGTCGAGAGCCGTTGTGTCGAGAGGAACCAGCCTCATGGCCGTACGAGGAAGTCACCGACGCCCCGCATCGCCCAGCCGGGTTTCCCCGCTGTGCGCGGCCCTCACCGCCGGCGGTGTCGGCATCGTCCTGCCGCTCCTCGGCACCGGCCCCGCCCATGCGGCCTCGGTCGGCACCTGGGACCGGGTCGCCAAGTGCGAGAGCGGGGGCAACTGGCACATCAACTCCGGCAACGGCTACTACGGCGGGCTGCAGTTCTCGCAGCACACCTGGGCGGCGTTCGGCGGCACCGCTTTCGCCCCGCGGGCCGATCTGGCGTCCAAGGCCCAGCAGATCACCGTGGCGGAGGTGGTCCTGCGCAAACAGGGCCCGGGCGCGTGGCCGGTCTGCTCCGTCCGCGGCCGGCTGAGCCGGTCCGGCCCACCCGCCGAGGTGGCGAGCCGCAGCACCGAACACCGCGCCAAGCACCCGGCCAAGCCCGCCAAGAAGTCGGCCAAGTCCGCCGCGAAGTCCCGGGCCCGGCAGCACACCGCCCGGCGCGCGGCGTCCGGCACCTACGCGGTCGTCCACGGCGACACACTGTCCCGCATCGCCACGCGTGCCTCGGTCAACGGTGGCTGGAAGGCGCTGTACCACGCCAACCGCGGGACCATCGGCGCCAATCCCCATCTGATCCACCCGGGGCAGCGGCTCGCCCTGCCCTCGGGCGCCCGGCACCCGCGCAAGGCGACGCCCCGCCACCGCGCCTCGGCCATCTCGAGCCACACGGTGGTCCGCAAGGCGGCCGCCCGCCCGCATAAGGCCCCGGTCAGCGGGACGGTCAGCGCGGCCTACGGCCTCCGCGGCGCGCGGTGGGCGAGCGGCCATCACACCGGCGTGGACTTCGCGGTCCCCATCGGCACCTCCGTGCGCGCGGCCGCCCCGGGCACCGTGGTGGCGGCGGGGTGGGGCGGCGCCTTCGGCTACCAGGTGATCATCCGCCACGCCGACGGCCTCTACACCCACTACGCGCATCTGTCGGCGCTCACGGTCCGCACCGGGCAGTCCGTCGAGGCGGGTCGCCGGATCGCCCGGTCCGGCAACACCGGGAACGCCACCGGACCGCATCTCCACTTCGAGGTCCGCACCGGCCCGCACTACGGGTCCGACATCGACCCGCTCGCCTATCTGCGCGCCAACGGCGTCGGCGTCTGATGGCTCACACCGGAGGCACGGCGCCCCTCAAGGAGGTGTCCGGCGGATCTTGACGCCTGCGGCAGGCCGCTCCGCTCCGCCCCTGGCAACGGGAAGGGGCTGGGAGAGGAATGACCCGCCGGACACCCCATAGGTCCATCTCCAGGGGGTGGGGGAAGGGGAGGCCGCCCGAGGCACGGCTCGGGCGGCCTCCCGCCATCCGCGCGAGGGTCGGTCAGTACCAGATCGCGGCGGGCAACCCGGTGTCCGCCGTCTGAGGCGGATCGGGCAGGCTCCGGGCGGCCCCGAGCGCGATCCGCCGCGCGCTCCAGGCCGCCACCGCAGCGTCCAGGACGTCATCGGACGGCACCCGGCCGGCCGGTCCGAGGTCGTCGGGCAGGACGATACCCCGGTCCTCCAGCAGCCGGCGGCGCACGGCCTGGCCACTCCAGCTCTTCTTGCTCCAGGCCACGGGCCGCCCCTCGTTGACGGCGGCGAAGGAGACCTCGGGATGGACCTCGTACAGCCGGTGGTCGCCCCCGTCCCGGCAGGCGTTGGCCTCGCGCAGCTTCGCGGCCAGCCCCCACGTCTGACGGCTCAGCCCCTGACCGGTCAGTCGGCGGCAGCGCAGATTGGCGTCGTCGTAGTCGTCCGCCTCCCAGACCCCGCGCGGCGGCACGGAGAAGACCCGGGAGCGGTGCGGGGCCACCATCGCGACGGCCAGGGCCTCCGCCTCGCGCCATCCGGCCGTCAGCAGCCCCAGCGGCATGTCGACCGCCACCACGGCGGCGTCCGGAAGCCGGCCGAGCAGCTCGCTCAGCCCGCCGGCGGTATCCGCCCCGGCGAAGCGGCCCTCCTGGCACAGGGTCACGGCCACCCAGCCGGTGCGGCAGGCGTCCACCCCCACGACGGGTGATCCGGCGCATCCGGGTGCGGGCGGGGTGTGAAAAGCATCGCGGCGGGAACCCATGCGCCGTATCCGACCATGCCGATGGGCCGGTGCGGGGCAGAACGGCGCGAAAGGACGGGCGATGGGCGTACGTACATGGATTCAGGAATGGCCTGTCTACCGCCAGCTGACCGGAAGCGACCCGCTCGGCCGCGGCGCCGCCGCCACCTCGGCCGCCACCCGTGAGCAGCGCCCCCGCACCGTCACGGCCGACAAGGTGGTCAAGTCGGTGTGCCCCTACTGCGCGGTGGGGTGCGCCCAGAACGTCTATGTGAAGGACGGCCGGGTGGTACAGATCGAGGGCGACCCCGACTCACCGGTCAGCCGCGGCCGGCTGTGCCCCAAGGGCTCGGCGTCCCTCCAGCTCACCACCGGCGAGTCCCGGCGTCACGAGGTGCTCTACCGCCGCCCGTACGGCACCGAATGGCAGCGGCTGGACCTGGACACCGCGATGCACATGGTCGCCGAACGGGTGGTCCGCACCCGCCGCGAGGGCTGGCAGTGGGAGCAGGACGGGGTCAGCGTCAACCGCACCCTGGGGATCGCCAGCCTCGGCGGCGCCACGTTGGACAACGAAGAGAACTACCTCATCAAGAAGTTGTGGACGGGGCTCGGGGTGATCCAGGTGGAGAACCAGGCCCGGGTCTGCCACTCCTCGACCGTCGCCGGACTCGGCACCTCCTTCGGCCGCGGCGGCGCCACCACCTTTCTGCAGGATCTGCAGAACTCGGACTGCATCGTGATCGAGGGCTCCAACTTCGCCGAGGCCCACCCCGTGGGCTTCCAGTGGGTGATGGAGGCCAAGGCGCGCGGCGCGAAGGTCATCCATGTCGATCCGCGCTTCAGCCGCACCAGCGCGCTGGCCGATCTGTACGTGCCGATCCGGGCCGGCACCGACATCGCCTTCCTGGGCGGCATCATCAACCATGTGCTCACCGGCGGCCATGACTTCCGCACTTACGTCCTGGAGTACACCAACGCCTCGACCATCGTCGGCGAGGAGTTCGAGGACACCGAGGATCTGGCGGGGATCTTCTCCGGCCTCGACCCGGAGACCGGCCACTACGACATCTCCACCTGGAGCTACGAGGGCGCCCAGGTCCAGGCGCCGCAGGGGGCGCCCGACGAGCTGTACGAGGAGCGCACCAGCCGTGGCGCGTCCCTCGCGACCGCCGCCCTGTCCGAGTCCCATGGCTCCGGCGGCGCGCCTGTCCATCCGGACGTCCCCACCGACCGCACCCTGAAGCATCCGCGCTGCGTCTATCAGATCCTCAAGCGCCACTTCTCCCGCTACACACCCGAGATGGTCGAGGAGACCTGCGGGATTCCCCAGGACACCTTCCTGGAGGTGTGCCGCGCGCTGGTGGAGAACTCGGGCCCGGACCGCACCTCGGAGTTCGTGTACGCCGTCGGCTGGACCCAGCACACCGTGGGCGCCCAGTACATCCGCACCGCGAGCATCCTTCAGCTGCTGCTCGGCAACATCGGCCGCCCCGGCGGCGGCATCCAGGCGCTGCGCGGCCACGCCAGCATCCAGGGCTCCAGCGACATCCCGACCCTGTTCAACGTGCTCCCCGGCTACATCCCGATGCCGCACGCCCACGCGCATGAGGACCTGGACACGTTCGTCGAGGCCGTCAAGACCGACAAGGGGTTCTGGGGCGAGATGCGCTCCTATGTCGTCAGCCTGCTCAAGGCGTACTACGGCGACGCCGCGCACGCCGACAACGACTACTGCTTCGATCACCTCCCCCGGCTCACCGGCTCCCACAGCACCTACCACACCGTGATGGAAATGCTGAACGGAGTCTGCAAGGGCTTCTTCCTGATGGGTGAGAACCCCGCTGTGGGCTCGGCCAACACCAAGATGCAGCGGCTGGGGATGGCCAACCTGGACTGGCTGGTGGTCCGCGACTTCTCCCTCATCGAGTCCGCCACCTGGTGGAAGGACGGACCGGAGATCGAGACCGGCGAGCTGCGCACCGAGGACATCGCCACCGAGGTGTTCTTCTTCCCCGCCGCCGCCCACACCGAGAAGTCCGGCTCCTTCACCAACACCAACCGGATGCTGCAGTGGCATTTCGCCGCCAAGGAGCCGGACGGCGAGGCGCGCAGCGATCTGTGGTTCATGTACCACCTGGGGCGGCTGGTCAAGGAGCGGCTGAAGGACTCCACCGACCCCATGGACCAGGCCGTCCACGACCTGGCCTGGTCCTATCCCACCGAGGGCCCGCTCGCCGAGCCCAGCGCCGAGGCGGTCCTGGCCGAGATCAACGGCCGTGACGCGCGGGGCGCGCCGCTCAGCGCGTACACCCAGCTCAAGGACGACGGCTCCACCTCCTGCGGCTGCTGGATCTACTGCGGGGTGTACGCCGACGGCGTCAACCAGGCCGCCCGCCGCAGACCGCATACCGAGCAGGACTGGATCGCCGCCGAATGGGCCTGGGCCTGGCCCGCCAACCGCCGCATCCTCTACAACCGCGCCTCGGCCGATCCCGCCGGCCGGCCGTGGAGCGAGCGCAAGGCGCTGGTGTGGTGGGACGCCGACCAGGAGCGGTGGACCGGCCATGACATCCCGGACTTCATCCCCGACCGGGCGCCCTCCTACCGCCCGCCCGAGGACGCCCGGGGCCCGGACGCGCTCAGCGGAGTGGATCCGTTCATCATGCAGGCCGACGGCAAGGGATGGCTGTACGCCCCGGCCGGGCTGGTGGACGGGCCGATGCCGACGCACTACGAGCCGCAGGACTCGCCGGTGCGCAATCCCCTCTACCCGGAGCAGCAGCGCAACCCGGTCCGGGAGGTGATCTCCGATGAGCACAACGCCTTCCATCCCAGCGGGGACGAGCCGGGCAGCGAGGTGTTCCCGTACCTGATCACCACCTACCGGCTCACCGAGCACTTCACGGCGGGCGGGATGAGCCGCTGGACGCCGTATCTGGCCGAGCTGCAGCCGGAGTTCTTCTGCGAGGTCTCTCCCGAGCTTGCCGCCGAGCGGCATCTGGAGCACACCGGCTGGGCGACGCTGGTCAGCGCGCGCGGGGTGATCGAGGCCCGGGTGATGGTCACCGAGCGGATGTCCCCGATCAGGGCCGGGGGCCGCACGGTGCATCAGATCGGGCTGCCGTACCACTGGGGCCCCAATGGCTACACGCGCGGGGACGCCGCCAATGAGCTGTCCGCGATCGCCCTCGACCCGAATGTCCACATCCAGGAGGTGAAGGCGCTGAGCGCCGACATCCGTCCCGGCCGCCGCCCCCGCGGCCCGGAGCTGACGGCCCTGCTCGAAGACTATCGGCGGCGCGCCGGGATCACGGCGCGTACCGGAACGGAGGTGCGGGGATGACCGACACCTCCCGGCACTCGTCACTGATCGGCCGCAATCTGCTGGCCGGAGCCGAACCGGACGTGGCCGGGGACGCCGGACACGACGGGCATCCGCCCCGGGTCGGCTTCTTCACCGACACCTCGGTGTGCATCGGCTGCAAGGCGTGCGAGGTGGCGTGCAAGGAGTGGAACGCCATCCCGGAGGACGGGCTGGACTTCACCGGTATGTCCTTCGACAACACCCAGGGCCTTGGCGCCTCCAGCTGGCGCCATGTGGCCTTCATCGAGCAGAGCAAGCCGCTGGGCCGGGCCGAGGCGGCGGTCGACCACAGCGATGTCGATGTGCTGGCCCTCGCGGCGCGGGGCTCCGGGACCCCGGTCGGGGAGGCGGCGATCACCCCCACCTCCCCGGCGCCGTCCCCGTCCGCCGACGGGCAGACCGGGCTGCGGTGGCTGATGGCGTCGGACGTGTGCAAGCACTGCACCCACGCGGCGTGCCTGGACGTCTGTCCGACCGGTGCGCTGTTCCGCACCGAGTTCGGGACCGTGGTGGTCCAGGACGACATCTGCAACGGCTGCGGCTACTGCGTGGCCGCGTGCCCGTACGGGGTCATCGATGTGCGGCCCGAGGACGGCGGGGCCCATAAGTGCACCCTGTGCTACGACCGGCTGGGCGCCGGCCAGGAACCCGCGTGCGCCAAGGCGTGCCCCACCGACTCCATCCAGTTCGGCCCCCTGGACGAGCTGCGCGAGCGCGCCGCCGCCCGGGTCGAGGAGCTGCGCCGGGTGGGGGTGGAGGATGCCCGGCTGTACGGACACGACCCGCAGGACGGTGTCGGCGGCGACGGCGCCTTCTTCCTGCTGCTGGACGAGCCGGAGGTGTACGGGCTGCCACCGGACCCGGTCGTCACCACCCGGGATCTGCCCTCGATGTGGCGGCACGCGGGCGCCGCGGCACTGACCCTGCTCGGCGGCGTGGCCGCGGTGTTCGCGGCCCACGGCGGCATGAGCGGGCGCCGTACCGGAAGGAGGGGCCGATGAGCGAGTCGGACGTCACCCGTGACGGCATCCGCGGCGCCCGGCCGGACCGTGACGCGCTGGTCGGCAAGGGGATGGGGAACGGCGAGCGGCCCCGCCGCAAGGGCGGAAAGGGCCGCAAGGGCGATCAGTCGATGGTCCCCCGGGCGGAGTTCACCTCCTACTACGGGCGGCCGGTACTCAACCCGCCCACCTGGAGCGCCCGGGACGTCGCGGGCTACCTCTTCCTCGGCGGGCTCGCGGGCGCCGGCTCGGTGCTCGCGGCGGGTGCCGACCTGACCGGCCGTCCGGTCATGGCCCGCGCGCTCAAGGTGTCCTCGGTGACCGCCCTGGCCGGCTCCACCGCCGCGCTGATCCACGACCTCGGGCGCCCCGAGCGGTTCGCCCATATGCTGCGGGTCTTCAAGCCCACCTCGCCGATGAGCGTCGGCTCATGGCTGCTGATGGTCTACGGCCCGGTGGCCGGTGCGGCCGCCGCCTCGGACGTGGCCGGGCGGCTGCCGCGCGCCGGCCGGGCGGCCACGGTGGGGGCGGGGCTGCTGGGTCCGGCGGTGGCCTCGTACACGGCGGTGCTGGCCGCCAACACGGCCATCCCCGCATGGCACGACGGCTACCGCGAACTGCCGTTCGTCTTCGTCGGCTCGGCCGCCACGGCGGCGAGCGGCATGGCCCTGCTCGTCTCGCCGGTCACCGAGAACGCCCCGGCGCGCGGGGTCGCGCTCCTCGGCGCCGCGTTGGAGACCGCCGCCGTCAAGGCCATGGAGCGGCGGCTCGGCGTGGTCGCCGAAACCTACCGCGAGGGCCGGGCGGGCCGGCTGATGCGCGCCGCCGAGGCACTTTCGGCAGCGGGCGCCCTCGGCGGGGCCCTCCTCGGCCGTCGCAGCCGCACCGCCGCGGCCCTCAGCGGCGCGGCCCTGCTGGCGGCCTCCGTCTGCACCCGCTTCGGGGTGTTCCACGCCGGGATCCGGTCGGCGGAGGACCCGAAGTACACGGTCCTGCCCCAGCGGGAACGACTCGACGCACGACAGGACCGGCCGCAGGACGGCTGACCCGCCGCGGCAGCGCCGTACGACCGCCCCCGCCGCGGCCGTACGGCGCTGCCCGAAAGGGCAGCCGCGCTGCCCTTCCCCGGCGGGCCCCGGCCTGGACGGCGCGGCACCCGCCCCACGACGCTGGCTGGAGGCGGACATCCGGTGTGGGACGGCAGTCCCCGGGGAGCGGCAGATGCACGCACATGAGCATGACCACGGACACGAGCACGACGAATCCCTCGCCTCGCCGAAGCGGACGGGCCCTGATCAGCAGGCGGAACTTCCGCATCTGCTGAGGGCCGCTGCCACGGGCCGTACGGAGGTGCTCGGCCCTTCCGGGATGAGCACCCTGCAGCGCACGGTCGGCAACTCGGCCGTCGGAGCGGCGATCCAGCGGGACGCCGAGCGGGGCGAGGAGGGCGAAGGGCGGTCGAGCGTCCATGACGTCGTCGCGTCCGGCGGCGGGGAGCCTCTGGACACCGACACCCGCGGCGACATGGAGGCCCGGCTCGGCGCCGACTTCGGGGACGTACGGGTGCACACCGGCTCCGCGGCACACGAGTCGGCGAAGGAGGTCGGCGCCCACGCCTACACGGTGGGGAACAACGTGGTCTTCCAGCGGGACGCCTACGACCCGTCCTCGCACCAGGGCAGCACCACGCTCGCCCATGAGCTGACCCATGTCATCCAGCAGCGCAGCGGCCCGGTCGACGGTACGGAGGCCCCGGGCGGGATCCGGGTGAGCGATCCGTCCGACCGCTTCGAGCAGGAGGCGTCGGCCAACGCCGAGCGGGTGATGGCGGAGCCGTCGCCCGCCCCGGCTCCCGCGCCCGCCCCGGCGGCGGCCGCGCCCTCCACCGCCGCGCCGCCGGTGCAGCGCCAGGAGGCGGACGAGGACGAGGAGCCGGCGGACGTCCAGGGGTCGTTCGTCCAGCGGGCCGTCGAGAGCGGGGCCGAGGACGAGGAGGAGGCCCCGCCCGAGGGATAGACCGCCCGACGGATAGACCGCCTGGGGGATATACCGCCTGGGGGATAGACCGCCTGGGGGATAGACCGCCTGGGGGGGGTGGGCCCACCTGCGGGATGGGCCCACCCTGCGACCGGCCTGTCAGCCGTTGGCCTTCGTCGCCGAGATCTTGCCGCCCAGGAACAGCGACTCCGAGCACTGGGACGGCGCCGGAGCCTTCACCGGCCGGCCCACCTCACGGCAGCTCACCGAGATCGTGACCTTGCCCTTGGCCGCCACCTGGATGGGGGTCACGAAGTGGTAGTCGGAGTCACGGAAGTTCTCCAGCGCCAGATTGAGCAGTTGTCCATCGTCACTGGAGATGACCAGCGTCCCGGCGTCGCCCTGCGGATTCTGCACCACGATGTCGGTGAGCTGGAAGCTCTTCCCGTCGGGGACCGTGTACGCGGTCCGCTCGGCGGCCCCGCCACCCACCGCGTCGCGCACCTGCACCCGTGCGCTGGTCGGGGCCGCGGGCCCGCCCGGCTCCCCGGGCTCGGCATTCGAACCGTCGGACGGCGCACGGGACTTGCCGCCGCCGGGGCCGGTCAAGCCGCCGTCCTGGCCGCCGTCCTGACCACCGCCGCCCGACGCCCCCTGTCGGCCGCCCTGCTGCCCGTCCTGAGCTCCGCCGTCCTCCTTGTCCCCTTGTTTCACGGCGGATTCGACCGCCTGCGGAGTGATCGCCTCCCGGGCGGCCGACCGTACGGTGGGGCGCAGCAGCGAGTACCAGAGGCCCACCAGGAGCGCGGCCACCAGGACGGCGGCGGCGAGCGCCCGGGGCAGCCAGCGGGGCAGGATGGCCTGCTGCTCATAGGAGCCGTCCAGGACCAGCGGCTCGTACGGGTCCTGGCCCTCCCCCGTCCGTGGTGTCACCACCGCCTGGAACGGGTGGGTGATCGGGGTGCCGCGCCACAGCCGCTGGGTGGGACGCACCCTGAGCGTGGCGAACTTGGCCTCGCCCGGTGGAACGGTCAGCTCGGCGGGCTCGAACGCCATTTTTGCCCGCTCGGTGGCGCCGCGCGCGCTGAGCGCCACCGGAAGCGGCGTGTTGCCGCGGTTGTCCACCGCCACCTTGTGACGGCCGCGCCAGGCGCTGTTGGAGCCGCGGGGCACCAGCTCCGAGGTGACCTCGGTGAAGGGCCGCACCGTCACACCGCGTTCGAGGACGGTGGTCTCGCTGTGTTCGCTGGTCGGCACCACCCGCAGCCCGAGCGGCATCTCCCCGGGAGCCGTCCGAGGGCTGCGGGGCGGACGCAGCTTCACGGTGGCCGCACCCGTCGCGCCCGGGTAGAGCGACAGGGTCTCCGGTTCTACGGTGGTCCAGTCGGCACAGGGCCCGACCACCTCGAATCGGCACTCCTCCACGGTGGTCCCCGAGTTGAGCACTTGTACGGGGAGTTCGGCCTCACCGCCGGGCTCGACCACGACGGAGGACTCGTCCAGGCTCGCCGAAACACTCATGCCGCGCACCGTATTCTCCGGTTCATGGCGTCGGCAGCGGCCGCGCAGTCACACTTTCGGGCAATTGCGGTGCCCGGTGAGCCACGCCCAATTCCCTTGGAGAACTAGGGGGATTACTGTGGTTGGCCGTTAAAGGGAGGTGAGTGTGAATGAAATGTGTAGATGACATGGACACACCACGCTCGGCATGCTCGGCCATGGCCCTCCCTCAGTCGCCCGAGGGGAGAGAGCGACGTGAATCAAACGACGGGAGAACGCGTTACGGTGGCGCTGCGCGCCCAAGACCCGGTGTCGCGGGCCGGAGTGGCCAGCCAACTGCGCACCCGGCCCGAGGTCAAGGTCATCGACTGGGACGAACCGGACTCACCGCAGGTCGTGGTCGTCGTCCTGGACGTTCTCGATGACGGCGCTCTACGCGTGTTGCGCCAGATTCAACGGACCAGCGCCGCGCGGGGGGTGCTGGTCACCACCCAGATCGATGAACAGCAACTGGTCAACGCCGCGGAGTGCGGCTTCGTCGGAGTCGTCCGCCGCGCGGAGGCGACGCCGGAGCGGTTAGTGCAGGTGATCGCCGCGGTGGCGAAGGGCGAGGGCCGGGTTCCCCCGGATCTGCTGGGCAGCCTGCTCGAGCAGGTGGGCCGGCTCCAGGGCCAGGTGCTGGCACCGAACGGGCTCAACTTCACCGGTCTGGCCACCCGCGAGATCGAGGTGCTGCGGCTGGTCGCCGAGGGCTATGACACGGCGGATATCGCTATCAAGCTCTCCTACTCCGAACGCACCATCAAAAACGTTCTGCACGCCGTGATGACGCGGCTGAATCTCCGTAACCGCTCCCATGCCGTGGCATACGCGCTCCGGCAGGGATTGATCTGAGCGTTGCCTCAAGGGGCAGCCGGCCCTTCCCTAAGGGCTGGCTGACCCCTCGGTGCGCCACTCCCCGGTGAAACGCGATCGTGGAGCCCGGCGCGCCGATCTCGAGTGGGGTGTTCTGTGCGTTCTGTGCGCGGGTTCCAGCACTTTCGACCGCTTGCCGGGGTACATGGTGACGCGCGGGCTCGCGCGTTGCGCGTCGGCACGCTGACCGCCGTTCTGCTCTTGGTGATCAGTGTCGTACCGGGCGCGGCCGCGGGCAAGCGCGCGGCCGCGGAGCGTCCGGCGGTCACCCCGGCCGTGGTGGACGAGCCGCTCGACCCGGGTGACGCGCTGACCGTGGACAAGAAGGTGCGCACGCCGGTGGTCCCACCCCGGCCGGATGTGGTGCTGCTGGTCGACGGCACGGGCAGCATGCAGCCCACCATCGACAACGTCCAGGCCAACCTGGAGCAGATCACCAGCGAGGTGCGTGAGCAGCAGCCCGACTCCCGCTTCGCCGTCGCCACCTACGGGGATCAACAGGTCGACGGCGACCGGGTGTTCACCGTGCTGCAGGGGCTGACGGACGACCTGGACGACGTACGCGAGGGCGTCGACCAGCTCACCGACGACCGCGGCTCGTACAGCCCCGGGCCCGCCGAGGACTGGATCAACGGTCTGTGGCAGATCGCCAACGGGGCGAGCGGTACCTTCCGGGAGGGCGCGAGCCCCGTCGTCGTTCTCGTCGGCGACGCCTCCAGCCATGACCCCAGCAGGGGGCATTCGCTCACCGATGGCATCAACGCGCTGAAGGACGCGGGCGTTCGCGTCCTGGCCGTGGATGTGGCGACCGAGCTCGGCGACGGCCTGAACGGCAACGGCGACAACGGCAACGGCCCGGGCCAGAATCAGGAGCCGACGCACGATCCCGATCAGGCGACCAAGGTCGTCCAGGCCACGGGCGGCAGGCTCTTCCAGGACATCGAGGCCGACGAGGTGGCCGACACGGTGGCGGAGGGGCTGACCAATCTGCCCACCACCGTCAGCTATCAGACCTTCGGCTGCGATCCCGCCCTCTCGGTCACCCTGGATCCGGCCACCCGGCAGGTGACCAGCGGTGAGGTGGCCACGTTCACCGAAACCATCACGGTGGCGGACGACGCGCCGCAGGGGGTCACGGTGCACTGCGGCGTTCAGTTCCTGCTCGACGGCAAACCACCGACCGGGCAGATGCCCGACGATGTGGTACCCGCCCGGGAGTTCCGTGGTCAGCGGGGGAATGGGAGCAGCCAGGGCCTCCCGGGTACCCCGCATGTGGGCGACACCGGCGGAAGCGGCGACCCCGGCCCCGACGGCGGTGGCGGATCCGTCGCGGGGGCCATCGGCGGCGCGGTGGGCGGCACCGACGGCGGCGGGAACGGCGGACTCATCGGCGGCGCTGCCGGTGGTGTATCGAGCGGATCCGACGGCTGCGGCGGCGGTTCGATCGCCGGCCTGGCGGTGGGCGGTGTCGGAGGCTCGGACAGCGGAGGCAACGGCGGCGTGATCGCCGGGGTGCTGGGCGGACTCATCGGAGGCTCCGGCGGCGACTGCGGCGGCGGGGCGAACGGCGGTTCCGGAGCCGGGGGCAACGGTTCGGACGGCGGTTCCGTGGCCGGGGTCATCGGCGGTGTGATCGGCGGAGCCGACGACGGCCAGAACGCCGGTGCGATCGGCGGGTTGCTCGGCGGAGCCACCAGCGGAAACGGCGGGAACGGCGGCGAGATCGGCGGCCAGCAGAACGGCGGCCAGAACGGGGGCGGACAGCAGAACGGCGGGGACCAGAACGGCGGACAGCAGAACGGAGGCCAAAACGGCGGGGACCAGAACGGCGGCCAAAACGGCGGCGACCAGAACGGCGGACAGAACGGCGGCGACCAGAACGGCGGACAGAACGGCGGGGACCAGAACGGCGGACAGCAAAACGGAGGCCAGAACGGCGGCGATCAAAACGGCGGACAGCAAAACGGAGGCCAGAACGGCGGCCCCGGCGGCGGTGACGACCCCACCCCCGAGGACTACCAGCAGCACATCAGCATCACCATCAACGATGTGACCGCCCCCGTCGTCACCGTGGACGACCGCACCATCGAGGCCACCGACGACAACGGCACCGAGGTCGACTTCACCGCCACCGCCCAGGACGCGGTCGACGGCGATCTGCCCGTCAGCTGCGATCCGGCCCCCGGCTCGCGCTTCCCCGTCGGCAGGACGCGGGTCAGCTGCACCGCCACCGACTCATCCGGCAACACCGGCACCGACACGGCGACCTTCACCGTGCTCCCGGCCCCCGTGCCGGACGAGGCGGATCTCGCCGTCACCACCACCGTCGGCCCCACGCCCACCTACACCGGGCTGCGGACCGGGGCACGCGTCACCCTCACCAACGCCGGTCCCAAGGCGGCCAAAGACGTCGTGGTCACCACTGCCTGGCCCCGTACCGCGGACGCGGACGACCGCGACCTCTCCACGCTGTCGCGCTGCACCCGGGCCACCCCGTGCACCATCGCGCCGGGCGGACGGATCACGGTGACCCAGACGGCCGTCTACCGCACCGCGATCCGCGGTGACCTGAAGGTCTCCGTCAGCGGTTCGCCGCGCGACCCCCGGCGCGCCGACAACACGGACAAAGCCCGCGTCCAGGTGCTGCAGCCCAAGCTGACCGTCACTCCCAAGGTCGCCCGTCCCGGCGATGTGGCGGTGGCCCGCGGCAAGGACTTCCCGCCCGGCGCCACGGTCGTGCTCAGCTGGAATCCGGGCGTCACCGCGGCCCGGCCGACCGTACGAGTGGGACGCGACGGCACCTTCGAGGCCCAGGTGCTCGTGCTGCGCAAGGACCGGCTCGGCCCCCGCACGCTCCGCGCCGCGGTGACGGGGCTCGAGCGGCTGGAGAAGCCCGTGCTCGTCGTACGGCGCAATCTGCAGCCGCCCGACTTCGCCGGCCGGGGGTGAGAGATCCGTGATCCACGAGGTCGACGACGCGCTGCGCGCCATGTTCCGGGCCGAGGCACTGGCGGGCGGCCAGGTGACCGTGGTCTTCGACGCCCCCACCCGTGACTGGGCCGCCAAGGTCAACGCCCCCACCGTCAATCTCTATCTGTACGACATCCGCGAGGACATGCGGCGCCGGGAGCGCGGTCTGCTCAATGAGTACGACGAGCAGGGCACCATCGTGGCCCGGCGCCGCCCGCCCCGGTACTTCAAGCTCTCGTATCTCATCACCGCGTGGACCAAACGCCCCGAGGACGAACACCGGCTGCTCTCCTCGCTGCTGTCCTGTCTGCTGCGGTACGAGGCCCTGCCCGCCGAGCGGCTCACCGGCACGCTCGCCGAGCTCGGCGTCTCCGTACCCATGACGGTCGCGCTGCCGCCGCCCGAGGACCGGTCGTTCGCCGATGTGTGGAGCGCGCTCGGGGGCGAACTCAAGCCCTCGCTCGACCTGGTGGTGAGCGTGCCGGTCACCGAATCGCCCGTCTATCCGGCCGGTCCGCAGGTGGACGAGGAGGGGGTGCGCCTGGGCTTCTCCGACTCCTCACGGGACGCCCCCGCGCCTGCCGCGCCCACGCAGCCGGTGCCGGGCGGCTCCAATCTGCCGCTGTACGGGGCCCGCCGCACCGGTATCGCCTCCCGCGTGGCCGAAGAGCACACGGAATGAGGAGCTCGACGGACGCGGGGACAGAGACACCCAACCCGAGCCTGCGCCATCTCCTCGACCGCGCCATCCTCGTCGAACAGCGGATACGGCGCGCCGTCCACGCCCGTCAGCTCACCGACCCCCACCCCGACGACGCCTTCCGCGGCCTCTACCTCAGCGACGAGACCATCCACCGGCTTCTCGACTCCGGACGCTCCCTCGATTCCGCCGCCCCCGACGACACCGACGCCGCTCTCCTCGCCGAGACCGAGGCACGCGCCGACGCCGCGGCCCGCGCGGGCCGACCGACCCGACTGAGCGCCCTGACCCGCGAGTTCGGCCTCTCCGCACTCGATGTGGAGATCCTGCTGATCGCCCTCATCCCGGATCTGGACGATCGCTTCGAGCGGTTCTACGGCTATCTCAACGACGATGTCACCCGCCGTCGGCCCTCCATCGGTCTCGCCCTCGGCCTGTGCGGGCTCTCCGCGGCCGACGCGGCCGCACGGGCCGGGCTGTCCCCGCAGGCCCCGCTGCGCGCGGGCGGTCTGCTGCTGGTCGAGGAGCCGGACCGGCCGTTCCTGGCCCGTGCGCTCCGCGTCCCCGACCGGGTCACGGCGCACCTCCTCGGCGATGACACACCCGATCCGTGCATCGTCGATCTGCTCGCCCCGTGGCAGGACGTGTCCGGCGTCGGCGATCCGGCGCCGCTCGCCCGCGCCCTCGCCTCCGGTGACCCCCTGGCGTATATGCGGGAGGACCAGGGCGGCGCGGGCACGGCGCTGGGGGCCTCCGCCCTCGCCCGGGCGGGGCACGGCGTCCTCGGCCTCGACCTGGAGCGCCTCGCCCGGGACCCCCACCCCTCCGAGGCGGTGCGCATCCTCTCCCGAGAGGCCCGGCTCACCTCCTCGGGTCTGGTGTGCGGTCCGATCGACGCCCTGATCCGCGACAAGCCCGAGGTCATCCGGCTGGTGGCCGACACCCCGCTCCCCGTCGTCCTGGTCGGCCGTGCCCCCTGGGACGCCGCGTGGTCCTCCCGTCCGCCGCTGCTGCTGCATGCCCCGCGCGTGGAACCGCCGGCCCGGGCGGCGCTCTGGTCGGACGCCTACGGCGCCCCGCTCCCCGCGGGCCTCGATCTCACCCGCCTTCTCTCCCCGTTCCTCCTCACCCCCGACCAGATCACCCGGGCCGCCCGGGGCGCCGCCCAGAGCGCGGCGCTGGACGGCGGCACCCTCCATCCCGACCACATCCGCGCCGGAGCCCGCGCCCAGAACGCGGCGGGCCTCGACCGCCTCGCCCGCCGCATCGAACCGGCCGTGGGCTGGTCCGACCTCGTACTCCCTCCGGGCACCCTCGCCCAGCTCCACGAACTCACCGCCCGCGCCCGCCATCGCGACCGGGTCCTGGGCGAATGGGGCATGCGGCCGGGCGGTGGCCGGGGGCGCGGTGTCACGGCCCTCTTCGCGGGTGACTCCGGTACCGGCAAGACGATGTCGGCCGAGGTGATCGCCGCCGACCTGGGCCTGGATCTCTACACGGTCGATCTGGCCACCGTCATCGACAAATACGTGGGCGAGACCGAGAAGAACCTGGAGCGCATCTTCTCCGAGGCCGCCGGAATCAACGGCGTTCTGCTCTTCGACGAGGCCGACGCGATCTTCGGCAAGCGCTCGGAGGTCAAGGACGCGCATGACCGCTATGCGAACGTCGAGAGCGCGTACCTCCTCCAGCGCATGGAGACCTTCGACGGCCTGGCCATCCTCGCCACCAACCTCCGCGCCAACCTCGACGACGCGTTCACCCGCCGCCTCGACCTCGTCGTCGACTTCCCACTCCCCGACGCCGACCACCGCCGCCTGCTGTGGGACCGCTCACTGGGCACCGTCCTCCCCCGCTCCACCGATGTGGATCTGGACTTCTGCGCCGAGTCCTTCGAGCTGGCGGGCGGCAACATCCGCTCGGTGGCCGTCACCGCCGCCTACCTCGCGGCCGAGTCCGGCAGCCCGGTGAGCATGCCCGACCTCATCCACGCACTGCAGCGCGAGTACCAGAAGCTAGGCCGCCTGACCCTGGCCTCGGAATTCGGCCCGTACATGTCCCTGCTGGCGGATTGACAGGCCTGACAGTGAGTCCCGGATCTACTCAACCTCGATGCCGAAATCCTGAACAAGTTCTTCCAAACCGCCTGGGTAGCCCTTGCCGCCCAGGACGAAGTCCCAGTCGCCGTTCGACCTGCGGCGGAAGGAGCCGAGGACCAAGGCGGTTTCGCGCGGTCGGCCGTCGGAGACTTCCAGACGTCCCAACTCCGCCAGCGTCGGGTCGAGCAGGCGGACGCATGCGTCCGTGAAGCCGGAGAGGTCGGCGTCAGGGTTGATTTCCGGGTCGATGGCCGCCACGAGCACCAGTCGGTCAGCCTCATCCGGCAACCCGTCGAAGGAGACGCAGATCGCGGCCTTGTCGGGTGCAGCGGCGGGAAGGGCTCGCACGGAACCGCCCGGTGTCTGCGGGTTATTGAAGAAGACGAAGTGCTCGTCGCTGAGGACCCGATTGCCGCGGCAGACGAGAGCGCACACATCCAAGGCGACACTTCCGGTCCACGACATGCCCAGGATGTTGTAGTCGTCAGGCAATCGAGTGTCCGGAGGTGACGGCGTCGTCTGCGCGGCGGCTCGACGGGCACCATCGCCAAGGCGCCCGCGAAGCCCATGACGATGGAGCAGGTCGACGAGTTCGGTTCCCGAGATCAGTTCCAACGGCTTGCCGTTGGCGAAGGTATGCGAGCCAGGACCGAACTTCGACGTCGTCACAAGGACACCCTTGTTGGCGCCGGCGCCCTGCACCGTCCCGTACAAGTCACGCACTGCGGTGGGTGGCACCGTATTGCGGTAGCGCTTCACCTGCACGACGATCTTGCCGCCTCGGATCGGTGTTGGATCCAGTGCGTCGACGTCCACCCCACCATCGTTCGAGCGTTGGGTAGTGACCGCCTGCATCCCCATGGCCCGGAAGAGATTGGCAACGAGACTCTCGAAGGCGACCGGATCCATCTCGTACAGGTCGGGTTCCTCATCACTGCCGTGCGTGACAACACGGTTCCCGACCTCCTGCGGTCGGCGACTCGGCCGCACCGGCGTGAGTTGGTCGGGTCGAGCCGAGAGCTGCCCGCGCAGTGCGTCGGACAGGCAGCTGCCGGCGTCTACCTGTGCCAAGTGCAGGTCGCGGAAGATCGAGCGCGGAGCCATGACAGTTACCAGGTAGATGTGTCCCGGTCGGCCCGTCGTAGGGTCATGCCCATCGACGAACCCGTTCAAGGTCACCGAATCGAGCACACCCTGTTCATCCGCGGCGAAGAGTTCGTGCAGGACCAGCAGGATGCACTGCGCCAGTACCTCACGGTACAGGGCCCGGCGTTGGCCTAATGGCCGGGGAGTCTCCTTGTGCTGGTCCACCCCGGGCATGTACCGAACAGACTTCACCTCGGGGACGACGCTGTAGCTGGGCAGCTCCCAATCCAGCACCAACTGTCCGGCTGCCGGCTCATAGGCCGCTGCCACCTGACGCGGGAAACCCTCTGGCCACGCAGTCGAGGCGTAAAGAGCGGCGGAAAAGTACTCGACCACAGAATCGGGGTCGCGGCGCCTCACTCCTTCGGCCAGATCGACAACGCCCGCGTTGTGTTGCCGAATCTCGACCAACTGGGCATCGGCCCACTGCTGGTACGCCCGCTGGTACGACGCCAACTGTTGCTGCCGCTGGGCCTCCGCCGCCTGGGCCGCCTGCCAGTCCCGCTCGAAGCGCGTCCGAGCTTCGGCCTGCGCCTGAGCCCGACGACTGGCGGTCCACCCGCCCTGCGCTTGGTACTGAGCGAAGTTCGGCATGGGCACGGGCCGCGCCAATGGCCCCGACGAGAAGGGCTCGATGTCTTCAGTACGCAACAGGGAGGAGGCACTGAAAGCCGGAGCCTGACAGCCCGAGGCGAGAAAGCCTTGCAGCGCCGCTACTTGTGCCTCAAGTTCCTCGGTGCGGCGGAGTGCCTCTGCCTGCCTGTACTCGCGGTGACTCTGGGCAGCTCGCCGTTGATAGGCACGTGCCTGTTGCGCTTCCTGCCTCCGCCGTCGGGCTTCGACCTCCATCTGGCGCTGCTGCTGCCTCTGCATCTCAGCCCATACGCCGATCAAGCCACTAGAACGCCGACTCATGTGCTGCAAGCCCTCCCCCAGGCGCTCTGGCTGTCCCCACAGCCAGCTGTAACGGGGCGACTCTATCCAACGATGCCCATATCGCACATCCCGCTGGCAGCGGTATCCGTGCTCAACCGTCGCCGGCACAGTCCCCGCCCGTGCCGTACCCGGGGGCGCCTGAGAGGATGCCGCATGATCCGCTACCTGCGATTCTTCTTCGAGGCCGGCGTGGACACCCCCTTGTGGCCGGAGGACATCGAGAGCCCGTACGGCTACCCCTGTGAGCTGGATAGGCTGCCGATCAGCCCGGCTACCCGAGAAGAGCTGGCGAAGTTGTCCCAGCGGTACCAGTCGTCGATCGACTGGAAGTATCCGCCGAACCCGTCGCCGTGGTCGGACGAGGAGCGGCAGGCGTTCAAGCAGCGGGCGCACGCGGCCTTGGTCGCTCTGCGCCGTGAGCTGGGGACGGGCTGGACAGTCCGGGACGAGAGTCTGCTCTGAAGAGCAGCGTCCCCGCCCGAGCGGCCGCCCGGTTGCCGCCCGTGGAGCCGCCGTATCCGACGGCCCACGGGTGCTGACTCATCTGCGCTCCTGGGACCCTCGAGGGCTATCGCTTCGCCGAAGCCTTCGGTGCGGCTTTGGGCGAGGCTTTCGGTGAGGTCGACGGTGCGGAAGGGACCGTGCCGCCACCGGGGTTCGGACCGTAGGCGTCCAGGAAGCGGTCGCGGAAGGAGCTCATCTTCCACACCGGGGCCTTCGCGCCCGGCATCAGGCCGTCCTCCCAGCCCCAGTGGGAGATCCGGTCCAGCACCGCCTTGTCGTGCGCGACGATCGCGACCGGTACGTCCCGGCTGGCGTTGTCGCCGCTGACCCGGGCGAGGGGCTGGTGGTCGCCGAGGAAGACGAGCACGGTGTTCTTGTTGCCGTACTTCAGCACATAGTCGATGAGGCTGTTCACCGAGTACTGGATGGACTTCCCGTACTCGGCCTTCACCTTGTTGGAGTCGGTGAACACATCCGCGGGATTCTTGCCGGCCTTCTGGATGGCCTTGTAGACCGAGCCGTCGCCGACCTGGCTCCAGGGGATCGTCTTGGGGATGGGTGCCCAGGGCTGGTGGCTGGAGGTCAGGATGATCTCCGACATCAGCGGCTTGTCGTGCTTCTTGCCGTGCTCCAGGTGCTCGAACGCCTTGAGGGTGTATTGGTCGGGCATGGTCGACCAGCTGAACTTCGGGCCCTTGTAGCCGAGGTCGCGGGAGTCGTAGACGTGGTCGAGGCCGTAGAACTTGCCTTCCGGCCAGCCCTTGGTGACTCCCGGCATGATGCCGACCGTCCGCCAGGCGCCGGTGCGCTGGAAGGCGCGGGTGATGGACATGTGGTCGCCCGCGGTGACGGTGCGGTAGCGGTTCTGGTTGTCGATCCACAGGCCGGTGAGGAAGGTCGAGTGTCCCAGCCAGCTGCTGCCGCCGTACGTGGCCGAGGTGAGCCAGCCGCTCTTGGAGGCGAATCCGGCCTTGTTCAACCGCTTGGTGGCGTTCTTGAGGGTCTTGTCGACACCGGGTGCGATGGCCGGGTCCTCGATGGCCGAGCGGCCGTAGCTCTCGATGAAGGTGAACATCATGTCCTTGCCGCGCAACCCGGTCAGCAGCTGGTCGCCGGGGGTGTCGCCGTAGGTGTCGACGGCGGCCACCTTGGCGAACTCCCGCTCGTCCTTGAGGGTCTTGCGCACCCGCTCCGCCCGGTCCTGGACGAGCGCGGTGGTGCTCCGGGACGCGAACGGCGCCCCGGCCACCTGCACGCCGAGCGCCGCGCACATGACCCAGACCGTGCCGAGCACCAGGGTGGTGCGGGTCGCCACGGCGCTGTTCCTCGCCATGACGTTGCTGATCCGCAGGACGGCGAGCCCCATCAGGACGAGCACGGCGACGGCGAGGACCACGACACCGATCACGGCGGCGGTGGCGGCCGTCTCGCCGAGCGCGTCCTTGACGTACGACTGGGCGTCGTCCAGCAGTATCCAGTCGAGCACCACGTTGAACCCACGGCCGAGGAACTCGTTGAAGCCGATGTCGAGCAGGTTCAATATGGTCAGCGCGCCGAGAACCACCCCGGCGAGCACCGCCACCACCCGCCGCGCCGTCGACGGCAGCATCAGCAGCAGCGTGGCGCCGAACACCCCCTCCACCGGGATGCGCAGGAAGGCGCTGGGTTCGATGAGGCGGAGCTGGGTCGGCAGGAGGAGGGCGAGGAACACGAGGGCGAGGGAAAGCCCCGTGGCCGTCCACGCCACCGCCCGGGCCACGGCGGGATATGTGGCCCGCCAGCCCTCGGGGGCGGCGGCCGTGTCGTGGACGGAGCTCACCTCCTGGTCGGGGACCGCGTCCCGCTCCCCGGTGTCATCCTGCCGCTGGGCGGGGAGATCCGGCGTGGCCTCAGGCTCGGCCTCGGCCTCAGGTGGACCCTCCGGAGTCGGGCCCTGCGTCGGGGCCTGCTCCGTGGTTCCCTTGTCCGATTCCGACCGCTGATGAGAGCTCGATTGGCGCGACAACCCGAAGGTCCTTCCCTGCGAAGCCCGGTGGTGGCACGGCGGACCCGGCTCGGGTAGTCGGGCCCGTCGTTATCCGTACGGCGTGCCGGGGGCCTCCGTTCAATCACCTGGCATTTTTCCCGGCGCCTTCCGCCCGCTCGCGAGCGCACCCGCCCCACGATACGGTGCAACCCTCACATGGATGTGAAAGTCAGCCGGATCGGCGGCACGCGAGCGGAGAGACAAGGACGGACACATGCGTATCGGAGAGCTCTCGGAGCGCACCGGCACACCGCGCCGGCTGCTGCGCTACTACGAGGAGCAGAAGCTGATCCTGCCCGACCGCTGCGCGAACGGCTACCGCTCCTACGACGAGCGTCTCGTCGACCGGGTCCTCCAGATCAGGGGGCTGCTCGACGCGGGGCTTCCGACCCGGATCATCAAGCAGATCCTGCCGTGCCTCGACAAGCCCCGGCGCATTCACTTCTCCGACGCCACACCGGAGATGATCGCCACGCTGGAGAACGAGCGGGACCGCATGAGCCGGCGCATCGAGTGCCTGACCCGCAACCGGGACGCGATCTCCGAATACCTTGACGCCGTGCTCAGCAACAACACCGCCGGCTGACCCACGCCGGGGAGCCCACGATGACCGTCCGCCGTGTCGTACCCAACATCCGGTCCGAAGCGATGCGGGAGAACCGGGAGTTCTACGGCCTCCTGGGCTTCGAAGAGGTGATGAACCAGGGCTGGATCATGACGCTCGCCTCCACCACCAACCCCACGGCCCAGATCAGCGTGCTGACCCACGACGAGACCGGACCGGTGGTCCCCGATGTGAGCGTCGAGGTGGACGACGTGGACGCGGCCTACGCGGTGATGTGCGACAGCGGTGCCGAGATCGTGCACTCTCTGCGGGACGAGGAGTGGGGCGTCCGCCGCTTCTTCGTCCGCGACCCCGACGGCCGCGTGATCAATGTGCTGAGCCACCGCCGATGACCCGGTGCGTACCGCCCGCACACTGAGCTAGCGTCACCGCCATGACGACGCCACCGCGTATCCGCCCGCCCCGCACCGCCGATGAGCGCACCCAGCTACTGGGGTGGCTCGATATGCAGCGTGCCGTCATCTCGTGGAAGTGCGAGGGCCTGTCCGAGGCGGATGCCCACCGATCCTTCCTCCCCACCTCGCCCCAGATGACCCTGGCCGGGCTCGTCTCCCATATGCGCTGGGTGGAACACCTGTGGTTCGAGATCGTCCTCCTCGGCCGCCCGGCCCAGGGCCCCCGGTTCGACGAGGACGTCGAGGATGCCGATATGAGGGTCGAGGGCGTCCCGCTCGCCCAGCTCCTCAAGGACTACGCGCAGCAGTGCGAGGTGTCCAACGAGATCATCGCGGCCCACGCCCTGGACGACACCGGCCGCCACCCGGACTTCAACGCCACCTCCACCAGCCTGCGGTGGATCCTCTTCCACATGATCGAGGAGACCGCCCGCCACGCCGGCCACATGGATACCATCCGGGAACTCGTCGACGGGGCGAAGGGCTACTACTAAAGGGCTACTACTGACGCCCCGCTACGGTGGCCGGATGACCCACATCGAGATCAACGGCTCGCCCGCCACCGCGGACACCCTGCGGCTGCCCGCACTCACCAGCTACGGGCACTTCACGGCGATGCAGATCAGAGACGCCCGGGTCCGCGGCCTCGATCTCCATCTCGATCGGCTGCGCTCGGCGACGCGGGAACTGTTCGACGGCGACCTCGACGAGGAGCGCGTACGGGCGGACATCCGGCACGCCCTGGAGGCCGCGGTCGCCCGCGACGCCTCGCTCCGGGTGTATGTGTACTGGCCCGAGGGCGACGAGCGGGCGACCCTGATGGTCACGGTACGTCCCCCGCAGACGATGCCGACGGGGCCGAAATCCGTGATGTCGGTCCCCTTCGTCCGAGAGCTCCCCCACGTCAAGCACCTGGGCGGCTTCGGCCAGAACCACTACCTCACCGCAGCGCACCGCGCCGGACACGACGAGGCCCTCCTGACGGATGGGCAGGGTGTGGTGGTCGAGGGCGCGATCACCAATATCGCCTTCTGGGACGGCGAGTCGGTCATCTGGCCGGACGCCCCCTCACTGCGGGGCATCACCATGGCCCTCCTGGAACCCCGCCTCCCCTCGACCCGCCGCCACGTGACCCTCGCCGACCTCCCCTCCTACCGGTCGGCGTTCCTCACCAACTCACAGGGGTTCGCACCGGTGCGGCGGATCGACGAGGTGGAGTACACGGTGGACGAAGGGCTGATGGAGCGGGTGAGCGCGGAGTACGACGCGGTGGCGTGGGACGCGATCTGAGCCGGGGTCGGATCCAGCTTGCCCTGACACTGATGTCAAGCTTTAGCGTCCTGCTGTCAGTCGTCAACGGCCGTCGTCAGCGGACTACTTGGGGGCAGTGATGCCAGGAGCAGTGATCATCGGAGCGGGCCCGGGCACAGGGCAGTCGGTCGCCCGCCGGTTCGCGCGAGAGGGCATGCCGGTGGCGCTGCTGAGCCGTACGGGCGGAACCCTGAAAACCGTGACGGAGTCCGTCACAGCCATCGGCGCCCCGGTACTGCCCCTGACCGCCGACGCCGCCGACGAGACATCGCTGCGCACCGCGCGACACCCGAAACGGGCCGAGCAGCGTGATGCGAAGCCGTGCGCCCCTGTCCATTCGCCGGTCTTCGCGCGCCCACCCGCAAGGCCCCGAATCAGGCGGACCGTGTCAGCGCCGTGTGAGCCCCCTGTGAGCGACCCGCCTCAGTCTCCTCATGCCGCAACACCATCACGAGCAATGGAGACAACAGATGACCGCGACAGACAACGCCGGCGACTGGGTCCGGAGCTGGGGCGCCTCGCCCCAGGCGGCCCACGACGGGCTCGGCTCGCTCAACGGCTACCCGCCCCTCGCCGATGTGACCCTGCGCCAGGTGGTGCGCGTCAGCGGCGGCGGGCGCCGGGTGCGCATCCGTTTCACCAACGAGTTCGGGACCGCGCCCTTCACCATCGGGGCGGCGCGGGTGGGCCTCGCGGCGCCCGGTGGCGGGGTACGGCCAGGCAGCGAGCACGTGCTGACCTTCTCCGGCGCGTCGGACGTCACCGTCCCGGCGGGCGCGCCGATCCTCAGCGATCCGGTCGACCTGCACCTGCCCGCCCTCGCCAAGCTGTCCATCAGCCTCTACCTGCCGGGGCGCGTGGAGACCTGCACCTGCCACGACCCCGCCCTGGAGACCGGCTGGACGATTCCGGGCGACGCCGTTGCCTCCCCCACCCTGCCGGAGAACGCCGAGGTTCTGCCGGTGCGGGCCCTGATCTCCGCCGTCGAGCTGCTTCCCGACGCCCCCGCCAAGTCCATCGTCGTGGTGGGCGACTCCCGCACCGACGGCACCGGCTCGACCCCGGACACCCACCACAGCTGGCCGGAGCTGCTGGCCGAGCGTCTCGCCGAGCGGGGCATGGCCACCGGCTACGTTTCCAACCAGGGCATCAGCGGCAACCGAATGCTCGAGAACGGCATCGGTGTCGCCGCCGCGGCCCGCTTCGACCGTGATGTGCTGGCGACGCCCGGCCTCGGTTACGTGGTGCTCTCCGTGGGCGGCAACGACCTCGCCATCTCCTTCGCCCCACGGGACGGCGACGGCCCCTTGGCCGATTTCCTGAAGGTGTTCCCCGGCGCGCCGGTGACGACGGACGACGTCATCGCGGGCTACCGCCAGCTGATCGCCCGGGCGCATGGCCACGGCGTCAGGGTCTATGCCACGACGATCGCGCCGTACGAGGGCGCGGAGGTCTACACACCGGAGGGCGAGAGCGCACGCCAGGCGGTCAACGAGTGGATCCGCACCAGTGGCGCCTTCGACACCGTGCTGGACTTCGACGCCGTCTGGCGCGACCCGGCCCGCCCCAGCCGGATCAGGGAGGACTTCCACGTCGGCGACCATCTGCACGGCAACGACGCGGGTTACCGGGCCCTGGCAGACTCCATAGACCTGTCGCTGTTCAGCTGAGTCGGCCGACCTGCCGCCGGAACGCTTCCGTGTTCCGGCGGTTCCAGCCACAACCACGGCATGGGCCCGGTTCCGGACACGGAGCATTGTTCTGGGGCGATCCCGATGATCACAAGGTGGCCGTACCCGTTCCCAGCCGGGCCCGCCACAAGATCGCGAGGACTGGAGTAGCAAGCGGCTCTCACTTCTTTGTCGGCGCGGGCACCTTCACCCACACCGCCTTCGACGGTGCGCCCTTGTCGCCCACCACGTCACGTACCACCGCAGCGGCACCAGTGACGCGTCCTTCGGGAGCGCTACCGTCACCCCGTCCTTCGCCCGTGTGAGGTCAAGCGCGATCGACCGCTGCTCGACATTGGCCACATGAGGCCGGATCAGCCGCATCTTGGTGATCGTGGTTGGTGGCGAACTGCACCTCGTCGGGTATTCCCGGCAGCGCGGCGGCGCCCTGGATCGGTGCGCCAGGTCTGCTCGGGCAGGTAGAGCCGGCGGTCGATCAGTGCGTGTCCCTTGGGTGCGGCGTAGGCGAGAAACACGCCGACCTGAGTATGAGATGGCTTGACCCATCGGGCGTACGACGCCGCGATCGGTTTCACCGATCTCATGCCCGCTTGTCAAAGAGAGTCGAGACGAGCGATGGATCCTTGGACAACAACATTTCAAGGTCATTCGGGTTGATGATGGGGTGATTGGCTTCAGGCAAATCGGTAAGACCCAGACCGGGTCGGCACAGTCGATATCCCTTCGCGTCCAGATAGTACGAGAAGGGGAGGCCCAGTTCATGCATCCGGAGATTCATCGCCCACTCCTTCTCGCCGGAGTGCCTGACTAGGCATCCCCTATCTTGAAGGCGGCCAATAACGAATCGGTAGGATTCCACTGACAGGGGATTTCCAGTTACATCGATTCGCTGCAGAGCGGGGTAGTCAATCAGCGGCGACAGGTCGGTAATAAGGTTCCGCTGGAAGTCCATGCGACCGATCTGGGCATCAGCCAGGCCACCGATGTGAGACAATGCGCTGTCGTGACACACAAGGGCAGTGAGCGAGGATATTCCGCTCAGCGGATCGCTCAATGAAGCCATGTCACACCCGGTCAGGATCAGAATCTCCAGACGGGTGCACTGGCCCAGTCCCTCCAATGTCCGGGCATGCCGCAGCGACAGCGTTGTAATGGATTCGAGTTCTGTCGCCGAAAAAGGAGGCGGGTGGTTTACCTTCTGGGTCAACTTAGACAAGACAGTGGCATCCATCACTTCAGCTTCCCCTCCGCGTCGATGAAATTCTGCAGCACACGCTGATAACTCTCTTGCTGCTTGTCAGCGAAATCCGTCAGAGAGATATCAGCGAATTCCTCGACCACCACCTTGACTTCTGTCGATTCAGGATTAACGATCACGATTTTATGTTTATATGTACCCTTGATCGGAAGCTCGTAAACTTCACGCGGGAGATCCGGTGACAGCTGACCGTCCCACATGATTTCCCCATTCTCGAGCTTCCCCTGGAGATGCCTGAGAAATTCGACTGCTGTCCTATCTTCACGCCCTTCCGTGAAGTTATCGAATATACCACGAAGTCCGCCTGGAGCTATTCGCACTTCAGGGTCGTTCGGCTCATTTCGCCTCTTTGGATCGCCATGGAATATCGGATCAGCCCTGGAGCTGTACGTGTTCTCCGAGAAGGCGCCAGTATGCGCAAGGAGGCTGTCTCTGTCTATTTCCCTCGTTGCGGCAGTGATCTTTAGATCCCAAATCACATCGCAGGTGAAAGATCGCAGTTCATTCTGGAGCGTGATCCACTTCTTGGCGTTCTCTACCCCGATTCGGGAACGACTACGCAACGCAACATCAAGGACCCTGTCAATGTAGTCTGTTGGGATCCACTCGTGATGACCTGACTTAACTCCCCTGAATTGATCCTTGATCCAATTCGCATTCGCTCCCCCCTCTTTCCAGATTTCCTTGAAATTTTCCGCATTGAATTCTCCAACACTCTTTCCCGCGGCCATCTCTTTGAGGAAATTAACGATCGGCGCCTCACTCCCCGGAGCATCCCTGACTGCTTTCTGAAGATTCGGGTCAGCCTTTTCGATGCCACCTGGCAGCGGGGCGAAGCCCCCATATGGACTACGCCCTGGATTGAATTTCGTCTTGTTCAAGTCAGCCAGTAACGAGGAGTCCTCGTGCTCGCTCATTACTTCCTGAATCCGAGACTTTCCAACGCTCTTCATCATTCTCAGAGCGTCCCTTCCGAGTATCCTAAGAAAATTCCTCCTCACATTGTGCGATGGGCTCGGTGAGCGTTCCCGGAACACGTAATCAGCAAAAGTATCCGATGCCGCCCACCCCGTCCGCTTCTTGGGAAGGAAGAACCCGAGAAGGTTCTTCTGCACTTCGGCGTTGCTCAGGAACTGGATTGCCTTCGCTTCGGTTCCACTCAGATCCCCAGAATTCCATATTTTATTTCCATCGATACGCGACTTTTCGATCTGCTCCCCCCAGTCCTTGTGTACGTCTTTGACGTATGCGGCCCCATGCCCTGGCAATTCTCCTTCGATGCTTTTCAGGAAACGGGGTTCAGTTGCGGCCAACGAACGCCCTTCGTTCTTCGGATTTACCGCAGCATGTACAGCCCACTGATCTCCGTCCTCGACTGCCGCCAACTTGACGAGGGCATATCGAGAACGTATGGGCGCGAAGCGCGCATTAAGTAGGTCTTGGTTGACAAGCCGTCCCTCGTACTTGTTGGCTACGTCGATCGCAGCCTTGAGACCCTTCTTCAGCCGCTCTTGTTTTCCCTGAGGGCTATTGTCTCTCCGGGGGCCATTTCGCCTGAGCTTGGACCAGAGCCTCTTGGCGGCCTGGGCGATTTTGGCGGCGATTTTGTCTATGGCTCGGTTGACCGGGCGGGAGACCTTTTGGAAGACCTGTTTGATTTTGCTGGCCAGGCCGCCGATGCCGAGCAAGGACGCGAGGAGGCCGATGAGGAGGGGGATGCTGGCGGCGAGGGCTGTTTCGACCATCTTGGGGACGCCGGCCGCGCCGCCGTTGGCTATGGCTATGACCGCGTCCAGGACCGCGTTGACGAATTCGACGATCTGGGCGCCCTGGTTCACGATGAACGTGACGATGTCGATGATGCCCTTGACCGCGCGGACGAAGGCGGAGGCGGGGTTGAGGAGGGAGAGGATCCAGGTGATGCCCGCGATGATGACCGTGGGGATCAGGTAGGACTTGAGCTCTTCGAGGATGGTGGACTTCAGGTCGCCGGTTTCGGCGGTGATTTCCTTGGCGGCGCCTGCCGGGCCCTCGGTGGCAAGGGCCTTTGCCACCGGGACGGATTGTTCGGCCGCGCTCATGGCCTGGTCGGGGACGCCCTTGCGGGTGATGCGGGCTCGGATGTTCGCCCAGGTCAGGCCCAGCAGGGAGGCAATCAGCTGGATGATGCCTTTGAGGTCGAACTTTGCGGGGATCTCGATTCCGGCTTTGGCGCTCGTGCCCAACAGCCAGGAGACCAGGCCCGTTTGGAGGTGGGTGCCGATGTTGGAGATGAACTGCTGGAGGCCCGCGCCCACCGCGCGGACCAGGTTGCCCAGGAAGCCGATCGGATCCTTGATGATCTTCATGATGGCGCCGGCGGCCTTGGCCAGGATGCCCATCAGGAGGTTCTTGAGCTCGTTGATCGTCTTGATGACGCCGACGACGGCGTCCACGGCCTTCTGGACCAGGCCCTTGTTCGCCTCCTGGAGTTTCTTGATCTCCTCGTCGACCGCGTTGAGGGCCTGGGTGTACTTCTGGGCCAGGGTCTGGACCAGTTGCTTCGATTTGTCGTTGACCTCGGACTCCAGGTCGTCGAACTTGCCGGCGAAGTCCTTCGCCGCGTCCTGGCCGTACTTCTTCAGGTCGGCGGGGAGCTTGTCGACCTCCGCCTTCAGTTCGGCGCGGCCCTTGGCGATACGGGCCTTGGCCCTGCCCAGCTCCGTGCCGATCGTGTCGGCGATGGACGAGATGACGCCCTGCATCAGACGTACGTAGAGCTTGCGGGACTCCTGGAAGAGCTGGTTGGCCTCCTCCGGCATGCCGGCGATCTTGTCTTTGGCCCATTTGGCCGGGCCCCAGAAGCCGCCGTAGCGCTTGTCCTTGTACTCCTTCATGCGGCGCTTCTGGTCGGTGTTGAAGGCGTCCCGGGCCTTCTTCTCGCCCTCCTCGAATTGTTTGTCCACCTTGCCGTCGAGACTGTTGAGGATGCCCTCGACATCCTTTTGCGTGGCGTCGAAGACCTTCTGGAGCTTGGCGGTGACCTCCTCCCGCTTCTTCTCGTCCTTCGACTTGGCCTCGCCCTTGCCGCCGTCGACCTGCTTGCCCGCGCCCGCGCGGGTGGCGGTCAGGGCGGACATGGCCTGGGTGCCGGCCGCGGCCGCCTGTGACTTCGCGGTGGCCAGTTGCTGCTTCTCCGCTCCCCGGGCCTGCTCCGGGGCCGTCGCGGAGTGCTTTTCCGCCTTCTTCTTCTCGCCCAGGGCGTCCGTGAACTCCGGCTCGTTGCTCTTGGCCAGCTGCTCCTCGGTGACGTCCGCGTCCGCCATCTGCTGATCGGTCTTCTTCGGGCCCTCCGAGAAGTCCGTGACCTCGGGCGGCTGCTGCTGCGGAGTGGCGTCCGCGGCGCTCGGTGCACCCGGGTTGGCCGGAGGCTGGTCCGGCCCCATGGGCGTGACCTGCTTCTCCTTCGCCTTCGAAGTGTCGGGAGCGGCCTTCGTGGTCGTCTCGATGTCCTTCGAGGACGCCTTCTTGCCGTCGGTGACCTTGCCGTCGACCTCGCCCTTGATCTTGTCGGCCTTGCCGGAGTCGGCGAACTTGTCGGCCTCGTCGAGGTTCTTGGGCGCCTGTGCGGCGATCGCCTCGTTCACCGCCGCGATGAAGCCCGCCTTGTCGAACTCCCCCGGCTTGGCGGCGTTCATCTTCTCCGCGTTGGCCGCCTTGCCCTGCGCCTCCTTGTCGTCCGGCGGGGCCACCGCCGCGTCCTGGGCGGACCGGGACTCCGCGGTCGCGGGGTGGTGCTGGGCCAGCTTCTGCTTCTTCGCCGCGACGTCCGACTGGACCTTGCGGAAACCGGGGGCCTGGGCCGGTGGAGGCTTCACCGGCGCCGCGTAGCGCTGGGCGACCAGACGCGAGACCGCCGTGTTCCCGGCCGCGGCCTGCAGGCGCTGGAGGTGACGGGGGGACAGGCCGGGGGCGGCGGACGGGGGGACCGGGGTTGGAGTGGGGGTGGGGGCGGCCGTCTGCTCCGGGGCCGGGGCTGGGGCCGGGGCCGGGGCCGGCTGCGGCGCCGTGCGCTCCCTCGCCCCGGGCTGCGCGGACGCGGCAGGCTTCCCGGACTTCTCCGAGGCAGACTTCATCGCATCATCCGGTCACCGGGCGGCCGGCGATACGTCCGCGACATGTATGTCAGGGTGCTGGTTCCGCCCGCTCCAAGCCCGTGGCAGGCCGGGTAGCGATGGGGGCAGGACTTTCTGCCCGATGGGGAAAGGGAATCCGCTGCCTCTTCGGGCAGCGCCTTCTGTACGCGGGGGCGGCCGAAAGCCCGTTCCCGTTGATCCTTTTCCCGGGAACAATCGCTCTCGTTTCCCCGGTCAAGGAGAGTGGCATGCCGTCGTACTTGTCCCCGGGTGTCTACGTCGAAGAGGTGGAATCCGGGTCGCGGCCGATCGAGGGGGTCGGGACCTCGGTCGCCGCCTTCATCGGATTCGCGCAGAAGGGGCCGTTCAACGAGCCGACGCTCATCACCAACTGGACGCAGTTCACCACCGTTTTCGGGGACTTCGTCGAGGGCACCTACCTCGCCTCCTCCATCTACGGTTTCTTCGCCAACGGTGGTGGCATCTGCTACGTCGTGCGCATCGGCGACGCGGAGGAGGCCGAGCCGGGCGGAGAGCGCGCGGGCGCGGCGAAGGAGGTCGCCTCGGGGCCTTCGGCCCAGCTCGGGCCGTATGTCGTCCGCACCCTGCCCGGTGTCACCGGGGAGATCAGCGTCGAGGTGGCCGACCCCGAGGGCGACGACCCGCCGCAGGACGTCTTCGCGCTGGTGGTCAAGCGTGACGGAGTGGTCGCGGAGACCTACCCGGCCGTGACCACCAAGCGCAGCAAGGAGAACGTGGCCACGCAGGTCAGGGCCCGGTCCCAGCTGATCAGGCTGGAGGAGCCGGGTAAGGGGGCGGCGCCCGCGAGGCCCGAGTCGCAAGTGGTGACGCTCGCCGCCTCTCCCGGTGCCGGCCCGGGGGCCGGCGCGGCGGTGGTGCCGGACGCGCTGTCGGCGGATTCGTACGTAGGCGATCCCGACCAGCGGACCGGGTTCGGCGGTCTGGAGGCGGTCGAGGAGATCACCATGGTGGCCGCGCCGGACCTGATGAGCGCCTACCAGCGGGGTGCGGTGGACCTCGAGACGGTGATCACGGTGCAGCGCGGACTGATCACCCACTGCGAGGCGATGGGCGACCGGATCGCCATTCTCGATCCGCCGCCCGCCCTGAGCCCGCGGCAGATCAAGACCTGGCGCGAGGAGACGACCGGGTTCGACTCCCGGTACGCCACCCTCTACTACCCGTGGATCAAGGTGTTCGACCCGGCCGTGGGCCGGGACGCCTTCGTACCGCCGAGCGGACACATCGCGGGGGTGTGGGCGCGCAACGACGAGACGCGCGGGGTGCACAAGGCCCCGGCGAACGAGGTGGTACGGGGAGCCGTCGCGCTCCAGACGCAGATCACCAAGGGCGAGCACGACCTCCTCAACCCCATCGGGCTCAACTGCATCCGTGCCTTCCCCGGCCGCGGCATCCGGGTTTGGGGCGCGCGTACGCTCGCCGATGACGCGTCCTGGCGCTATCTCAATGTGCGGCGGCTCTTCAACTACCTGGAGGAGTCGATTCTGGCGGGCACCCAGTGGGTGGTCTTCGAGCCCAACGACGACGCCCTGTGGGCCCGTATCCGGCGCACCATCTCGGCATTCCTGGTCAATGAGTGGCGCAAGGGCGCGCTCTTCGGGCTGACCCCGGACGAAGCCTTCTATGTGAAATGCGACCGCGAGACCAATCCGCCTGAGTCCATCGACGCCGGGCAGGTGATCTGTGAGGTCGGCGTGGCCCCGGTGAAGCCCGCGGAGTTCGTGGTGTTCCGGCTCGCCCAGCTCTCCGCGGGCACGGGGGCGGTTGACGAGTGATGACCACCACGACCGACCGATCCTAGGAGGCTGGTATGCCGCTCCCCGAACTCGACAGCTCCGTAGGACATTCCTTCGGGCTGGAATTCGACAGCGTGCTCATCAGGCAGATCACCGAGGTCAGTGGTCTGAAGATGGAGCAGGACGTGATCGAGCTGAAGCAGAACACCGCCGACGGGAAGTACGCCATCAAGAAGCTGCCCGGCCGTCCCAAGGCCGGTGAGGTCACGGTCACCCGCGGTCTGACCGAGGACAACAGCTTCGAGCAGTGGATCAAGGATTCCCGGTTCGGGAAGATGACCAACGCCCGGCGCAACGGCTCCATCATCGTCTACGACTACGAGGGCATTCCGATCAAGCGCTACAAGCTCATCAACGCCTGGCCCAAGTCCCTGGAGATCAGCACGCTCAAGGCCGGTGACACCTCCGTGCTCACCGAGAAGCTGGCCATCACCTACGAGAGCGTGGAAGTCGACTGATGCGGCGCACCATCGCGGCATCCCCCGAGCGGGCGGACCCGGACCGGCAGACCGAGACCCTGCGGACGGAGTTCCCCTTCGAGCTGCCGCGCGGATACGTGGACGAATCCGGGACGGTGCACCGCGACGGCGTCATGCGGCTGGCCACCGCCCGCGATGAGCTGATCCCGCTGCGGGACGACCGGGTGCGGGAGAACTCCGCCTATCTCTCGGTGGTGCTGATCTCCCGGGTGCTCACCCGGCTCGGCTCGATCGAGGACATCCATCCGGGCATCGTCGAGGACCTGTTCGCCTCCGACCTCGCCTTTCTGCAGGACTTCTACCGCAGGATCAACGCCGAGGGGCACACCCGGGCCGCGGTCACCTGCCCCTCGTGCCAGGAGAACTTCGCGGTGGACCTGTCCGGTGGTGGTCGCCTGGGGGAATCGTGACGTACGCGGCCGACCGGATCCATGAGGAGGTCGCGTACCTCGCCTACCACTTCCACTGGCCCCTCGACCAGATCCTCGACCTCGAGCACACCGACCGATTGCGGTACGTGGACCACATTGCCCGGCTGAACGAGCGGTGACGTGACATGGGATTGCTGTCCTGGCTGGCCGGACACCGGCGTGGTGGCACCGGAAACACGGCACACACCGGTTCGGAGGCGGAGGCGGGCCCCATGGCGCCGCCTGCCGTGCCGGGGTGGCGGGAGGTGCCGCCGTTGCAGCGGACGGTGGCGGCGCCCGAGCTGGTGACCGATCCCTCGGGATTCCGGGCGGGGTTGGGGACATGGCAGAACGCGTCGTTCCTCGGGCCGCTCGGCCATCTGGTGAGCCCGGAGGCACCGTCGGGGGTGGGGCACGGTCTCGCCACGCCGCCGCCCCTTGCCGATACGTCGGACCCGGCTGCCCGCACACCCCCGACGGTGAGCCGTGATGTCGCTCCCGTCGTAGCGCGGGAGTTCGCCACGCCTCGGAGCGCACCCGTACAGCGGGTGGCGGAGGGTGCTGCCACCCTGGACACGCCGGAGGTGGTCGAGCCGCTGATCTCCGCCCGCCCTCCGGAGGAACGGATACGGCAGCTGACCACGCTGCCTCTCACCACGCCACGGCCCGCCGCGGAAGCGGGCGATGTGCCCCCAACAGCACCACCCTCGTCACCGGTCCAGCGGTCCGCCGCCTTCGGCCTGGGCGAGCCGCTGACCGAGTTGCCGCCGACCGCCCAGCGCACACCCGTGGCGAGCACCGGGGCCCTGACTCCCGAGAAGCCGGAGGTCGTACCACCAGAGCTTCCGCGCGGCGACGTGCCGTCCAGGCCGCTGCTCGCCGATGATCCGCTGGTGGTGCGTACGGCGGACACCGGTACGGCATCCGCGCCCACCCCCACGACCCCACCCGTACCGCTGCAACGGGCCACCGCCAGTGGGACACCGGTGGCGGCCGAACCCGCACCGGCGGCCGGGCCCGTGGTGCCGCTGGTGGCACAGCGATCGGTGCCGCTGTTCTCGGGCGCGTACGACATGCCCGACCGGCCAGGCGGCTCCGGTCCGGTGCCCGCCGCCGAGCCGCCCGTCGTGCCGGTGCGCTGGTCCGCTGCCCGTGGCCCGGCCCGCACGAGTCCGGGGGCGGCGGCCCCAGGCGGGGCGTCGGCCACGGATCACCCGGCGACATCCACGGCCCAGCGGTCGGCGGCGCCCCTTGCCCAGCGGTCGGTGACGGCGGCGGCCGCCGCTCCCCCGCCCCCGGCCACCGAGCACCGCCCCACCGCACCGGTACCGGCCATCGTCCCGACGGCCCCGGCCCGTCCGCTGGTCGACGCCGGTTCGGTGGCGGTGGCGGCCGGGGTGGCACAGCGCATGGCCGACGGTTCCGTGGTGTTCCCGCCCCCGCGCGTTCCGTCCGTGCCGCCCGCCCCGTCCGCACAGCGGATACAGCGGACGCGGTTCCTCCCGCCCGTGCAGCGCGATGCCACGAGCCCGGAGCCCCCCGAGGCCCCGGCCCCCGACCCGCCCGCTCTTCCCGACCCGCCCGCCGAGCCGCCGTCCGCCCCGCCACCCGCCGAGCCACCGTCGGCCGACCCGTCCTTCGAGTCCGCTCCCGAGCCGTCTCCCGCAGGCGCGCCCCATGACGGCACACCGGGAGAACCAGGGGGGCACGGTGGCAAGGGCGGGGCGCCCAACGACGAGCTGGTCCGTGCGCTGTACGGCCCTTTGAGCCGGCTGCTGAAGGCGGAGTTGCGGCTGGAGCGCGAACGGGCCGGACATCTGATCAACACCAGGCACTGACAAGTGCGGAGAGAAGGGACACGGCATGCCCGTTACCGATGACCCGGCGGTCAGCGTCTGTTTCGTCGTCACGGTCGACGGCATCGAGCTCGGCTCGTTCAACACCTGTGAGGGACTCGGCTGCGAGGTGGTGCTGGAACAGCGCGAGGAGGGCGGCAACAACAGCCATCTGTGGCAGCTGCCCACCCGGCTGAAGTACCCCAACATCAAGCTGTCCCGGCCGCTGACCCGTGACACCGAGAAGGTGGCCAAGTGGTTCGCGAGCATGACCACCGGGATCGCCCGCCGCACCGCGCATATCGAGGCGCGGACGGGCGACGGGCACAAGGTGGCCCAGTGGGGTCTGCTCGAGGTGGTGCCGGTGCGCTGGACCGGGCCGTCGTTCAACCCGGAGTCGCCCAAGGTGGCCATGGAGACCATCGAGATCGCCCACCACGGCTATGTGATGGAGGGCTGACCCATGAGCTCACCCGTGGCGTTCAGTGCGGCGGGCGGCGGCGCCGCCGCGGGCAGAACAGGTGGCGGGGCCCGGCCCAAGCTGGAGCACGCCTATCTGGAGCTGCGCACCCCGCCACCGGGGGGCGGTCTGACGCCTGGCGGGCCGTGCGGGCGGATCGACTTCCAGTTCAACCCCAAGGAGCTGAGCCTGACCAAGGCGGCGGCCTGGAAGCGCACCCCGGCCAAGGGGGCGAAGAGCGCGGGGCCGCCCGAGTACCAGGGGCCGCAGCCCAGCAAGCTGACCGTCGAGATGTTCTTCGACGCGAGCGACACCCAGGACACCAGCGTGGTGACCTCGGTGGAGCGGCTGTTCACCTGCTGTGTGCCGACCAACGAGACCCGGCAGCAGCAGCGGGCCTCGCCGCCATGGGTGGTGTTCCACTGGGGCGGGCTCACCGGGTTCCCCGGCTATGTCAGCCAAGTGCAGGCGAAGTACACCCTGTTCACCACCTCCGGTGTGCCGATCCGGGCGGTGTGCCAGGTGACGATGGAGGAGATCACCGGGGAGACCCCGGGGCAGAATCCGACGTCGGGCGCGCTGCACGCACGCCGGGTGCACCGCGTGCGCACCGGCGACACGCTGCCGCTGCTGGCCTGGCGTGAGTACGGCGATCCGGCGGCATGGCGGGTCATCGCGGAGACCAACGGGATCGACGATCCGATGCGGCTGCCGGGCGGTCTCGAGCTGCTGCTTCCGGCGCTGGACGAGCTGGACCGCGACGAGGCCGGAGCCCACGGCGACGGTCATGGCGGGGGGCGGTGAGCGATGGCCCAGCAGAGCGTCGCCAAGGCGCTGGTGGTGGAGTTCGGCGGCCGTCCGCTCTCCCCCGCGCTGGCGAACACGCTGGTCGAGGGGTATGTGGACGACAGTCGTACGCTGCCTGATCTGTTCGTGCTGCGCTTTCGCGACCCCAGCCGGGTGCTGCTGGAGCAGGCGGGGGTGGAGATCGGTACCGAGGTGCGGCTGCTGGCCGGCGCCGGGGGCGGTCCTTCGCCGCGTCCGCTGCTGACCGGGAGCGTCACCGCGCTGGAGGTGGAGATCGACGACACCGGCACCTTCACGGTGGTACGTGGCCTCGACGAGTCGCACCGGCTCTTCCGGGGCCGTCAGGTGGCCAGCTACCAGAACATGACCCTCGCCGACATCTGCGTCCGGGTGGCGCGGCGGGCGGGGCTGAAGCCGGGGAAGGTCGATGTGGCAGGCCCGGTGCTGGAGCATGTGGCGCAGCCGAACATCAGCGACTGGGAGTTCCTCCGCGGGCTCGCCGAGGAGGCGGGCGCCCAGGTGTATGTGACGGACGGACGGCTGCATGTCGCCAAGCCCACCGAGGCGGGTGGCGCGCCGGACACCTCGGCGCGCGCCGCCCGCGACCCCCTGGTGCTGGAGATGGGGGACAACCTGCTGCGCTGCCGGGCCGGGGTGTCGGCGGCCGAGCAGGTGTCCACGGTCGAGGTGCGGGGCTGGGACGTCAAGACCAAGCAGCCGCTGGTGGGCCGCGCGGACGCGGGCAAGGCGGCGACCTTGGACCTGGGGGTGACGGCGGCGGAGGTGGCGCGGCCGTTCGGCGAGGCCAGCTTTGTGGTGTCCGACGCGCCGTACGGGCACCAGGCGCAGGTGGACCAGGCCGCCAAGGCCCTCGCGGCGCGCATCGCGGGGTCGTTCGCCGAGCTGGAGGCGGTGATCCGGGGCAATCCGGAGGTGCGGGCAGGTGGCGCGGTCACCCTGGCCGGGGTCGGCAAACCCTTCGAGGGGCGCTACACCGTCACCTCCTCGCGGCATGTGTTCGACCCGGTGCGCGGCTATGAGACCTGGGTGACGGTGTCCGGGCAGCAGGAGCGATCGCTCTTCGGGCTGACCGGCGGCGGGTCCGGTGGTGGCGCGGTGACCGCCTCCCGGTGCTCGGGACTGGCCAACGGCACGGTCACCGACACCAAGGACCCCGACGGGCTCGGCCGGGTCAAGGTCCGGTTCCCCTGGCTGTCCGACGAGTACGCGAGCGACTGGGCGCGCACCGCCCAGGCGGGCGGGACCGGTGGCGGGGAGGCGTTCATCCCCGAGGTCGGCGACGAAGTGCTGATCGGTTTCGAGCAGGGCCATCTGGACCGCCCGTATGTGCTCGCCGGTCTCTACAACGGCAAGGACAAACCGGGGCAGGGCGCTTCGGGGCAGGGGCACGGTCTCGGTCCTCAGCAGGGCCAGGGCGACGGCCAGGAGGCGGAGGCGGTCGACCCCACCAGCGGCGCGGTCAACAAGCGCGCGTTCGGCTCCCGCGGCGGCAACAAGCTGGAGCTGCTCGACGCGGCGAACGGCCCACAGGGCGTACGGCTGGTCACCGGCGACGGGAAGCTCAGGATCAACCTCGACCGCAAGGGCACGGCCATCGTGGTGCACAGCGACGGCACGGTGGAGATCGAGGCCAAGGAGCAGGTGTCCATCAAGGCGGGCAGCGGGGTGTCCCTGGACGCGGGCGACGGCACGCTGGAGCTGGGCGGCGCCACGGTGAAGCTGACCGCCCGCGGCGGCGTGCAGGTGGACGGCGGCAACGGCCAGGTGAAGCTGTCCACCGGCGGGGCGGTGGAGGTGCGGGGCAACCAGGTGGCGGTGAGCGGCACCACCCGCACCGAGCTGAAGGGCGGGGATTCGCTCTCCGTCAACGCGCCGATGGTGCGCATCAACTGACACCGCACACGACAGCGCCGAGTCGGCGAAGAGACAGCGAAGAGACAGCGACCAGGCAGGGGGCACAGCACATGCCAGCAGCCGCACGCGTCGGCGATCCCACCGGCCACCCCGGGGTGATCGGCCCGCCCGGCGAGCCCACCGTGCTGATCGGCGGGCGGCCCGCGGCCACCGTGGGCACCGCCCACCAGTGCGGCTCCCCCGCCGCCCACAGCACCTCGCAGATCGCCCCGCCCGGCAGCTCCACGGTGCTCATCGGCGGCCGGCCGGCGGCGCGGGTGGGTGACGCGGCGGGGTGCGGCTCGCCCATCACGTCCGGGTGCCCGAGCGTACTGATCGGAGGGTGAGGGATGGGGCGGCAGTTCATCGGCGCGGGCTGGGCGTTCCCACCCCGTACGGACGCCACCGGATCGATCGCCCTGGTCCGCGAGGAGCGGGAGATCGAGGAGTCGATCCGGCTGATCCTGGCCACCTCGCCCGGTGAGCGGCCGATGCGGCCCGAGTTCGGCTGCGCCCTCGGCGACTACGTGTTCGCGCCCGCGGACGCCGGTACGGCCGGGCAGCTGGCCTACGAGGTGCGGCTGGCCCTGGAGCGGTGGGAGCCGCGGATCGAGGTGGCGGATGTCGCCGTCCGCTTCGACGAGGCGGACAACGGGGTGCTCTACATCGACATCGGCTACGCGGTGCGCGGCGCGAACGACCCGCGCAACCTCGTGTTCCCGTTCTATGTGATCCCGCACGGCGAGGAGGGCGGATGACACTCCCCAGCCCGAACCTGGACGATCGGAGATTCCAGGGATTGGTGGACGAGGCCAAGCGGCTGGTGCAGCAGCGCTGTCCGGAGTGGACCGACCACAATGTCTCCGATCCGGGGGTCACGCTCATCGAGGCGTTCGCCACCATGGTCGACCAGCTCGTGTACCGGCTCAACCGGGTGCCGGACAAGAACTATCTGGCCTTCCTCGACCTGATCGGGGTGCGGCTGTATCCGCCGACTGCGGCGCGCACCGAGGCAACGTTCTGGCTGTCGGCGCCGCAGCCGGAGCCGGTGCGGATCCAGGCGGGCACGGAGGTGGCCACGGTGCGCACCGAGACCGAGGAGGCGGTGGTCTTCACCACCGGCCGCGATCTGTCGGTGGTGCCGTGCGACCTGACCCATCTGGTCACCTGGCCGGCCACCGGCGATGCCACCGACCGCTCGCAGGAGCTGGGGCTGGGCCGTGATGTGCCCTGCTTCGGCCGCACGCCCACCCCCGGCGACTGTCTCTACCTCGGTCTCTCCCAGCCGGTGCCGGGCTGCGCGGTGGTGCTGCGGCTGGACTGCCGGGTGGACGGCGTGGGCGTGGATCCGCGTCGCCCGCCACTGCTGTGGGAGGCGTGGGACGGCAGCGCCTGGGCCTCCTGCGAGGTGGAGAAGGACGACACCGGCGGGTTCAACAAGGCCGGCGAGGTCATCCTGCATGTGCCGGCCACCCACACCGCCTCGGTGGTGGTGCGCGAGTCCGGGGGGTGGCTGCGCTGCCGGCTGCTGGAGGCGGCGGCGGACCAGCCCACCTATGTGGCGTCCCCGACGGTACGTCAGGCCACTGCGTTCACCATCGGCGGCACGGTGGAGGCCGCACACGCCGAGAACGTCGTCGAGGAGGTCCTGGGTCTGTCGGAGGGGGTGCCGGGGCAGGATTTCCGGGTGGCGCGGCCCCCGGTGGTGGCGGGCGAGGGCCCGTTCGTGGTGGAGGTGGCCGAGGGCCACGGCTGGGTGGAGTGGACCCGCGTGGACAACTTCGCGCACTCCACGCCGTACGACCGCCACATCACGCTGGATCCCAACTCCGGGCGGGTGGACTTCGGCCCGGCGGTGCGGGAGCCCGACGGCACTCTGCGGCTGTTCGGGGCGGTGCCGCCGAAGGGCTCTCCGGTGCGGGTGCGCGCCTACCGTACCGGCGGCGGGCACCGGGGCAATGTGGCGCGCGGTGCGCTGCGGGTGCTGCGCAGCTCGCTGCCGTATGTGGCGCGGGTGGAGAACCGGCGCCCGGCGCTGGGCGGGGTGGACGGCGAGACGGTGGAGAACGCGCGGGTGCGGGGGCCGTTGACGCTGCGCACCCTGCACCGGGCGGTCGTACCGCATGACTACGAGCAGCTGGCCCGCGAGGTGGCGCCGGACGCCGCCCGGGTGGCGTGCGTACCGGCGGGCGAGGCCGATGGCCGTGGTGGCGAAGGAGAGGATCCGGCGGGCGGGGTGCGGCTGCTGGTCGTCCCGGCCGGGCGCGATGACGAGCGGGGGCGGATCCGGTTCGAAGAGCTGATCCCGCCGCCGGACACCCTCGCCATGATCGCCGCCTATCTGGACGAGCGGCGCCCGATCGGCACCCGGCTGTCGGTGGGACCGCCGTACTACCAGGGCGTCACCGTGGTCGCCTCGGTGCAGGCGGGGCGCGGGGTGGCCGCCGAGCGGCTGCGGGAGGCGGCGCTGACCGCGCTGTACGGCTATTTCAATCCGCTGGCCGGCGGGCCGGAGGGGCAGGGCTGGCCGTTCGGGCGGCCGGTGCACTCCGGTGAGGTGTTCGCGGTGCTGCAGCGGGTGCCCGGCGTGGATCTCGTCGAGGACGTACGGCTGTTTCCGGCGGACCCGGTGACCGGGCAGCGGGCGGAGGCCACCACGAGGATCGAACTGGACCGGCATGCGCTGGTGTTCAGCTATGAGCATCAGCTGCGGGTACGGGAGGCATGAGTGCGCGGAACACTTCCCGGGCTGCCCACGGCCCATCCCCTGCTCCACCAACTTCCCGCCGTCTATCTCGACCATCCGTTCCTGGAGCGGTTTCTGAGCGCGCTGGACGAGGTGCTGGCACCGGTGCTGCTCACCCTGGACAATCTGCCCGCGCATCTGCATCCGCGCACCGCGCCCGAGGATCTGCTGGCGTGGCTGGCCGAGTGGGTGGCGGTGGAGGTGGACCCGGAGCGCCCGGTGACCCAGCGGCGCGCGGTGGTGGCCAGCGCCGTCACCCGCCACCGCCGGCGGGGCACCCGGCAGGGGCTGGCGGCGGCCGTGCGCGTGGAGACCGGTATCGAACCGGAGATCATCGAGAGCGGCGCCACGGACTGGTCCACCGAACCGGGGGCGCCGCTGCCCGGTTCGGCGCGGCCCTGGGTGACGGTGCGGCTCACGGTGCCGGACGCCGACGCGGTGGCGCCGACCCGGCTGCGCCTGGAGCGGCTGCTCGCCGCGGAGGTGCCGGCGCATGTCGTCTACCGGGTGGAGGTCGCGGCCGAGGGGGCGGGGGCGTCATGATCTGTCCCGACTGCGGACACCGCAATGAGGCGGGGGCGCACTTCTGCGCTTCCTGCGAGGCGTTCCTGGCCTGGGACGAGGAACCGGACCGGCGGCCGGGCGCCTCGGCGCCGCCCGCCACCCCGCCGGGCTCCGGTACGGGCGAGGGGCCGCGCCCCGCGTCGTCCGCTCCGGCTCCCGACCCGCCCGTCGTTCCGCCCGCCGCCCCGCCCGTAGCTCCGCTTGCCACTCCGACTGTGGCTCCGCACGCCGTGGCGCCGCCCGCCGTACGCCCGGAGGAGCCCGCGGCGGCGCCCCGGCGGCCCGGGGACCGGCTGGAGGACACCGATACCGGTCCGGACCACCGGCCGGGTGTGCCGGACGAGCCCCCGGCGGCGCCCCCGAGGCCGGACGCCCCGCCGCGCCGCCCCGGCCGCCCGTGTCCCCGGTGCCGTGCGGACAATCCGTCGGACCGCAGGCTCTGTGTGCGCTGCGGCATCCTGCTCGACTCCGCGCCGGAGCCCGGCCGGCCGCATCCGCTGCCCTGGTGGCGCCGGATCTTCCGGCGCGACACCCAGCGCCCGCTGGCCGCGGGCAGCAGGCCCACCCACCGGACCTGGCCGCGGCCCCGGCTGACCCTTCCGGTCCTGGTGCTGGTGCTGGCCGCGGCGGCGTGGTTCGCCCGGTCCCAGCTGTCCGAGGTCTTCACCTTCACCCAGGACCAGACCGGCGATCCGAAGGCGCTGCATCCCACGGCGGTGCGCGGCTCCAGCCAGGCGCCGGGCCACCGGGCCGGGGCGGCCTTCGACGGCTACAACAACCGGTACTGGGCGCCGGCCACCGCGGGCCCTGGCACGGGCCAGTACCTGGAGGCCGACTTCGACCGGCCGGTGCGGCTGCGGAAGCTGCTGATCACCTCGGGGCGCTCGGCGAAGGCGGATGAGTTCCTGACCCAGGCGCGGCCCTCGGAGCTCACCCTCACGCTGGTCACCTCGGAGGGCGAGCGGACGACGAAGGGCGTCAACCTCCAGGACCAGCCCGGTCAGCAGAGCTTCGATGTGCACGGCTCGGACGTGGTGCGCATCCGGCTGTCGGTCGACGCGGCGTACGGTGCCCGGTCGGACCGGCGGACGGCCATCGCGGAGGTGGAGTTCTTCGGCCGTCAGTGAGGTGGGGTGCGTCCCTGACGGCCGGTCAAAGGGGATGGACGGAGAGTCCCGGCGGGGACGACCGCCCGGTCAGCCCTCTCCCCGGGAGGCGGTGCGCCGGGCGCTGTCGCGGCGCGGCCTGAGGGGGGCGTCCTCGTCGCTGAAGAGCTCCGGGTGCTTGGCGCGGATCTTCTCCACATCGCTGAAGACCAGCCGCAGATGGGAGCGCAGCGCCCCGTCGGCCCGGTCCAGATCGCCCTCCTCCAGCAGGTCGACCACCTCGCGGTGCTGGCCGATGAGCAGGGACATCTGCTGGGTCATCGGCAGTGACAGCCTGCGGGCACGGTCCAGCTGGGCCTTGGCCTGGCTGACGACGGGCCAGGCGGAGGCGTGTCCGCTGACGGCCATCAGCCGGGCGTGGAACTCCTCGTCCAGTTGGAAGAAGCCCTGCATATCGGACTGGCGGTCGGCCTCCTCCTGCGCGGTGAGCAGCACCCGCAGCTCCGCCACGTCCCGCGCGGTGGCCTTCTCCACGGCCTCCCGCAGGGCGGCGCACTCCAGCGCCTCCCGGATGAACTGGGCGGAGGCGACATCGCGCTCCCGGATGCGCGAGATGAACGTCCCCATCTGGGGATAGATGTCGACCAGTCCCTCGTCGGCGAGCAGGATCAGGGACTCGCGGACGGGGGTGCGGCTGACTCCGAGCTCGGCCGCCAGGTCGTTCTCCGAGACGGCGGAGCCGGGCGCCAGCTCCAGGCCGACGATGCGCGAACGCAGTACCTCATGGACCAGTTGCCGGGTGTTGCGCCCCCGGGAGCGTGCCGCGTGCAGTCCTTCCGCCGGTGCCATCTGACCCCTTCCGAACCCTTGACTCGCCTCGCTGACGTACTTGTATGGTAGCCGACCGACAGCCCGGACTCCACCCCCGGACCCCCCGGGAGCCCCCCGGAACCCCCGGAGCCCCCGGGAGCCCGCTCAGTGAGGAGCACATGCGTATGGCCACGATCACGGAGGCCAAGGTCATCGTCACCTCTCCGGGTCGCAACTTCGTGACCCTGAAGGTGACCACCTCCGACGGCGTGACCGGTCTCGGTGACGCGACCCTCAACGGCCGCGAACTCGCGGTCGCCTCCTACCTGGAGGACCACCTCGTACCGCTGCTGATCGGCCGCGACCCCGCCCGTATCGAGGACACCTGGCACTACCTCTACAAGGGGGCCTACTGGCGCCGCGGCCCGGTGACCATGACCGCCATCTCGGCCGTGGACACCGCGCTGTGGGACATCAAGGGCAAGGTCGCGGGTCTTCCCGTGTACGACCTGCTGGGCGGCAAGGCCCGCGAGGGCGCCATGGTCTACGGCCACGCCAGCGGCGGCGACGTCCCCGAGCTGCTGGAGGACGTCGCCCGCTTCCAGGAGATGGGCTACCGCGCGATCCGCGCCCAGGCCGCCGTCCCCGGCTCACCGGGGACCTACGGCATCCGCCACGGCACGGTCGCCACCGTCTACGAGCCCGCCACCGGCGCGCTGCCCGAGGAACAGCCCTGGTCGACCGAGGCGTATCTGGACTTCGCGCCGCGCTATCTGGAGGCGGTCCGCGAGCGGTTCGGCTTCGACTTCCATCTGCTGCACGACGTCCACCACCGGCTCACCCCCACCGAAGCGGGGCGGCTGGGCCGCAGTCTGGAGGAGGTGCGGCTGTTCTGGATGGAGGACCCCACCCCCGCCGAGCTCCAGGAGTCCTTCCGCCAGATCCGCCGTTCCACCACCACACCGATAGCGGTCGGCGAGGTCTTCAACTCCATCTGGGACTGCCAGCAGCTCATCACCGAGCGGCTCATCGACTACATCCGCGCCTCGGTCGTGCACGCCGGCGGCATCACCCATCTGCGGCGGATCTTCCACCTCGCCGAGCTGTACCAGGTGCGCACCGGCTCGCACGGCGCCACCGACCTGTCGCCGGTGAGCATGTCCGCCGCCGTCCACCTCGATGTCACCGTGCCCAACTTCGGCATCCAGGAGTACATGGCGCACGACCCGCTCACCCATGAGGTGTTCCGGCCGACCTACGAGCTGCGGGAGGGCGCGCTGCACCCCTCGGCCGCGCCCGGCCTCGGCATCGAGCTCGACGAGGAGGCGGCCGCCCGCTTCCCGTACGACCCGAAATACCTTCCGGTGAGCCGCCGTACCGACGGGTCGGTGCACGACTGGTGAGCACCAACCCCACGCGGCGCCTGTCCCTGGCCACCCTGCCCGGCGTCCCCGCCGAGAGCCGCCCGCCGGTCGACCCGCGGGCGCTGCGCCCCCGGATCGTGCATCTGGGCATCGGCGCCTTCCACCGCGCCCACCAGGCCCTCTACACACAAGCCGCCGAGGCGGCGCACGGCGGCGGCTGGGGCATAGCCGGTGTCACCCAGCGCAGCCGGGCCGTCGTGGACGCGCTGCGCCCGCAGGACGGGCTGTACTCGTTCACCGAGCGGCGCCCGGACGGCCCGGCCACCCGCGTGGTCGGCACCGTGACCGAGGTGCTGCACGCCGCCGACGACGGCCCCCGGCTCGGCGCGCTCTTCGCCTCCCCCGAGGTCACCGTCGTCACCCTCACCGTCACCGAGAAGGGCTACCGGCGCGACGCCGCTACCGGCGGACTCGCCCTGGAGGACCCGCTCGTCCGGGGCGACCTGGAGGGACGGCCCGCCCCCGCGAGCGTGGCCGGGCAGCTCGCGGCGGGGCTGCGCGCCCGGCGGCGGGCCGGCGGCGCCCCGGTGTCGCTGGTGTCCTGCGACAACATGGCCGACAACGGCGCCGTACTGCGCCGCCTGGTGCGGGAGTTCATCACCGCGACCGCGTGGGAGGACCGTGACCGCCTGCTGGACTGGATCACCGGCTCGGTCGCCTTCCCCGCCACCGTCGTCGACCGCATCGTGCCCGCCACCACCGACGCCGACCGGCGGGCCGCCGCCCGCGCGCTGACCGTGGCCGACGAAGGCGCGGTGACCGGTGAACCGTTCACCCAGTGGGTGCTCCAGGACATCTTCGCCGCCGACCGCCCGCACTGGGAGGAGGCGGGGGTGCGCTTCGTCGCGGACGTCGCCCCCTACCAGCTCGCCAAGCTCCGGCTGCTCAACGGCTCCCACTCGCTCATCGCCTATCTCGGCCTGGCCGCCGGATGCGAGACCGTCGCCGATGTCCTGGCCACCCCCTGGGGCGAGGAGACCGTACGCGCCTACTGCGCCGAGGCCGCGCAGAGCCTGCCGCCCACCGAGGGGCTGGACCTCCCCGCCTACATCGACAGCCTGGTGGACCGCTTCGCCAACCACGCGATGGAACACCGCATCCAGCAGATCGCCATGGACGGATCCCAGAAGATCCCCGAACGGTGGCTCGCCCCGCTGCGCGAGCTGCGCGCCGCCGGACGGGACACCTCCCTCCTGGCCACGGCCCTCGCCGCCTGGGCCCGCCGCACCCGGGACCACCCCCTGGACGATCCGCGCGCCGAGGAGCTGCGCCGCGCCTGGGACGGCCCGCACCCCGAGGCCCCGCGCCGGCTGCTGCGGCTGCTGGGCGCCGAGGACCTCGCGGACGACACCGCCCTCGTCACGTCCGTACGGGCGGAGCTGGACTCCGGCGCCCGGCCGCCGCGCTGACCTCACGCACCGCCCCTTCAAAGGAGAGCCGCCTTGAAGACACCCAGAGTCGCCCCCGCCACCGACACGCCGTCCCAGGACGAGGCCAGCCCCGCACCACCGCGCCCACGCGGTCTGCGGCACAACACCCGCTGGCTGATGGTCTTCCTCTGTTTCCTGGGCATGACCGTCAACTACGTCGACCGCGCCACCATCTCCATCTCCCTGCCCTATATGACCGATGACCTGCACATCGGCCCCGAGTGGCAGGGCGTCATCCTCAGCATGTTCTTCGTGACCTACGCACTGGGCCAACTGCCCGCCGGGGCGCTGATCGACCGCTACGGCGAGAAGCGCATGTTCGCCATCGGCGGGCTGCTCTGGTCACTGGTCACCGTGGGCACCGGCTTCGTCCGGGGCATCGGCAGCCTGCTGTTCGCCCGCCTCGCCCTCGGCGCGGGCGAGGCCCCGGCCTACCCCTCGTGCGCCAAGTCCGTCTCCCGCTGGTTCCCGGTCCGCGAACGAGCGCTGGCCAACAGCGTCTGGGACAACGGCGCCCGCGCCGGCACCGCCGTCGCCGCCCCGGTCGTGACCGCGCTGATCGCCTGGCAGGGCTGGCGGATGGCGTTCTGGGTCACCGGCGCCGTGGCCCTGCTGTGGGTGGCGCTGTGGCTGAAGGCGTACCGCGAGCCCACGGCGCGCGACGGGCTCAGCGCCGAGGAGCGCGCGTACGTCACGGCGGGCGGCGCCCGGCTCGAGGAGAGCCCCGCCGAGGAGACGGCCCCGGAGGAGCCCGCCGTGCGCTGGCGCGACCTGTTCCGCCACCGCACGGTCTGGGGCATGATGATCGGCTTCTTCTGCCTCAACTACGTCATCTTCTTCTTCATCACCTGGTTCCCCAGCTACCTCGTCGACGCCCGCGGCTTCGACCTGCTCAAGCTGGGCTTCTACGGCGCCCTGCCCGGCATCGTCGCCATCGTCGGCAGTCTGCTCGGCGGCTGGACCAGCGACACGCTGCTGCGCCGCGGCTGGTCGGTGACCCGGGCCCGCAAGACCTGCCTGGTGTGCGGGATGCTCTTCTCCTCGGTCATCGCCTTCGCCGTGCTCGTCCCCAGTGCCATGTGGGCCCTGGCACTGCTGTCCGTCAGCTACGCGAGCCTGGCCTTCTCCGCCGCCTCGGTGGCCAGCCTGCCCGCCGACGTCGCGCCCACCCCGCGCCATGTCGCCTCGCTCGGCGGCATCCAGAACTTCGCCTCCAACCTGGCCGGGGTTCTCGGCTCGACCACCACCGGGCTGCTGCTGGGCTTCTTCCACCACTCCTTCGTCGCACCGCTGATGCTGTCCGGCGCGCTGTGCGTGGTCGGCGCCCTCACCTACGGCCTGGTCATCCAGCGCGTCGAACCGCTGCGGCTGCCCGCCGCCTGAGCCCCACTCATGCACGAGGAGAACCACCCCGATATGAACGACGCCACCGCCGCGATCCTGCACGGCCCCAAGGACGTGCGCATCGAGCGGCGCCCGATTCCCCAACCGGTCTCCGGCGAGGTCCTCGTGGAGATCGGCGCGGTGGGGCTGTGCGGCTCCGACCTGCACTACTACGCCCACGGCGAGAACGGCCCCAATGTGCTCCGCTCCCCCACCGCGCTCGGCCACGAGGCGGCCGGAACGGTCGTGGCGGGCGATGGCCCCCTGCCCGCGGGCACCCGGGTCGCGATCGAGCCCGCCATCCCGTGCGGTCGCTGCCGCGCCTGCCGCGCGGGCCGCTACAACCAGTGCCCCCACGGCCACTGCTTCGGCTCCCCGCCCACCGACGGCGCCCTGACCGGGCATCTGACCGTGCCCGCGGAGTTCGCCCATCCGCTCCCCGACGACTTCCCCCTCACCTCCGGGGCGCTCATCGAACCCCTCGCGGTCGCCCTGCACGCGGTGCGCCGCGGCAATGTCGCGGCCGGGGACCGGGTGCTGATCACCGGTGCCGGGCCGATCGGCCTGCTGGTCCTCCAGGCCGCCCGTGCCGTGGGGGCGGGCGAGACCGTGGTGACCGACGTCAACCCCGGCCGGCTGGCCCATGCCCGCCGCCTGGGCGCCGACCGCGCCCTGGACACCTCCCGTGAACCCCTCCCCCGGGATCCGGTGTTCGACATCGCACTCGACTGCTCCGGCATCGAATCCGCCCTGGACGCTGCCGTGCACGCGGTACGCCCCGGCGGCACCGTGGTCGCCGTCGGCAACCCGCCCCAGCCCCGCACCACGCTGCCGCTGGCCCGGATGCAGCGCCAGGAGCTCACCCTGGTCACCGTCTTCCGCTACGCCGGGGAGTTCCCCGCGGCGGTGTCACTGGCCGCCACCGGACGGATCGACCTGGAGACGCTGGTCACCGCCCGCTTCCCCCGCGAACGTACGGCGGACGCCCTTGAGACGGCGCTCTCCGACCCCGCACAGCTGAAGGTCATGATCGAGCCCTGACCCTTGGCCATCCGTGCGGCCCGGCCCTGAGCCATGGCCGTCCGAGCGGTCGAACCCTGAACAGCCGTCCGGGCCGGGGAGGCACCCCGTCCGTCCCACCCGTCACAATGGGGATCATGTCCCGACGTACCCGACGCCCGCAGCCGGCCCGCCCCACCCCGGCCTCCTGCCCCTGCGGGCTGCCCGCGGCCTACGACGACTGCTGCGGCCGGCTGCACCGCGGCCAGGCCCGCGCGACCACCGCCGAGCAGCTGATGCGCTCGCGCTACAGCGCCTTCGCCGTCGGGGACGAGGCGTATCTGCTGCGCAGCTGGCACCCCACCACCCGGCCGCCCGGCGCCGGGCTGGACGCGGGGCTGCGCTGGGTGCGCCTGGAGATCCTGGGCACCACCGAGGGCAGCGCGTTCCACACCACGGGCACCGTCGAGTTCCGCGCGCACTACACCGAGGGCAGCCGCGCGGGCTCGCTCCACGAGAACAGCCGCTTCGTACGCCACGAGGGCGACTGGGTCTATCTCGACGGTGTGACCGGCGACTGACCCCGCCCCACGGCGGCCGGCGCGATCACGGTCCGCGCCGACTTGGTCATTTGTTTCCCGTGTCGTCGCCGACGCCTTCTGGTGCCCGGTCAACTCCGGGGCGATGCTGGGGCGCTGTGCGTGTGAACCACGCGAGTCCCCTGGCCCCATGGAGTTGCCGTGCCTCCTGTCGCGTTCGCCAGACCTCTGGCGGCCCTGGCCGCGGTGTCCGCCCTTGTGCTGGGCGCCGCCGGCCAGGCCACCGCCGACACCACCCCCGCCCCGGCGCCCGAACCCCTGCCGCGGCTCTCCACGGAGATGCTGCGGCCGGTCGCGCCGCCCGCCGCCAGCGGTGCGCCGGGCACCCGGTCCGTGGCCGACGGCGACGGGCTGCAGACCGCCCGCTCCTCGCGGCCGGTCGCCCCGGGAGTGAAGCTGACCTCGTACGACCGGCTGGAGTCGGACAAATGGCTGCGGGTCGACGCGCTGTCGGTGGACCTGGCCGGCGGCACCAAGGTCGACTATCTGCACCCCGACCAGGTCGCCAAGCGCCGGACCGTCTCCCAACTGGCCGCCGAGCACGACGCCGGGCCGGGGCGCCGCACGGTCGCGGCGATCAACGGTGACTTCTTCGACATCAACCAGACCGGCGCCCCCGAGGGCAACGGCATCGGCGACGGCCGCCTCGTCAACTCCGCCTCCGCGGCCGGGCCCGCCCAGGCCGTCGGCATCGGCCCGGCCGACGCGGGCCGCCTCCTCCAGCTCTACTTCGACGGCACCCTGACCCTCCCCGACGGCCCCCATCCGCTCGCGGCACTCAACGCCGCCAACGTCCCGGCCGCCGGGATCGGGGCGTACACCGCCCAGTGGGGCGAGGCGGACCGCGCCCAGACCGTGGACGGCGCACGGCGCACCGCCGAGGTCACGGTCGTGGACGGCAAGGTCACCAAGGCGGCCACCGAGCCCGGCAAGGGCCCGATCCCGGCCGGTGCGACCGTGCTGCTCGGCCGGGACGCCGGGGCCGACGAGCTGTCCGGGCTGGCCCTCGGCGACGCGGTGTCGATGGAGTACCGGCCCCGCACCGACGACGGCGACCTGCCCCGCACGGCCCTCAGCGGCCGGGAACTGCTGGTCGTGGACGGCAAGCCGGTCGGCCACGACGGCGAGGGCAACAACACCACGGCGCCGCGCACCGCAGTCGGCTTCTCCCGCGACGGCCGCACCATGCAGATCCTCACCGTGGACGGGCGGCAGGCCGACAGCGGCGGGGTCACCCTCACCGAGCTGGGCCTGATGATGAAGGACGCGGGCGCCTACAGCGCGCTCAACCTCGACGGCGGCGGCTCCTCCACGCTCGTCGCCCGCGAGCCCGGCAGCGACACCACCCGGGTGGAGAACAGCCCGTCCGACGGCGCCGAGCGCACCGTCCCCAACGGCCTGGCTCTCACCGCGCCCGACGGCAGCGGCCGGCTCAAGGGCTTCTGGGTGGACACCGCGATGGACCGCGCGTCCGCGCCCACCGCCGACCCGGTCCGGGGCGGCCACCCCGAGCGGGTCTTCCCCGGACTCACCCGCCGCCTCACCGCCGCCGGTTACGACGAGACATACGGCCCGGCCGACGGCGCACCGCAGTGGCGGACGGCCGATTCCCACATCGGCCGGGTCGGCTCCGACGGCACCTTCACCGCCCGACACGGCGGTGACACCACCGTCACCGCCCGGCGCGGCGCCGCCCACGGCGACATCGGCCTCACCGTCTTGGACCGGCTGGACCGGATCCAGCCCACGGGCCGGCTGGTCGGCCTGGCCGACGCCGAGGCCACGGGCCGGTTCGGCGTCGTCGGCATGGACGCGCACGGCACCAGCGCCCCCGTCGAACCGTCCGATGTGCGGCTCTCGTACGACCACGCGCTGTTCGACATCGCCCCGGACCCCCGGACGGGCACCTTCACCGTCAAGGCGCGCCACGACCAGGCCGCGGGGCAGGTCAAGGTCCGCGTCGGCGGCGCCACCACGGTGCTCGCCGTCACCGTCGGCCTGACCGAGCGGCAGGAGGCGTCCTTCGACGACGCCGACCGCTGGACCTTCAGCCAGGCCCGCGCCTCCGGTTCGGCGGAGGCCACGCCCGACGGCCACACCGGCACCGGGCTGAAGCTGGACTACGACTTCACCCAGTCCACGGCCACCCGCGCGGCCTATGTCACCCCGCCCCAGCAGATCGAGGTGGACGGGCAGCCGCAGTCCTTCGGCCTGTGGATCAAGGGCGACGGCAAGGGGGCGTGGCCCACACTGCACCTCAAGGACGCGGCGGGCTCCGACCAGTTGCTCCGCGGACCCTATGTGACCTGGACCGGTTGGCGACATGTCGACTTCGCCGTCCCGGCCGGGGTCGCGTATCCGCTGAAGGTCAACCGCTTCTACCTCGCCGAGACCGCCGCCACCCGCCAGTACACCGGCAGTGTGGTCATCGACGACCTCTCGGCGCGGGTGCCGCCCTCCGTCGAACTGCCCACGGAGAGCGTGCGCCCCGATCCGCTGATCTCCACCGCCGCGCAGGTGCGGGGACGCGACTGGCGGTTCGCCGTGATGTCCGACGCACAGTTCGTGGCCCGCGATCCGGACAGCCCGATCGTCGCCCAGGCCCGCCGCACCCTGCGGGAGATCAAGGCGGCCAAGCCCGACTTCCTGGTGATCAACGGGGACCTGGTGGACGAGGGCTCCCCCGCCGATCTGTCCTTCGCCCGCACCGTGCTGAAGGAGGAGCTGGGCGATGAGCTGCCCTGGTACTACGTGCCCGGCAACCATGAGGTGATGGGCGGCTCCATCGACAACTTCACAGGCGAATTCGGGCCCGCCCACCGCGCGTTCGACCACCGGGGCACCCGCTTCCTCACCCTGGACACCTCACGGCTGGGGCTGCGTGCCGGTGGCTTCGACCAGATCAAGGAGTTGCGCGCCCAGCTGGACTCGGCCGCCAAGGACCCCGACGTCGGCTCGGTCATGGTGATCGAGCATGTGCCGCCGCGCGACCCCACCCCGCAGCAGGGCAGCCAGCTGGGCGACCGCAAGGAGGCGGCGCTGCTGGAGGGCTGGCTGACCGACTTCCGCCGCACGACGGGCAAGGGCGCGGGGTTCATCGGCAGCCACGTCGGCACCTTCCACGCCTCACGGGTGGACGGCGTCCCGTACCTGATCAACGGCAACTCGGGCAAGAACCCCGCCGCCCCGCCCAACCAGGGCGGCTTCACCGGCTGGTCGATGGTCGGCGTGGACCACGTCTCGGCCCGGGACCAGGCGGCCGCGCGCCACGCACCGTGGCAGGGCGGCCCGGACTGGGTGTCCGTGCAGACCCGCGCCCATGTGGACGGGCTGACCCTCACCGCCCCGGAGGACCTGCGCACCGGGCAGGCCGCCGACATCACGGCGACCGTCTTCCAGGGCGAGGGGATCGATGCCCGCCGGGTGCCGGTCGCCTTCCCGCTGAGCGCGGACTGGACCGGCTCGCCAGGCGTCCACATCGGCGATCCGGACGACGCCGGGCGCCGTGATGTGGCGGCGTACGACCCGGCCGACGGCAAGCTGACCGCGCTGCGCCCGGGAACGGCCACCCTCGCGGTGCGCGTGAACGGCGCCACCGCACAGGCGCGGTTCACCGTCACCGCGGCGGCCGCGGCGCCCGCGGCCTGAGGGCTGTCCGGCGGAACACGATTCCGGCGGCTGGCGCCGGGACATCGGCCCGCGCATCCGCGCCGAGCAGGTGCGGATGCGCGGTACCGAAAGTCAGGTCACCGCCGCAACGGTCCCTCGCAACTGAAGTCCGCGGTGCCGGAGTTGCCCGCCACGGTGGGCCGGTCGAAACTGCAGTTCATATCGCTGAAGTCGACGGCGGCGGGCCTGGAACGGTCGAGCAGGTTGGCGTCGACCGCCTCGGACATCTCCGTGAAGACCTTGTTGAGGCTGCCGGGGTCGCTGAGGTTCGCGGTGATCTCGCCGGTGCAGACGAACCGTCCGTGCTCGCCGTCGCCACTGTCCTTGCAGGCGGGCTGATCGCCGGTGGCCTGGGAGAAGGCGCTCTGCGCCCCGGCGGCGTCGGTGAGCGTCAGGTCCTTGTTGGGGATGTACGTGGTGTCCGGTACGAACAGGTCGTCGACGATGGCTATCTGTGCGTCGAGGAAGGCGTCGTACTGCTGCTGGAGGTTGGTGTCCGCGCCCTGCTGATTGCGCCAGTTGTCGAAGGCGACGGGGTCGTCGGCGCGGATGAACCGGTACATCTCCTGGAGTTTCGCCGGGTGGTCGCGCCACAGGAACTCGAAGAGGGTTCCCGCGTAGGAGTAGAAGCGGAAGCCGTCGCGGTCGTAGGTCGCGTGCAGCATCTCGTTGATCGTCATCCGCGGCCTGCCGCCCTGGGTGTCGTTGATGATGTCGCGGACCAGGGACTGGCGTACACGGATGCCGTCGTCACGGGTCGAGCCGTCGAAGAACTCGGCGCTGCCCTCGTCCATGGCGGTCGTGCGGTCGCCCTCGTACCAGGGGCCCTCACCGAAGAAACCGGGAATGGCGAACCGGCCGTTGAGGTAGTGGGTGTACTCATGCCGGAAGAGCTCTTCCAGGGTGAGGGAGGAGTCCTGCGGCACGCGGCGCTGGTAGGTGTAGAAGGTCGCACCCTTCTCGATGTAGACACCGCCGTTGTCGGTGCCCATGCCGGTGAGCAGCGGGTGGTAGACCTCGTAGTCGGAGCGTGAGGCGTACAGCACGATGCCGAGAGTGGCGTTGGGGTCGTCGGCGAGCGGCTCCTCGATTCCGAGCACCCGATGGAACTGGGCCCTGACCTGCTTGGACGCATAGTAGAGCTGGTCGACGGTGGCACGGTCGAGGGCGGTGCGGACCTTGATGCCGCCGTTGTCGTAGGAGTACGTGTTCGGGAAGATCCGCTTCTCGATGTCCTCCTTGCAGACGCCGTAGGGCCGGCACGCCTCGAAGGTGATGAGCCAGGAGACGACCTTGCCCCAGGGCGCGCTGCCCTCGCCGAAGTTCTTGACGGTGACGGGCAGCAGGGCTCCGAGGTCGGTGATGGTCTGCTGCTTGAGGAAGTCGATCTCGCCGAAGCGGCCGTACTCGAGGAGGGCGTCGCGGACGACCCAGGCGTTGGGGGTGTCCTTGAGGTGGGTGTAGTCGGCGAACGCCTTGAAGGCGGCACGGTAGCCGGGGTCGGCGGCGACCGCGGCCTGGAACTCCTTGTCCTGGTTGCCGGGGTAGACGCCCAGGTAGTTCAGCGAGAGCGCGGAGAGGGCGGCGTTGCCCCAGGACTGGTCCCCGTTGGTGGCGGTGTGCTCCGGGTCCATGGTGGCCAGGACCTTCTTGACCAGACCGAGTTGGTACTGGCGTCCGCCGGGTCCGCTGCAGGCGATCAGGGCCTCGCGCAGGGTGTCGGCGTTGGCCCGGGTGGCGTCGAAGGTGTGGGCCGCGGCGGCGAAGGCGTCGACCGCGCCGCGTACCGCGGTCACGGTGGCGGCGTCGGTGGTGTCGATCTCGTCGTGCGAGAAGTCGTGGTAGGCCACCGCGTGCAGGTACGTGAACATCTCGTACAGGTGGCTGGTGTTCTCGCCGTCGTGGCCGGGGGCGAGGGAGGCGATGCGCCGGGCCACGGTCTGGACGTGCGCGTCGGACATGACGGGGATCAGCCGCGGGTCCCAGTTCCAGATGAGGCCACGCAGACAGCCGTCGGCGGTGACCGCGGGGTCGGCGAGGAAGTCGGCCAGCTGATCGGGACTCAGCCCGGTGACGCCGTCGAGGGTGCAGGGGGCGACGGCCGGCTTCTTGTCGTGGTGGGCGGCGGCCGGCCCGGACAGCGGGCCGGGGATCCGTCCGTCGGTGATGGCGGAGCGGGGCGCGGGGGCCGGAGCCGCGCTGGACTCCGGTTTCGCGTCGAGACGTTGGGCGTGGTCGAAGCGGTTGTCGGCGGGCCGGGACGTGGGCTTCGGTGCCGCCTTCGGCTGCCACGGATGGGCGGATGGCGCGGGGTCCCTGGGTGCGGCCGCGGCGGCCTGCCCGAGCGGCATCACGAGCGCGGCGATGAGGGTCGCGGCCGGCAGGAGTCTGCGCGAGGGGCGCGGATGTAACACCTGAACCTCCAAGAGGCGGTGGGGGTGAGTGGGGCCCCGAGGCGATGGCCTTCACTGCACGAGGTGTGACCTGTAACATAGTAATGTGAAATTGCACTGACAAGGCGTCAGGAAAAGGTCATCCAGATTTCCTTCACCGGAGGTGTCCGTGACCGCACGTGCCGCCCAACTCCACATCGGCAGCCATGACTTGCCCGTATCGGACGCCCTCGCCCGCTCGATGGCCGATGGCTGGGCCCCCGCCCCACCCTCCGGTGACTCCCGTGTCCCCGGCTTCGAGCAGCTCACTGACCGCCGGGCCCGGCTCGCCACCCGCTTCCCCGGCGAGCGACTGCTCATCCCGGCCGGCGAGCTGAAGGTCCGCTCCCACGACTGTGACCACCGCTTCCGCCCGCACAGTGCGTACGCCTGGCTGACCGGGCTGACCGGCGAGGACCAGCCCGGTCACGTGCTGGTCCTGGAGCCGGACGGCGAGCCGGTGCTGTACCTGCGCCCGCGGTCACCACGCGACGAGGGCGGGGAGTTCTACCGGGACCGCAAGTACGGCGAGTTCTGGGTCGGCCACCGCCCCGACCTGGCCGAGGCCGAGCGGCTGACCGGCGTCCGCTGCGCCCACCTGGCCGGCCTCGCCCGCCTCGGCCCCGGCAGGGACGCCTCCCGCGATCCCGAACTCGCCTCCGTGCTCAGCGAGTTGCGACTGGTGAAGGACCCGTGGGAGGTGGCCCAGCTCCAGCGGGCCGTGGATCACACCGCCACCGGATTCGAGGATGTCGTCCGCGCCCTGCCGTCGGCACTGCGACACCCCCGCGGCGAACGCTGGATCGAGGGCGTCTTCCAGCTGCGCGCCCGGGCCGAGGGCAACGGCACGGGCTACGAGACCATCGCCGCCGCCGGCGCCCACGCCTGTGTGCTGCACTGGACCCGCAACGACGGCCCGCTCGACCCGCGGCAACTGCTGCTGCTCGACGCGGGCGTGGAGACCGACGCGCTGTACACCGCCGACCTCACCCGCACTCTCCCGCTGTCCGGGCGCTTCTCCCCCGTCCAGCGCCGGGTCTATGAGCTGGTGCTCGCCGCGCAGGACGCGGGGATCGCCGCCCTCAAACCGGGCGCGAGCTTCCGCGACTTCCACATGGCCTGTTCCACCGTGCTCGCCGAGGGCCTCGCCGACTGGGGCGTGCTGCGCATCCCCGCCGCACAGGCGCTCACCGCCGAGAGCGGCCTCCACCGGCGCTACACCCTGTGCAGCTCCGGCCATATGCTCGGGCTCGACGTCCACGACTGCGCCCGCGCCCGCGCGGAGCAGTACCTGGACGGCGTCCTGGAGGAGGGCCAGGTCCTCACCGTCGAACCGGGCCTCTACCTCCAGCCCGACGACACGACCCTGCCACCCGAACTGCGCGGGATCGGCGTCCGCATCGAGGACGATCTGGTGATCACGGCCGACGGCGCCCGCCTGATGTCAACGGCCCTGCCCCGCACGGCCGATGCGGTGGAGGAGTGGATGGACCGACTGCTGTCCCCGTCCGGCTGATCCGCGGTCGCGATGCGCTCCCGTCCAAGGCACCGGGCGGGGCGGCAGCCCCGTCAGGGCACTCGTGCCGCCTCCTCGCGGCCCTGGGCCCACAGGGAACGGACATGGCCGAGGTGGCGGGTCATGCACTCCTCTGCCGCCTCGACGTCCCCGGCCAGCATCACATCGAGCAGTTCCACGTGCTCCTCGGCGGACGGCAGCAGCTGGTCGTGTTCGTCGAGCCAGGTCAGACCGTAGAGACGGGAGCGCTTGCGCAGGTCACCAACAGTCTCGACGAGGCGGTCATTGCCATTGAGCCCCAGCAGTTCGAGGTGGAAGCGGCGGTCGGCCTCCAGATAGCCGACGAGGTCATGGGCGGCGGCCGCGTCGACGATCTCCAGGGCGATCGGGCGGAGCGCTTCGAGCTGTGCGCGGGTCGCGGTGCGGGTGACCCGGCCGACGACCGGGACCTCGATCAGCGCCCGGATCTCGGTGTACTGGTCGAGGTCGCGCTCGCTCACCTCGGTGATCCGGAAGCCCTTGTTGCGCACCGGCTCGACCAGACCCTCGCGGGCCAAGTCGAGCATGGCCTCCCGCACCGGTGTGGCCGAGACCCCGAAGTCCGCGGCCAGACCGGGCGCCGAGTAGACCGCGCCCGGCCGGAGTTCACCGGCTATCAGGGCCGCACGCAGCTGATGGGCGACCTGGTCGCGCAGCCGGTGCTGAACGGTGGCCAGGCTGCGATGCTTGAGTTCACCCATCTCGGCCCTCCGAATGGCACGTCGAGTCGGCGCGGAGTGCCAGCGTACAATGTCACGTTGCGCCAGAGGCCTGACAACGGCCCGGCCGGAACCCGGCCGGGGTCCGAGCTCAGGTGTCCCAGACCCGGCGGACCTGTTCGAAGCGGGTGGGCAGCGGAGGACGGCGACCGGCGTACCAGGCGTTCGTACGGTGGACGAACCGGCGCCAGGAGAGCACCAGCCCCTGCCGGGTGATGGGCAGCCCGGCGACCACGGTCACGCCGTTGTCATGGGTGTGGTGCACCGTCAGCAGCAGCGCGTCCGGCGCCGCCCCCTCCAGCTCGGCGCAGAGCTCCTGCCGCACTCGCAGCCAGCGGCGCAGCACCAGCACAGTGCCGCGGTCCAGGCCGTGCCGGCGCGGGACGCGATGCTTGCCGTGCTCGATGGTCACCCACCCGGAGTCCAGGTCCAGCGCCGACATGGTGCAGCGCAGCAGTCCGCCGTACCGGGCGCCGCTGGCCCGCGCCAGGCCCACCACCACGGCCAGCCGCACGGTCTCCGGCTTCGCGCCGTCCTCCATGGCCTGCACCGACAGCTGCCGCCAGATCCACTCCGCCTCCGCCGTCGAGACCAGCGGCCGCGGATAGCGGTCCTGGGCCGTCCGCGCCTGGGACCGCGCTGCCATGTCCACCCCCTGGGAGCCTCGTGACACCGAATCGCTTGGCACACTATTTCTTCCGCCGATGTGCTCGTCAAGGTCATCACGGCGGTACGGTCGTCCGTGTGCGTCTTCTGCTGATGTCCGACACCCATCTCCCCCGGCGCGCCAAGGCGCTCCCCGGGGAGCTGCTGGAGCGGCTGCCGCACGCCGATGTGGTGGTCCACGCGGGCGACTGGGTCGACCTCGCCACCCTCGATCTGCTCCAGGAGCGATCGCGCCGGCTGATCGGGGTGTACGGCAACAACGACGGGCCCGAGCTGCGGGCGCGGCTGCCGGAGGTGGCCCGGGCCGAGCTGGCGGGGGTGCGGCTGGGCGTGGTGCACGAGACCGGAGCGGCGCGGGGGCGGGAGCGGCGCTGCGCCGAGCGGTTCCCCGGCCTCGATGTGCTGGTGTTCGGCCACAGCCATATCCCGTGGGACTCCACGGCCGAGGGGCCGCTGCGGCTGCTCAACCCCGGCTCCCCCACCGACCGGCGGCGGCAGCCGTACTGTACGTTCATGACGGCCACGATCGAGGCCGGGCGGCTGACCGCCGTGGAGCTGCACCGGCTGCCGCCCCGTCGCTGACCGATCGCCGTTCCCCGGGTGTGATGGCCGCGCCCGTTTCCTTCCGTTCGCTCGTCTCTCCTTTCAGCCCCGGTATCCGACAGGTCCTTTTCGGGTGCCGAGGAGTGTGTGATGACGACGGCAAGTGGCGGGTCCGCAGGGCGATGGGCGCTGGCGGCGGTGTCCGCGACCGTGTTCTGCGTCCAGCTGGACGCGTTCGCGCTCAACCTGGCCCTGCCCGGGATCGGGCGGGATCTGGGGGCGGCGGGCGGCGGCCTCCAGTGGGTGGTGAGCGGATATCTGCTCGCGGCCGGCGCGCTGATGGCGGGCGCGGGGCGGCTGGGCGATCTGTACGGCCGTCGCCGGTTGCTGATGGCCGGGCTTGCGGTGTTCGGCGGCGCGTCAGTGGTCTGTGCGCTGGCCCCGTCGCTTCCGGTGCTGGTGGGCGCGCGGGTGGTGCAGGGCGCGGGCGGGGCGATGGCCATGCCGGCCGGTCTCGCCCTGCTGACGAACGCCTGTCCGCCCGGTTCGCGGGCCCGGGTCATGGGCCGGGCGCTGGGCATCGGGGGCGTGGCCACAGTGTGCGGGCCCTACGTCGGCGGGGTGCTCACCGAGGCGGTGTCCTGGCGGGCGGTGTGCTGGCTGAACGTACCCCTCGCACTGGTCGCCGTGGTGTGCGCGGCACGGGCCGGGGAATCGCGGGACACCACCGCGCCGGTGTCCGTGGACGCGGCGGGGCTGATCACGGCGACCGGCGCGCTCGCGGCGCTCGCGGTCCTGGTCGACCGGGGATACCTGTGGGGCTGGACCTCGGGCCGCTCGGCGGTGGCCCTGGCGCTGGCGGTCGGGCTCGGGGCCGTCTTCGTACGGCGTGAGCGGGCGGCGGCGCATCCGCTGATGGATCTCGCCCTGTTCGGCAACCGGCCCTTTGTGGCGCTCACGGCGGCGGGGGCGGCGGCCAATGCCGCGACCGTGGTCGTCCTGTTCGCCGTGCCCCTGGCGCTGCAGGGGCCGTGGCGGCTGTCGGCGACGGGCGCGGGGGCGGCCTTCCTGGCCCCGGCGGCGGCGATGGCACTGGCCGGGCCGGTGGCGGGGCGGATCCGCACGGCGCACGCGGTGCGGGCGATGGCCGGGGTCCTGGTGCTGGGGGCGGCGGCGCTGGGCGCCGCCGCCGCGGCGCCGACCCTGCCGGTCTTCCTCGTCGCGGTCACGGGGTGCGGGGCCGCGCTCGGGGTCGCGGGCGCCCTGACGCTCATCGCCACCCAGGCGGTGGTGCGGCCCGAGCGCGCCGGGGAGGCATCGGGGGTGACCAAGACGGTCATCACCACCGCGGCGGGGCTGGGGGTGACCCTGTCCGCGCCCGCCGCCGACGCGCACGGCGCCCCCACGGCCGCGGCCGTCGGCGCGGTCCTGATGGCGGCCGGGGGCTGCTGTCTGGCCGGGGCCGTGCTCCTGGTGCTGACGCGGGTACGGCCCGGCGGCTCATGCGGAGGCCGCTCCGCGGTCGACGGGTGCCCGGATTGAACCCCGCAGCTCAGTGGAATAAAAAGTATTTAAGGTGCATATCGGATCTCGGCTCGGCGATCCGCGCCGAGCCCGGCCAGACGAGGGCGCCATGACTTCTTCCCACCCCGAGAACGCCACCGCACCCGCCCCGGCCTCGCCCAGGTCAGCGGCGCATGTGCTCCGAGCCCATGATGTCGGTCTGCTGGTCCTCCGGCTCGGCGTCGGGCTGATCGTCGCCGCGCGCGGCGCACAGCACCTCTTCGGCTGGTGGGGCGGCCTGGGCATCGACAAGACGGCCGTGGCGTTCGCGCAGTTCGGCTATCCGGCACCCAAGGCCATGGCCGTGATCGCCGGGCTCGCCGAGACCTTCGGCGGCCTGGCCCTCGCCGTGGGGCTGCTCACGCCGCTCGCCGGTGCGGCCGTCGCGGGCACGATGGCCAACGCCGTCGCCGCCGCCTCGCCGCTCGGCTATTTCGGCGGTTTCGAGTTCCCGTTGCTGGTCGGGGTCGGCGCCGCCGGGCTCGCGCTCTCCGGGGCCGGCCGGATCTCCTTCGACGCGTTCCTCCCCATTCTGCGGTCGCAGCGGCTGATCTACGGCATCACCATGCTGGTGCTGGCGGCGATCCTGGCGACGGTGACGATCCTGCTCAGCAAGACCTGACGGTCACCGGGGCGGCGAGGAGCCCGGGGCACAGGGCGGCGAGGAGCCCGGGCACGGGGTGGGGAGAAGGATCGCCGTCGCACGGGTGAACACCAGGAACCGGTTCTCCGTATCGCTCTGTGTGCGTCCTGCCCATGGGACGCGCGCCGCCCGCACAGGCCGATACCGAGACCGGAGGCCCCGTCCATGAATGACCGGTTCATCCCTCCCATCCAGGCGCTGCCGGATGGCGACGCCGAAGTCCGCCTGGTGCTCCATCTGCCCTGGGAAGTGGTCGCCTCGCTGGGCCAGGAGGCCGGCCGGCTGGCGGCCCAGACGCAGCGGCCGGTGAGCCTCGACGAGGCGGTCAGCCATCGACTGCGCCAGGGGACCCACACCATCGGCGTCCACGCCAAGCCCGAGCGGGAGCGGACCCAGCCCGCGGCCACGGCGCCCCATCCCTCACCGCCGCTGGCGGCCCGCTCCCCCGGTGAGCAGGCCCGGCAGGCGATCGAGAAGATCAACGGGTCGGCGCATCCGCACAACGGCACCGCGAACGGGAGCGCCCCAGCCGCCGAGTCCACGGGCCCGCAGCACACCACCGGCGCCCCGGAACCGGCCCCGCCCGACACCCGGGGCATCCTGGAGCGCCCCACGAGGGCCACCGGAACGGTGAACGGCACATCGACGGAGATGCCGAGATAGCACCGGAAGCAGGCGCAGGGAACGGCTGGAATGGCCGCGGATACGAGGGTGCCGTCCCCCGCCGGACGGCACCCTCGTATGTGTGGCACCTCGAAGGTGCGAGGCATGCGAGCCTCCGGCCCCGCCTTACTCCACGTGGTCCAGGGCCGCGGCGACGATGCCATCGCTGTCGATGCCGTGGTAGCGGTAGATGTCCTCGATCGCCCCGGACTGGCCGAACCGGGTCACGCCGAGAGTGGTGACGGGCGTGTTCTGGATCGTGCCCAGGAAGGACAGGGTGTGCGGGTGGCCGTCCAGCACGGTGACGAGCGGCGTGGTCCGCTCGGCGGGGAAGACCTGGTCGAGGATCCAGGTCGGGTCCTCCGACAGGCCGCGGCGGGCCTGTAGCGCGCGGAAGAGCAGGTCCGGGCTGGTCACGCACACGACATCGGCGCCGTAGCCGAGGGCGGCGAGCCGGTCGGCGGCGGCCAGGGCCTCCGGGACCAGTGCGCCCATCGCGGCGAGGGTCACCACCGGGTTCTCGTGCTGCCTCAGCCGGTAGGCCCCGGCGACCGCGTGCCGCCGGCGGCGCTCACGCGCGGCCGGGTCCGTCGGCACCGCGGCCGCGGACTGGTCGACGGGCCGGGTGGACAGCCGCAGGTAGGCCGAACTGCCGTCGGGACGGCCGAGGTTGCCGAGCGCGGCCAGCAAACACCATTCGGTGTCGATCGCGAACGCGGGTTCGTAGGTGACACAGCCGGGCTGCTCGATACCCAGCGACGGAGTGGTGATCGACTGGTGGGCACCGCCCTCGGGGGCGAGCGTGACGCCGGACGGCGTGCCGACCAGGATCGACTGGCCACCGGCGTAGATACCGAAGGACCACGGCTCCAGCGCCCTGTTGACGAAGGGGTCGTAGACCACACCGATCGGCAGCAGCGGCTGGCCCCACCGGCTCCAGGTGGCGCCCAATTCGCCGAGCAGACCGACCAGGTTGGTCTCCGCTATGCCCAGCTCCACATGCTGGCCCGTGGGCCGTTCCCGCCAGTGCAGGATCGTCTCGGCGTCGTCGGCGAACCAGTTGGGACGCTCGGTCGGCGACCACACACCGACCTTGTTGAGCCAGCCACCGAGATTGGTGCTGGAACTGACGTCGGGGCTGACGGTGACGATCCGGGCGGCCGCCTCCGGCGCCCGCCGGGTGAGATCCAGCAGGACACGCCCGAGAGCCTGCTGAGTGTTCCCGATGCCGGTCGGCGCCGGGCGGGCCAGGTCGGCGGGCACCTCGGGGGGCCGCCGCGATGCGTGTCCGGGGCGGCGCAGCCGATCGGCGGCCGCCGCGCACAGGGCCGCTTCCGGCGAGCCGTCGCCGAAGGCCGCCCAGGGGCGGTCGAGGTCCGTCCCCAGACGGTCGGCCAGCTCCTTCATCTGGTCGCCGGTCAACAGCGAGGAATGGTTCTGCGGATGGCCCTCGGTGGGCAGCCCGCAGCCCTTGACCGTGTACGCGAAGATCACGGTCGGGCGGGTGTCGTCGACGGCGTCGTAGGCGTCCATGAGGGCGCGGATGTCATGGCCGCCCAGGTTGCGCACCGCTGCCAGCAGCGAGCCATCGTCCAGTGGCGCGATGAGGTCGGCGATCGGCCCGGCCGTGGAGCCGGTGCCGGGCAGGCGCTCACGCAGTTCGTCGGCGGAACACCGCAGCAGGCGCTGGTATTCGGGGTTGCCCATGGCGTCGATACGGGCGCGCAGCGCCTCGCCGCCCGGCCGCGCGAACAGCCCCCGCAGGGCGTGCCCGTACTTGAGGTTGATCACCTGCCAGCCGGCCGCGGTGAACATGCCCCGCAGCCGCTCCGCGGCGATACCGGGCACCACGCGGTCCAGGGACTGCCGGTTCAGGTCGACAACCCACACCACCTCGCCCAGGCCCGGCACCATCGGGTCCTGGATCGCCTCCCAGATCGCGCCCTCGTCCAGCTCCGCGTCGCCCAGCAGGGAGTACTGCCGTCCCGTACCGGCCCCGCCGAAATGCCCCTCCGCGTAGCGCCGCGCGATGGCCCCCCACAGGGGCGCGGTGGCGCCGATGCCGACCGAACCGGTGGAGTAGTCGACCGGGTCGGGGTCCTTGGACCGGCTGGGGTAGCTCTGCAGGCCCCCGAAGGCGCGCAGGGTGGTCAGATAGGACTCGTCCAGCTCACCCAGCAGGTAATTGATCGCATGCAGCACGGGCGAGGCGTGGGGCTTGACCGACACCCGGTCCTCGGAGGTCAGCGCGTGGAACCACAGGGCCGTCATGATCGAGGTCATCGAGGCGCTGGACGCCTGGTGACCGCCGACCTTCAGGCCCGAGGGGTTCGGCCGCACCCGATTGGCGTGGTCGATGATCGCCGTGGACAGCCACAGCACGCGCCGTTCGACCGCCTCGAGCGCGGCGAGCTCCGCCTCCCGGGCGATGCCCGAGCCCTTGCCGCCGGCTGACCTCGGCGCCGAGTTCACGACCGTCACAGAGCGCACCCCACTGTCCGCACCTTGCTTCCGCAAAAATTGACGTTGTGCTCCGCCAGTAGACAGATAATCCCTTGGATGCACAACATGTGCCCGTAGCACTGTGCATTCTGCTCAGACTCCGAGGCGGATGAGGGACATCGATTGGGCACCATGAGCGATGAACGAGGCGTGGACGCCACCGACGCGCGGATCCTGCTCGCGCTTGCCGCCGATCCACGAGCCACCATCGTCGCCCTGGCCGAGCAGCTGGGGTTGTCCCGCAACACCGTCCAGGCCCGGGTGGCCAGATTGGAGCAGGGCGGCGCGCTGGACTCCTTCGAACGCCGGATCGCCCCGAAGGCGCTGGGCCATCCCCTCACCGCGTTCGTCACCGCGCGGGTCCATCAGCACCGGTTGGCCGAGGTGTCCGAAGCGCTGGCGGGCATCGACGAGGTCGTGGAGGTCTTCGGCCTCAGCGGCGAGACGGATCTGCTCATACGGGTGGCCGCCACGGATGTGGAGGCCCTGTACGGAATCGCGGGACAGATCCTCGCCATCCCGGGCATCGAGCGCACCACGACGGCCCTGGCCATGCGCGAACTGGTGCCGCACCGCCTCACCCCACTGCTGCGCCGTGCAGCGGCGGGTGGATAACAGGCTGTAGGGGACACGGCGGGCCGGTGGAACTCCTGGACGCCGCCGGGTCACGGCGGCGCCCGGAAGCGAGGTCAGCCGGCGGCGCCGACCTTGGTGTCATCCGCTGCCGGTTCGGGGGACACGGCGGACGGATGGAGTACGGCGCGGGCCCGGTCGGCGTCGAAGTCGTTCTCCCACTTGCCGATGACGATGGTGGCGACGGCGTTGCCCAGCACGTTGATGAAGACGCGGCCCTCGTTGAGGATGCGGTCGACGCCGACGATGAGCGACAGGGCGGCCAGGGGGATGTGGCCGACGGCGGTGACCGTGCTGGCCAGCACGACGAAGGCGCCGCCGGCGATGCCCGCGGTGCCCTTGCTGGTGAGCATCATGACGCCGACCATGACCAGTTGCTGCTGCCAGGACATGTCGATGCCCACGGCCTGGGCCATGAACATCGAGGCCATCGTGAGATAGACGGCGGAGCCGTCCAGGTTGAAGGAGAACCCGGACGGAATGACGATGCCGACCACGGGCCGGCCGATGCCGAGGGTTTCCAGCTTGCGCACCAACTGCGGCAGGACGGCCTCACTGGAGCAGGTGCTCAGCGCCACCAGCAGCTCGGCCTTGAGGAAGCGCATGAGAGCGAACAGGCCGAATCCGCAGGCCCGCATGATCGCCCCGAGCACGACGAGCACGTAGAGCACACAGGTGGCGGTGAACAGGACGATGAGGTAGCCCAGTTGCTTGAGGCTCTCCGCGCCGTAGGTGGCCACCACCATGGCCAGGGCACCGAAGGTGCCGATGGGGGCCAGCCGCATGACCCAGCCCACGATCCGGAACACCACGTCCGACAGGGCGCGGATCCCGTTGGTCAGCGGGGCGGCATCTTCGCCGGACATGTTCAGCGCCACGCCGAAGACGATCGACATCATCAGGGCGGCGAGGATCGCGTCCCCCGTCACGGCGCCGAACAGCGAGGTGGGGATCAGGGAGGAGACGAAACCGGTGAACGTGACGTGCGCCTGTGAGGTGTCGGGGACGTCGTCGGCGTTCAGTGTGGAGGGGTCGATGTGCAGTCCCGCGCCCGGCTGGAAGACGTTGGCCACGACCAGTCCGATCAGCATCGACGCCAGGGACAGCACCAGGAAGTAGCCGATCGCCTTGACGCCGATGCGACCCGCCTTGCGCAGGTTGTCCATGGACGCGATGCCGGTCGTGACCACACAGAAGACGACCGGGATCACGATCATCTTCACCAGGGCGATGAACCAGTCGTTCAGTGGTGCGAGGTGTTCTCCGAACCCGGGGAGGAGCAGGCCGACGGCGATCCCGAGGACCGCGGCCAGCACCACCTGGAACCACAACTCACGTATCAGGCGGTTCAGCCGTGACCGCTGCGGGCGGCCGGCCGTGGTGGTGGATGTCATCGTTGGTGCTCCCTTCCTAGACGTGCAGGTCGCGCAGCACCTTGTAGAAGGCGGCCTTGCCCTCGAAGCCGATACCGGGGATCTCGGTGAGGCCCACCCGGCTCTTCTCGACCACGGCGTTGTCGGCGAAGCCACCGGTGGGCTGGAACTCTTCCGGGTAGGACTCGTTGCCGCCGAGCCCCAGTGCGGCGGCGATGTGCAGGGAGAACTGGTGCCCGCCGTGCGGGATACAGCGGCGCGAGGACCACCCGTGGTCGCGCAGCATGTCCTGGATGCGCAGATACTCCGTGAGCCCGTAGCTCAGCGCCGGATCGACCTGGATGACGTCACGGTCCGGGCGCAGACCGCCGTAGCGGATCAGGTTGCGGGCGTCCTGGAGGGAGAAGAGGTTCTCGCCGGTGGCGATCCGGCCGGAGTAGTGCTCGGCCACCACCGCGTTGAGCTGGTAGTCCAGCGGGTCGCCGATCTCCTCGTACCAGAACAGGCCGTACGGCTCGATGGCCCGCCCGTACTCCAGGGCGGTGGCCAGGTCGAAACGGCCGTTGACGTCGACGGCCAGCCGGGAGCCGTCGCCGTCCAGGACGTCCAGGACCGCCTCGATGCGCCGCAGGTCCTCGGGCAGGTCGGCGCCGCCGATCTTCATCTTCACCACGTCGTAGCCCAGGTCGAGGAAGCCGCTCATCTCGTCCCGCAGATCGGCCAGGGTCTTGCCGGGCGCGTAGTAACCGCCGGCGGCGTAGACGAAGACGGAGTCGTCGGGCCGCCCGTCGCCGTAGCGCTCGGACAGCCAGCGGTACAGCGGCCGGCCCGCGATCTTCGAGGCGAGGTCGAACAGGGCCATGTCCACGACACCGACGGCGACCGAGCGCTCGCCGTGGCCGCCGGGCTTCTCGTTGCGCATCATCACCTCCCACGCCTTGGTGGGATCCAGCTCACCCCGCTCATCGAGCAGGCTGTCGGGCTCGGCGTCCATCAGCCGCGGCAGGATGCGACGGCGCAGGATCTCGCCCGCGCTGTAGCGGCCGTTGGAGTTGAAGCCGTAGCCCACGACCGGCTTCCCGTCGCGGATGACGTCGCTGACGATCGCCACGATCGAGCAGTCCATCGCGCTGAAGTCGATCCAGGCATTGCGGATCGAGGAGCGGATCGGGACGACGCCCTCGTAGGCAGCGGTGATCTTCACGCAAGCACCTTTCTCATATCTTATAAGTTGTGAGCGGTGATAGAGTCAGATGCCCGAGCAGCCGCTGTCAAGAGCGGGACCACGACGCCACGGGGAAAGGAAACGCCGGACGCGATGGCAAGCCCCAACCTCTTCCTGAGCAAAAGCGACCTTGCCTACGCCGAGCTCCGCCGGCAGATTCTCTCCGGCAACCTCCCGGCAGGCTCACGGCTGGCGCAGTACGACCTGGCCGAGTCCCTCGGCATGAGCATCACCCCCCTGCGGGAGGCGATCCGCCGCCTCAGCAGCGAGGGCCTGCTCGACGTCGACACCCACCGCAACGTCCGCGTGTCCTCCATGAACTCCGACGAGGCCCGCCAGCTCTTCGAAGTACGGCTCTCGCTGGACCCCACCGCCGCCGAACTGGCCGCCACGCGCCGCACCGACCAGGACATCGCCGCCCTGCGGACCGCGGTCGGCAACCTGCTCCCCGTCACCCGCCAATGGGGCGAGGAAGCACTCACCGCACACCGCACCTTCCACCAGGCCCTGTACCGCGCTTCCCACAACGACGTCCTCATCCGGCTCCTGGACGACCTGTGGGACAAGTCCGACCGCTACCGCCGACTCGGCCTCGAACTCCCGCCCGGCGACGAGCCGCGCACCCGCGACCTGGAGGAACACCACCGCCTCGTCGCCCTCGTGGTCGACGGCCGAGCCGTCGAGGCGGGCAAGCTCATGCGCGACCACATCGCGCACAGCCTCACCGCGACCGCCATCAGCGCCCTGGAGAACCGCGAAAGCCACCGCGAGAACTGACTCGGCACCGCGGCCGGCGTCCCGAGTGTGGCCGAAGCCGGCTTTCGGTACAAGACGGGAGCAGGGGGCGCCGCAGGGCGATTGCAAAGCCTTGGTGATCTTGTAGGTGTGCACGTCCTGACGTGCGGCGGGCGGGTCCGCTCAGGTGAGGAGTTTCGCGAGCTGGGCCATCTCGGTGGGCGGGTCGATCACTGGCTGGATGAGGAGTTCGTCGATGCCGGCCTGCTCCAGGGCGGTGATGCGGGTGAGGAGGTCGTCGCGGGTGCCGACCAGGGCCAGGGTGTTCATCAACGAGGGCAGGACCAGGTCGCGGTCGTGCGGCGCAATGCGTCCCAGGTAGTTGGGGTAGAGCTTGGTGTGCCGGTCCGGTGCGGTGGAGGTGGTGCCGCGCCGGTCGAGGAGCCGCCGCACCGCCTCGCCCTCCTCAGGGCCGAGTTGCCCGGCGAAGGCGGGTGTGTCGGCGGCGAAGGCCAGTAGCGACATGACGAGGTGGCCTGTGGCGTCCCGGGCCGGGTCGCCGTGGGGGTCCTCGTCCTCGTCGAGGAGGTGGAGCGAGGTGACCACGTAGGAGCCCGCCCGGGAGTCGGTGTGGGAGTCGGGGTCATGGGGTGTGGCCTGGGCGGCGTGGCGGCGGGCGTCGTGAAGCGCGTGCCAGGCGGTGGGGTCCAGCAGGCCGACGGAGATGAGGCCGGTACCGCGGCGGCCGGCGACGGCGGCGGCCTTCGGTCCGAGCAGCGCGGCCACGACGAACTCGATCGGGTCGGCGGTGTTCACGTGCGGTCCGGTGTGCAGGAACCGGATGTCGCGGACCCGGTCACCCTCGCGATACTCCGTCGAACGTCCGGCACACAGGTCCTGCAGTGCGGCGGTGAAGTTCTCCAGCCTGGCCGCCGTGGTCGGCCGCATGCCCAGGGTGCGCCGGGCGGTGTTTCCGGTGCCGACCCCGCAGATGATCCGGCCCGGTGCCAGGGCGTTGAGGCTGGCCAGCCCGCTCGCGGCGGCCGGGGCCGAGCGCAGCGCCGGTGAGGTCACGCCGATGCCGAGCCTGATGCGGCTGGTGGCCTTCGCACACAGGCTCAAGGCGACGAAGGGGTCACCGTGGACCATCGGGGTGTCGTAGACCCAGAAGCTGTGCAAGCCCAACTCCTCGGCCCGCACGGCGAGGTCCTCCACACCGGGGTGCGCGGCGACAATGACGCCCGTACGCATCAAGACCTCCAAGGTGTGCGGATGGAATCGAACCTGCTCAGCATGGCAGTGCCCGGCGCAGGGCCGTTGCGAAGTCGCGTGATCTCCTACCGTCGCAGGCCGGACGGCCGTGCCTGACGCAACGAAGCACCGTTGATGCGGATGACCTTCCCAAGTCGTCTGCCTGCAACGGAGCTTCGATGTGCCGTCAGTCTGCCACGCCGTGTCTCGTCAAGACCCTGCCGCCGCACCGGGTGGCGGGCCTGTCGCTGACGGAACGGCTGGTCAGGTTGCCGGACCCGCGTCGCGCCACAGTGCGCCTCGGGCGGGACGTGGGCCACGTTCTCATCGGCGCCCGCCGGATCGAAAACCCCAATCACTGCGAGCTCATCGCTGTTGGGACGTCCTCCTACGTCAGCCGCGGAGCCCGTCCCGTCATCGTGGCCTCGGGACACGACGGCGCCGAGCTCTCCCGCGATGGCCCCCATGACAGTTTGGACACTCATACCTGGGCGCGCTTGAGAGACGAGTTATGACCAGTCTGCTTCCTGGTTCTCTGTCGTGCCGACTGTCCTGGCCGTTTCACCGAGACGTTCCATTCCTCCTACTCCGCTTTCCAGGCCGAGAGGTCGCACTGACCTGGTTCGCGTCGGTGCGGGATGACGAGGCCGGTGTCACGGTAGCCGCGGTCGGCAGCTGCTTTGGCGCCGGACACTTTCCATGCCCGCGATGAGTCAGCATCAGGCCCGCCACCAATCGCGCAGGACCGCCGGCGAGCGCCAAGAGCACCCGCTGCCGGGCCCCTCGCGTACACATCGCACGCTCGCCACCCGTCCACCAGCCGCCTTGTGGACACCCCACAACCCGGCGCACCGGCCGGGTGGGAGAAAAATGACACACCTCGGCCGCATTCTTCGGACACGCGTCCGCCGTCGGGAACATCGTGCAACTATGACCGGGCGATGCCCGGCTGACCGAGAGGGAAGATCCCCGCTCCCCTCGTCGTTGCCACCTCGCATAAGCATTCGATGCACGTGACAGGAGTGGAACACCGTATGCCCAGCCCTTCCACCAACCAGCCCACCGCCCAGATCGGCGTCACCGGGCTCGCCGTCATGGGCAGCAACCTCGCCCGCAACTTCGCCCGGCACGGGCACACCGTCGCCCTCCACAACCGCACGTTCGCCAAGACCAAGGCGCTGATGGAGGAGCACGGCCACGAGGGGAGCTTCGTGCCGGCCGAGACCGCCGCCGAGTTCGTCGCGGCCCTGCAGCGGCCGCGGCGGCTCGTCATCATGGTCAAGGCGGGTGCGCCCACCGACGCCGTCATCGAGGAGTTCGCACCCCTCCTCGAAGAGGGCGACGTGATCATCGACGGGGGCAACGCCCACTTCGAGGACACCCGGCGCCGGGAGAAGTCCCTGCGCGAGCGCGGGCTGCACTTCGTGGGCACCGGCATCTCCGGCGGCGAGGAGGGCGCCCTCAACGGGCCCAGCATCATGCCCGGCGGATCGGTGGAATCCTACAAGTCCCTCGGGCCGCTGCTGGAGAGCATCTCCGCCAAGGTGGACGGCACGCCGTGCTGCACCCATATCGGCCCGGACGGGGCCGGCCACTTCGTGAAGATGGTGCACAACGGCATCGAGTACGCGGACATGCAGCTCATCGCGGAGTCGTACGACCTGCTGCGGCGGGCGCTGGGCATGACGCCGGGTGAGATCGCGGAGGTCTTCCGCACCTGGAACGGCGGCCGGCTGGAGTCGTATCTGATCGAGATCACCGCCGAGGTACTCGGGCACACCGACGCCGCCACCGGCAAGCCGTTCGTGGACGTGGTGCAGGACCAGGCCGAGCAGAAGGGCACCGGCCGCTGGACCGTCCAGACCGCGCTGGACCTGGGCGTGCCGGTGAGCGGGATCGCCGAGGCGGTGTTCGCCCGTTCGCTGTCCGGCCACGCGGATCTGCGGGACGCCTCGCAGGGGCTGCCGGGGCCGTCCGGCAAGAAGCTCACGGGCGCGGCGGCGGAGCGGTTCGCCGACGATGTCGAGCAGGCGCTGTACGCGTCGAAGATCGTGGCGTACGCGCAGGGCATCCACCAGATCGAGGCGGGCAGCCAGGAGTACGGCTGGGACATCGACCCGGGGGCGGTCGCGAAGATCTGGCGCGGCGGCTGCATCATCCGGGCGCGGTTCCTGAACCGGATCACCGAGGCGTACGCCAAGGACCGCAAGCCCGTCACGCTGCTCACCGACGACCACTTCGCCGAGGCGCTGGGCGCGGCGCAGGACGCGTGGCGGCGAGTGGTGTCCACCTCGGTCGAGCTGGGTGTGCCGGCGCCGGGCTTCTCGGCGGCGCTGGCGTACTACGACGCGCTGCGCTCGGAGCGGCTGCCCGCCGCGCTGGTGCAGGGGCAGCGGGACTTCTTCGGCGCGCACACCTACCGGCGGGTGGACCGCGAGGGGTCGTTCCACACGATGTGGGGCGCCGACCGCGACGAGCGTACGGCCTGACGTCGCGAGGGCCGTGTCCCCGCGCCGGGTTCCGGCGGGGCACGGCCCTCGTGCCGTTGTGCGCCGCGCCCGTCGTGCGGTTGTGCCACCGACCTCGTGCGGTTGTGCCACCGACCTCGTGCGGTTATGCCACGGCCGTCGTGCGGTTATGCCACAGCCCGGCCCTCGTGCCCTCGTGCCCTCGTGCCGCGGCCGCGCCGTCAGGGCGTGTAGCGGCGGAAAGCGGGCACCGCGGCGGCCAGCCCGAGCGTGCTGACGGCCACCAGCAGCCCGCCCGCGGCGACCGCCGCGCGGGCCCCGATGAGGGAGCCCGCGGTGCCGTGCAGCAGGTCGGCGATGCGCGGGCCGCCCGCCACCACCACGGTGAACACGCCCTGCATCCGGCCGCGCATGTCGTCGGTGGCGGCCGACTGGAGGATCGCCCCGCGGAAAACCATCGAGACCATGTCGGCGACGCCCGCGAGGGCGAGGAAGGCCACCGCCCACCACAGGTTCGGGCTGAGCCCGAATCCGGCGATGGCCACGCCCCAGGCCACCACGGCGGCGATGACCATCAGGCCGTGGCGGCGGGCGCGGGAGAAGGTGCCGGACAGCAGACCGCCGGCCACCGCGCCGATCGGGATCGCCGCGAAGAGCAGGCCGAGCGCGAAACCCTCGCCCCAGGGCGCGTAGGTGTGCGAGGCGAGCTGGGGGAAGAGCGCACGGGGCATGCCGAAGACCATGGCGATGATGTCCGCGAGGAAGGACATCAGCAGGATGCGGTGGGCGGCGATGTACCGGAAGCCGTCGACCACATCGCGCCACCCGGCCCGGCGGCCGCCGCCCGCGGCGCCCTCGGTGAGGGGCGGCAGGGCGGGCAGCCGCCAGACCGCCCACAGGGTGATGCACAGCGCCACGGCGTCGATGAGATAGAGCGTGGGCAGGCCGAGGACGGGGATCAGGGCGCCCGCGAGCAGCGGGCCGATGATCATGCCCGTCTGGGCGACGGTGGACTGCAGGGCGCCCGCGGCGGGCAGTTCGCCGGCCGGGACGAGGCGGGCGACGGAGGCGCTGCGGGCCGGGGAGTTCATGCCGAAGAAGCCCTGCTGGGCGGCGAGCAGCACCATGAGCACCGCCACCGAGTCGAGACCGGCGAAGGACTGTGCCCAGAACAGCAGCGAGGTGACGGCGATGCCCACGTTGGTGACGAGCATCAGGGTGCGCCGGTCCATCCGGTCGGCAACCACCCCGCCCCACAGCGCGAAGACCACCAGCGGGAGGAGCCCCGCGAAGCTGGCGTAGCCGACCCACGCCGATGAGCCGGTGAGGTCGTAGATCTGCTTGGGGACGGCCACGGCGGTCAGCTGGCTGCCGATGGCGGTGACGGTGGTGGAGGTCCACAGCCGTCGGAAGGGGCGGTGGCGCAGCGGCCGGGTGTCCATCACCCAGCGGCGCCAGCCGGCTTTCGGCGGCGGGGCGGGGGCGCCGTCCCCGGCTCCGGGGGGTGTGTCGTCGTCCCGGGCGGTGGGTTCTATCTCGTCATCGCTGCTTCTGGCGGTCTCCACGGCTGGTTCGATTCCTCCTACATCCATTCGGGCCGGGAACCATTGTGACGACCCCCGGCCCGCGCCGTGGCCCCGGCTCAGTCTCCGGCCGCCGGCCGCATCGACCGCGGGCGGTGGATGCTGCCGCTCAGGGAGGTCAGCCGGGTGCCGCTGCCGCCCCCTCGGTCGGCGATGATCTCGGCCGCGATGCTGATCGCGGTCTCCTCCGGAGTACGGGCGCCGAGGTCCAGGCCGATCGGCGAGGCGAGCCGGTCCAGCGCCTCCTCGCCGAGACCGGTGGCGCGCAGCCTGCGGAGCCGGTCGTCGTGGGTGCGGCGGGAGCCCATGGCGCCGACGTAGGCCAGCGGCAGGCGCAGGGCGACGTCCAGCAGCGGCACATCGAACTTCGGGTCGTGGGTGAGCACACAGACCACCGTGCGTTCGTCGATCCGGCCCGCCTCCGACTCGGTGCGCAGATAGCGGTGCGGCCAGTCGGTCACCACCTCGTGCGCCTCGGGGAAGCGGCGCGCGGTGGCGAAGACCGGCCGGGCGTCGCACACGGTGACGTGATAGCCGAGGTACGCGCCGATCCGGGCCATGGCCGCGGCGAAGTCGACGGCGCCGAAGACCAGCATCCTCGGCGGGGTGGCGTGGACCGAGACGAACAGCGTGAGCTCCTCGTCCATGCGCGTGCCGTCGTAGCCGTAGCGCAGGGTCTCGGTGCGCCCGCCGGCCAGCAGTCCCCGCGCGTCCTCGGCGATGGCCGCGTCCAGCCGCCCGGAGCCGAGGGAGCCCGAGGTGCCCTCGGGCCGTACGACCAGCCGGCGGCCCAGCCGCCCCTCCGGGTCGGGCCCGTCGACGGCCACGCAGATCACCTCGGCCACCGGCTCCCCCGCGGCCACCGCCGTGGCCACCTCGCCCAGTTCGGGGAAGCCTTCGGGGTCGACCCGCTCCACATACACATCGATGATCCCGCCGCAGGTCAGCCCGACCGCGAAGGCGTCGTCGTCGCTGACGCCGTAGCGCTCCAGCACGGGCCTGCCGCTGTCGGTCACCTCCTGCGCCAGTTCGTAGACGGCGCCCTCGACACAGCCGCCGGAGACGCTGCCGATCGCGGCGCCATCGGGCCCGACCAGCATGCTCGTCCCGGGCGGCAGCGGGGAGGAGTGCCAGGTCGCCACCACCGTGGCACGGGCGAACGGCTCGCCCTCGCCCCACCATCGGTGCATCTGCGCTACGACGTCTCGCATGGAATCCAAATCTCCTCGCCGACCCATGTAAGAGGTTGATACATTCAATGTATGAGCCTCTCACATCACTCCCCGAGTAGCGACATCATCTTGCGGATCAACGGCACGTCCCACCCCATGACCATCGACAACCGGACGACCCTGCTCGATGTGCTGCGCGAGCGGCTGGCGCTCACGGGGACCAAGAAGGGCTGCGACCACGGTCAGTGCGGGGCCTGCACGGTGCTGGTCGACGGTGAGCGGGTGAACAGCTGCCTGGTGTTCGCGGTGACCGCCGAGGAGCGCGAGATCGTTTCCATCGAGGGCGTGGCGGCCCTGTCGGACGGCGGGGAACTGCACCCGGTGCAGCGCGCCTTCCTCGACCACGACGGGCTGCAGTGCGGCTACTGCACCCCGGGCCAGATCTGTTCCGCCATCGGGGCACTGGGCGAGGCCGGGCGCGGCTGGCCCAGCCATGTCACCGAGGACACCGCCGCCGGGGTGGCCGATGTCTCGGAGCTGGACGCGCGGGAGGTGCGCGAGCGCATGAGCGGCAATCTGTGCCGCTGCGGTGCGTACAACGGCATCGTGGAGGCAGTGCTGGAGGCCGCGGGCGCCGAGAGCGCCCAGGACACTGCCACGGTCGGGGGCGCCCGATGAAGGAGTTCGCCTACGCCCGCGCGGGCGACGCCGACGAGGCCGCCGCGCTGATCGCCGAGCGCCCGGACGCCACCTATCTCGGCGGGGGCACCAATCTGGTGGATCTGATGAAGCTCGGCGTCACCGGCCCCGGGCTGCTCATCGACGTCTCCCGGCTGCCGTACGACCGGATCGAGCACCGCGACGACGGCTCCGTGCTCATCGGCGCCACCGTGCGCAACGGCGCTCTGGCGGGCGATCCGGGCATCCGTGACCGCTTCCCGCTGCTGTCCCAGGCGCTGCTGGCCGGGGCGTCCGGGCAGCTGCGCACGGTCGCCACGGTGGGCGGCAATCTGCTGCAACGCACCCGCTGCGGGTACTTCCAGGATGTGACCAAGCCGTGCAACAAGCGCGAACCGGACTCCGGGTGTCCGGCGATCCAGGGTGCGCACCGCGATCTGGCCGTGCTGGGCACCTCCGACCACTGCGTGGCCTCCCACCCCTCCGACATGGCGGTGGCCCTGGTGGCGCTCGACGCGGTGGCGCATCTGCGGTCCGTGGACGGCGGCTCGCGCACCGTTCCGGTGGCGGAGCTGTATCTGCTGCCCGGCGACACACCGCACCGGGAGACCGTCCTGGACCACGGCGACCTCATCACCGCCGTGGAGCTGCCCCCGCCGCCGCCAGGTGCCCGGATGCGCTATCGCAAGGTGCGTGACCGCTGGTCGTACGCCTTCGCGCTGGTGAGCGCCGCCACCGCGGTGTCCGTGGCCGAGGACGGCTCGCTCCGGGACGTACGGATCGCCCTCGGCGGGGTGGCACCCCGGCCGTGGCGGGCCCGGATCGCCGAGGAGCGGCTGCGCGGCGGCCGGCCGGACGAGGAGACGCTGCGGGAGGCGGCCCGGGCCGAGCTGGCCGAGGCGCGGCCGCTGCCGGACAACGCCTTCAAGGTCGACCTGGCCATTGATCTGATCGTCGCGGGCGTCCGCGACCTCGTCACGAGGAAGGATCGCGCATGACCACCGTCTCGCGATGCGTCGGCGCCCCGATGACCCGGGTCGACGGCCTGGACAAGGTGACCGGCGCGGCGCGCTACGCCTATGAGTTCCCCACTCAGGGCGTCAGCTATGTGTGGCCGGTGCAGGCGACCATCGCCCGCGGCCGGGTGACGGAGGTGGATCCCGCCCCGGCGCTGGCCCTGCCCGGTGTGCTGACGGTGCTCGACCACACCAACGCCCCGCGGCTGAACACCGAGGCACAGGCGAGCGCGGACCTCTTCGTGCTGCAGTCCCCTCAGGTGGCCTACCACGGCCAGATGGTGGCCGCCGTGGTGGCGACCTCGCTGGAGGCGGCGCGCGAGGGTGCGGCGGCGGTCCGGGTGAGCTATGAGCGGGAGCCGCACGATGTGGTGCTGCGCGCCGACGACGAGCGGCTGGAGATCGCCGAGACGGTGACCGACGGCAGTGCCGGCCTGGTCGAGCGCGGTGACGCCGACGCGGCGTGGGCCGCCGCTCCGGTGCGGGTGGACCAGACGTACACCACCCCGGTCGAGCATGTGAGCCCGATGGAGCCGCATGCCACCATCGCGGTGTGGGACGAGGACCGGCTGACGCTGTTCAACTCCGACCAGGGCCCGTACATGAGCGCGCAGCTGCTGTCCGCGCTGTTCCGGATCGAGCTGAGTGCGGTGGAGGTCGTCGCCGAGTACATCGGCGGGGGCTTCGGATCCAAGGGCATTCCGCGCTCCCCGACGGTGCTGGCGGCGCTGGCCGCACGGGCCGTCGGACGGCCGGTGAAGATCGCCCTGACCCGGCAGCAGATGTTCCAGCTGATCCCCTACCGCTCCCCCACGATCCAGCGGGTACGGCTGGGTGCCGGGCGCGACGGCCGGCTGACGGTGATCCAGCACGAGTCGGTGCAGCAGCGCTCGGCCCTGGTGCCGTTCGCCGACCAGACGGTGTCCTCGACGCGGATGATGTACGCGGCGCCCAACGCCCGTACGACCGTGAAGGTGGCGCCGCTGGATGTGATGACGCCCGCCTGGTTCCGCGCGCCCGGCCACACGCCGGGGATGTTCGCGCTGGAGTCGGCCGTCGACGAACTGGCCGAGACGCTGGGCATGGACCCGATCGAGCTGCGGATCCGCAACGAGCCGGAGAACGACCCGGAGAGCGGTAAGCCGTTCAGCAGCCGCAACCTGGTCGCCTGCCTGCGCGAGGGCGCGGCGCGCTTCGGCTGGGAGCACCGCGATCCGACACCGGGGATCCGGCGCGAGGGGCGCTGGCTGGTCGGCACCGGTGTGGCCGCCTCGCACCACCCGGACTACACCTTCCCCTCCTCCGCGGTGGCGCGCGCCGAGGAGGACGGGACGTACCGGGTGCGCATCGGCGCGGCCGACCTCGGCACGGGTGCCCGCACCGCCCTCACCCAGGTGGCGGCGGACGCGCTGGGCATTCCGGTGTCGCGGCTGCGGCTGGAGATCGGCCGCGCGTCGCTGGGTATGGCGCCGTTCGCGGGCGGTTCGCTGGGCACCGCATCCTGGGGCTGGGCGGTGGACAAGGCGTGCCGTGCGCTGCTGAAGGAGCTGGACGTCTACGGAGGTGTGGTCCCGGACGGCGGTCTTGAGGTGGTGGCCGACACCACCGAGGACCTGGGGCAGCGGGCGGATCTGTCGCGGCACACCTTCGGGGCGCAGTTCGCCCAGGTGCGGGTGGACGGCGACACCGGTGAGGTCCGGGTGGACCGGATGCTGGGCGTGTTCGCGGCCGGGCGGATCGTCAATCCGCACACCGCGCGCTCGCAGTTCCTGGGAGCCATGACGATGGGTCTGTCGATGGCGCTGCTGGAGATCGGCGAGGTCGACCCGGTCTTCGGCGACTTCGCCAACCATGACTTCGCGGGCTATCACATCGCCGCCCACGCCGATGTCCCGCGGTTGGACGTGGTGTGCCTGGAGGAGACCGACAACACCTCCAACCCGGTGGGTGCCAAGGGCATCGGCGAACTGGGCATCGTGGGTGCGGCGGCCGCCATCGGCAACGCCTTCCACCATGCGACAGGAGAGCGGGTGCGGGATCTGCCGATCCGCATCGAGCGCTCGCGGGAGGCGCTTCGGGCGGCCCGGTCCACCGAGAAGCGCAGGCCAGGGGCTGGCGAGCCGGAGCCTCGGGTCGGATAGGGTCACCCGAATGGCACCCACCCCGAAGGGACGCGCCACCTACCACCACGGCGACTTGGCCGCGGCGCTGGTGGAGGCGACCCTGGAGATCATCGACGAGGTCGGGGTGCGCGGTTTCTCCGTCGCGGAGGCCGCGCGCCGCACCTGTGTCAGCCCCGGTGCCCCGTACCGCCATTTCGCCGACCGTGACGCGCTGCTCGCGGCCGCCGCGCTGGAGGTCTCGCGGCGGCTGCGGGCCATCTACCTGGAGACCGCGGCCGAGACGGGGTCCGCTCAGGAGCGGCTGGCGACGGTGGCGGGCAGCTTCGTGCGCGCGGCCGCCCGCTACCGCGGCGGGCTGGACATCCTGTTCGCCCCGGGCTTGCGGGCCACCCATCCGGAGCTACGGGACAGCACCAGGGAGTTCGTCGATCTGCTGCTGCCGAGCGCCTTCGAGGTGATCGCTCCGGGCGAGGGCGCGGCGACGGCCGTGGCACTGCTCGACGCGCTGCATGCACTCGCCCGGGGGTATGTCGCCCAATTGCTGGAAGGGAAGTTCGGCGATCCGGATGACGTGGTCGAGGGGGTCGCCACCCGCGCGACCCAGGCCGCGCGGGCGCTGGTGGCGGGCTACGGCGTGCCTTCGGGGCCCGTCGGCGAGGTGGTGGCACGGGACCGCTGACGGAGGGACAGGATTTCCTGTTCCGCTTCACGTTCTTCGTTCGGCGCGCATACCGTCGTTGCGGAACGGATCGGAGGAACAGATGTCCCTGAAATCCGGTAAGGGCGCCCACCGGGCCCCTTCGCGTCTGCGCTCGCCGCACGCCATCGGCGCACTGGGGGTGGCGGTCACCGCCGCCGTCCTCGCCACCCTCGTCCCGGCCACGGCCTCGACGACCGACCCCGACCACGACGCCGGTACCGGCCCGGCCCCCGCATCCGTCCCGCACCCCGAGCGGGACTGGATGGGCTCGACGATCGCCCGCCACGAGAAGTCCGACCCCGGCGCCGCACCCAGGGCCACCAGAGCGGCCTCCGTGGAGGGTGTGGATGTCAGCGACCATCAGGGTTCGGTCGACTGGGCGGCCCTGTGGGACGACAACGTCCGATTCGCCTATGTGAAGGCCACCGAGAGCACGACCTACAAGAACCCCTCGTTCTCCGCGCAGTACAACGGCTCGTACCAGCAGGGCATGATCCGCGGCGCCTACCACTTCGCCCTGCCGGATCGTTCCAGCGGCACCCGTCAGGCCGACTTCTTCGTGAGCAACGGAGGCGACTGGTCCGACGACGGCAAGACGCTGCCGCCCGTCCTGGACCTCGAGTACAACCCGTACGGAGCAACCTGCTACGGCCTGACCGCATCCCAGATCGTGGACTGGATCGGCGACTTCACGGCGCGGGTCAAGGAGCGCACCGGACGCCAGCCGGTGATCTACACGGCCACCGGCTGGTGGAAGACGTGCACCGGGAACAGCGCAGCCTTCGCCGAGCGGAATCCGCTGTGGCTGGCGCGGTACGCCGCCACCCCCGGGGCCCTGCCGGCCGGCTGGGAGACCCACACCCTGTGGCAGTACACCGCCACCGGGCCGCTGGTGGGCGACCACAACAGGTTCAACGGAAGCCTGGCGGGCCTCAAGGCGCTGGCCACGGGGTGAGGCGGCGGCGCTCAGCCGCCGAGCACACCACCGAGCACGCCGTCGAGCGTGTCCCCGACACCGTCCACCAGACCGCCCACCAGGCCCTTGCCGTGGTGACCGCCCCCGCCGGGGGTGGACTGCGGCGGCTGGCTGGGCTGCTGCGAGGGGGTGGTCGGATCGGCGCTCGGGGTCGTCTCGCTCGGCGAGGAGGGCTCCGAGGGGACCTGGTCGTCCCGCTGCGCCGGGGTGGGGGCCGCGTGGGTGGTCGCGGCCTTGGAGGGTGCCGCGTCGGGGGTGGCCGGGGTGGTGGGCCGCTGCGCGCCGGCGCTCCGGTCCGTCGCCCCGCCACCGGGAGTGGCGGCGTCCGTGTCCTCGGAGATCAGCTTCGGCTTCGTGGACTCGCTGGGCGAGACATGGCTCTGCGAGGGCGAGTGGTCGACGGCGGGATCGATGTGCGGCGCCTGCTCCTGCTGTGTGTTCACATCGGAGCGGGCCTGCACGGACTTGTCGCCGCCGGCCGTCGAGTGGAGGCCGAAGGCTATGGTTCCGGCCACTCCGAGGGCGGTAGCCGCCTTGAGCGTCGTGGTACGCGCCTGCTGAGCGGCGGTCGGTCGGCTGTGTCGACCCATTTCGCTGGTCTCCCCGTTATGACATGGGTTGGGTGCGGTGCGCCGGATGGCCCGGTTCCGAGAGGAACCGATGTCCGACGCACACGTGTTACAGAGTAAAGAATGAGCCAGATGATAACCATGGCCCCCCGGTGTACGGCCACCCGTACACCGGGGAACGTCTGTCCATGGCTAGCGCGCGGCCTCCGGATAGAAGTCGCGTGAACGGCCCTTGCCGTCCTTGAGCTTCCCGAGCAGGCTCGCCGGGTACTCGATGAGCCAGTAGCTCACCGCGGCGGCGGCCACGGCCACCACCAGCACGATGACCACGGCCAGTGGGAAGCCCGCCTGGCCGTCGGGGGGCAGCAGCCCGGCGTTGTACAGGGCCAGCATGATCGGCTCATGCCAGACGAAGAGGCTGTAGCTGGCCAGCCCGGCGCCGGTGAGCCAGCGGGCCGTGAGCCACGTGTGCCACCGCCCCTGCCGCCGCACATGGATGGTGCTGTACAGCAGCAGCATCCACAGCAGGGCGGACAGCGGATGGTAGAAGGTGGTGGGGAAGTCCTCCGCCTCCGTACCGGACCAGGACAGCAGATACAGCCCCAGGAGGGCGGCCCCCCGCAGCGGGATCGCCACCTTCGCGTGGAGCCGGCCCCGGTCGCCGAGGGCGACCATCGTCACGGCCAGGCCCATGCCTGCCGCGAACCCGCCGAAGCGGGCCTGCGGTCCGAAGTACACCGGCCATTCGGTGTGCGGGATCTCCAGCACATAGCGGGCGACCGCGATCCAGATGAACGGCCCGATGTACAGCAGGGCACATCCGGCGGCGCACACCGCCACCCGGGAGGCCCGCCGGCGCAGCGGACGGCAGGCGCGGGCGGCCAGGGGGCCGAGTCCCACCAACGCCAGATAGAACATGATTTCCAGCGACAACGACCAGGTGGGGCCGATGGTGTAGAAGATCTGCTCCTGGTCGAAGACCTGGGTGAAGGTGAGGTGGTGCACCAGATCGGACCACTCGCCGGGCAGGGTGGGGTTGCGGGTGGCCCAGACGCACAGGACCGCCAGGAAGTACAGCGGGATGATCCGGATGGCCCGCCGGAAGAGGAACACCCGGCCGGGGCGGGTCGAGCCCCCGTCGATCGCCGCCCGTGCGTAGGACAGCGTCAGCAGATACGCGGACAGCACGAAGAAGAAATCGATGACCTCCAGCGACACCAGCGCGTTCGCGTACCGGTTGGGCACCGGTGAGTGGGCGCCGTCCCGGTCGTAGGTGAAGTACTGCTGCCAGACGTGGAAGACGACCGTGAGGAGCGCCGCCATGCCCCGGAAGCCCTGGATCTCCGCGTTCCTCCGGTTCCGGGAGGGCGCGCCCTTGGCGGGCGTGCCGTTGACCGGCCGGCGAACGGTGGCGGGCGCGGTGGTGAGGGTCGTGGACACCGTGCTCATGTCCGCTTCACCGCCTTCTCGCCGGGCCGCGGGGTGACCCGCCACTGGCGGTCCCGCAGCACCTCCTTGAGGAGCGACTGACGGGCCACGATGTTCTTGAAGTGGCTGTAGAAGAAGGTGGACACCAGCAGATACCGCCAGAACCACGCCCTGCGGCGGCGCAGTTCGGGCACCGCGAGCCGCCATGCGAACAGCGCCTGGACCAGCCCGGCGGACAGGGTGAACAAGGTGGCCAGCAGGCAGACCGGCACCGCCCAGTCGAGCTGGTCCACTCCGCCCGCCCGCCACGCCGAGTACAGCAGCACGGGCAGGATCTGCAGGGTGAGCCACGGCTGGATCTCACGCCAGCCCAGCAGCACCAGCAGCCCCGCCTTCTGACGGGCGGTGAAGGCCGGGGAGCGCAGTCCGCGCCACAGATACTTCAGTGACACCTGGAGCCAGCCCTGGGCCCAGCGCGACCGCTGGTTCCACAGCGCCTTGAGGGTGGTGGGCGCCAGTTCGCGCGAGATGAGCGTGCGGTCGGTGGCGATCCGGGCACCCTCGTGCAGGGCGCGCATCGAGGAGTCGATGTCCTCGGTGAGCATCGTGCCGTGCATCCGGGTGCGGGCGAGCAGATCGGTGCGCCAGAAGCCGTTGGAGCCGCCGAAGACGCCGAAGGTGTAGAGGCGGGTCCGGCCGGGGTGGCTGACGGCGTAGATGGCCTCGAACTCCACGCCCACCAGCTTGGAGACCCAGGAGCTCTCGCCGTTGCGGATCACGCAGTGGCCCTGGACCACGTCATAGCCGTTCGAGAGCCAGTGCCAGGCGTGCTGGAAGGCGTCGGGCACCGGGTGGTGGTCCGCGTCGAAGATGCCGACGAACTCACCGCGCACCCGGGTGACCGCGGCGTTGACGTTCTGCGCCTTGGAGGTGCTGCCCGCCACCGGCATCAGTACCAGCCGCGGGTCGCGGCGGGCCATCTCCCGCAGGGTCTCCTCGACGGGCATGGGGTGCGGCGTGTTGTACGCCAGCACGATCTCCAGCTCGTTGGGGTAGTCCAGGCGCAGAAAGGACTCGATGGTGTCGACGATGGTCGCGGCCTCATTGGGCAGATACGCGGCGATGACGGCGCTGGCCGGCGGATACGGCTGTGATGGCCGTTCGGGCCGGGGCTTGGCGTCGAGCGAGAAGAGGCACTCCAGCACGATCATCGCGGCGGAGAGCACCAGGCCGGACACCACGACCCAGTAGGCGGCCGAGCCGACGTCCCAGCCCAGCTCGTACATCTGCTGATAGAAGACGAAGGGGATGCCCACGCCGAAGAGAAGCACCAGGATGGGCGAGAGCGCCGACAGCAGGGCGCGGAGCGCGGTGGTCAGGGGACGGCGACGGCGGCGGTGGCTGCCGCGCATCCACGCCGCGTACTTGACCGGCCGCAGATCCCGGTGGCGGATCGATTCCTGGACCGCGTTGCGGGAGTTGGCGACGGCCTGGGCGCGGTCCGGGCAGTCGGCCAGCGGGGTCCATCCGATCGCCGGGGTCAGCCGTACGTTCTCATCGGCGACCACGAAGCGGGTCCCGGCCACGGCGTTGGCGAACTTCTGCAGTTCGCCGCGCGCGGTGTCCTCGTCCACACCGGGCATCAGCATCAGCAGATGGCCGTCGTCGTCCCAGCCGAGCCGGTCGCAGACGCCGCCCAGCTTCTCCGCCACTCCGGCGAGACGTTCGGCGACCTCACGGCGCACCCTCGGTCCGAGCCGGGCTTCGAGGGCGGCTATCTCGGCGACGCCGACCATGGCGACGACACCACCGACGCGGCTGTCGTCGACCCGCTTGAGTTCCCGGTCGAGTTCACCCAGGAAGTGGGGCTGGGAGTACAGACCGGTGCGCGGGTCGAGCAGCAGATTCTCGACGGGGACCGGGACCCGGCGCAGCTTGGCCTCGATCCGGGCGGAGAGCTCGACGGGGTCGGAGCTGTCCGGTACGCAGTCGTCGGCGCCGCCGCGCAGCATGTCGGCGACGCCGACGGGGCCGGGGTCGGAGGTGACCACGAGCAGGGGCAGCGCCCGTCCCGCGGGTACGGCGCGGACCTCGCGTATCAGGTCCAGCCCGTCGTGGGCGTCGTCCAGGGCCACGATCGCGTCCGGAGGGGAGTGCCGCATCTGACGGCTGACGTCGCCGGGCTCCGCATGGCTCACCTCATGCCCGGTCGAGACGAGTGTCCGGGTCAGCTGATCGAGTCTGGGGCCCGGTGTGCCGACCGCCAGCACCCGCCCGCTCGGTCCCGCCACATCGCCGCGAGCGGCGGGCACGGGTTGCTGGTATTCGCGTGATCGTGGGTGGTGCGAAGTAAGCACCTGAGTGGTTCCTTTCTGGAAGACGTGCGTCACCGAACGGGCCGTGGGCGCGCGGACATTCCGGCCGGGGTCAGGGCAGACCACGTGGCCCGCGGGCATGCCTGCATGGGCATGCGGCTACGGGCAGGCCGGAGGACGGCGTCGCCGGGAAGGCCGGGGCGATCCGCCGTTCGGTGAGTAGTGAGAGGCGGCTACGCCGCGACCGTGGCCGATCCGCGCGGGGAGAGGTGAGGTCTCCGGCGGGGTCTCGGGCAGACGGACGCGACGGCGGCGGGGGACACGCGAACGTGCTCCAGCGAATTGCGCATAAGGTCCCATCCTGTTCGGATCGTGGGGGGCGGACCGAACGTCACCAGTGCGGGTCGACCGATCTTTTGGGCTGACCGGTCGGAATCCTTAGTCTCATCGATCACTACGGAACCACACAACACATCGAAGTAACACTCTCATTAACCGATGAGCGAGTTCCGCGTGCCGACGGGCCGATCGCCGCCAGCCTCAACTTCCCTACGGCGCAGGGGTTGTCGGAGCCCTGTCGGTACGGCGTCGGTGCGCCATCGACCCGGCGTCGGCGCCACGTCGGTGCGGTGTCGGTACCTCCGGCCAGTCTTTTCCAGGCACCACATTCGGTGGTTGAATTCGGAAGGGACAACGCCATGCGCAATACCCGGGTCCTGATTTCCGGCGCCAGTATCGCCGGGCCCGCCCTCGCCTACTGGCTGGACCGCTATGGCTGCCAGGTCACCGTGGTGGAGCGGGCCTCGGGGCCGCGCCCGGGCGGACAGGCGATCGACGTACGAGGCCCGGCGCTGGAGGTGTGCGCGCGCATGGGTGTGCTGGAGGAGATCCGGGCGCACCGCACCGGGCTGCGCGGTATGTCGATGGTCGACGGCGACGGCAAGGAGCTGTTCAGCACCACCGAGCGCACCGCGAGTGGCGGACATCTCGACAGCCCCGACGTCGAGATTCTCCGGGACGATCTGTCCTCGGTTCTGATGGCCGCGGGCGGCGACGGGATCGAGTACCTCTTCAACGATTCGATCGCCTCACTCGCCCAGGGCCCCGATGAGGTGGCGGTCACCTTCCACCGGGGCGGTTCGCGCGCCTTCGACATCGTGGTGGCGGCCGACGGGGTGCACTCCTCCACCCGGGCACTGGTCTTCGGCCCGGAGGAGAAATTCCTTCACCACATGGGGGGCTATCTGGGCGTGTGGACAGTGCCGAACTATCTGGGCCTCGACCGCTGGGAGGTCATCTACCAGATGCCCGGCGACGTCTGGGGCGGCATGGTGATGAGTGTCCGTGAGAACACCGAGGCCCGGGTCTACATCGGCATCGACTCGGACGAACCGCCCGCCGAGTTCCTCGGCTCCCGGACCGTCTCGGACCAGAAGCGGCTGGTGGCCGAGCGGTACCGGGACGCGCGCTGGGAGATGCCACGGCTGCTGGAGTACATGTGGGGGGCGCCCGACTTCCACTTCGACGCGGCGGCCCAGATCCATATGGACTCCTGGTCCCGTGGCCGGGTGACCCTGGTCGGCGACGCCGGATACTGCGGCTCACCGGCGTCCGGGCAGAGCACCAGCGTGGCCATGGTCGGCACCTATGTCCTGGCGGGCGAGCTCAAGGCCGCCGGCGGCGACCACACCGTGGCCTTCGCCGCCTACGAGCGCGAGCTGCGGGGCTATGCGGCGGCCAACCAGCAGCTCGCGCTGGACAACAAGGCACGGAAGGACGCGGAGAAGGCATCGCCCGGGCAGGAGCCCGACACCAACCCGACCAATATCGGTGACGCCTTCTACGCGGTGGTCAACTCCTACGCCCTCAAGGACTACTGACCGGGCCGCCCGACGGCCGTGGCCCCGTGGCCCGTAGCCGGCTAGGACACCACGTCCTTGCGACCGAAGCCACGGAAGGCGAGCGCGAGGAGCACCAGCGCGTAGGCGACGGACACCGAGACGCCCTTCACCATTCCGCCCCATTCCAAATGGGGCTGGAGTGCGTCCGCCCACGCGAACTGCCAGTGCGCGGGCAGGAAGTCGCGCCAGGAGCCGAGCGCCGTCACCGCGTCCAGCACATTGCCCACGATGGTGAGCCCCACCGCACCGCCCACCGCGCCAAGCGGTGCGTCGGTGACGGTCGAGAGCCAGAACGCGAGGGCGGCCGTGACCAGCTGGGACAGGAAGATGTACAGCACCACGAGGGCGAGCCGGACGAGGGCGTCCCCGATCGGCAGTTCACCGCCCGTGGGCATCTGCAGCGGCCCCCAGCCGTATGCGACGGTGCCCACCGCGAGCGCGACGAGCGGCAGCAGCACCATGGCGGCCGCGCTGAACGCGAGGGCCACCGCCAGCTTGCTCCAAAGCAGCCGGGCCCGGGGCACGGGCGCGGCCAGCAGATAGCGCAGCGAGGACCAGCTGGCCTCGGAGGCCACGGTGTCACCGCAGAACAGCGCCACCGGCACCACCAGCAAAAAGGCGGCCGAGACGAACAGCGCGGTGGCGGCGAGGTTGGCGCCGGAGGCGGTGGCCGTGGCCATCAGGGTGACCCGGTCCTCCCGCCCCTCGGGGGTGCCGCCGATGGCGAACGCGGCGACCAGGACGAACGGCAGCAGCGCCAGCACCAGCGCCATGACCAGGGTCCGGCGGCGGCGCAGCTGCCGTACGGCCTCGACCCGCAGCGGCAGGGTGTGATGGGCCCGGTAGCCGGGCGCGACCTGGGACAGGGAGCTCACGCGGATCCTCCTGCAATCAGCGTCAAGAAGGCGTCTTCCAGGCGCCGGTTGGGCCCGAAGCTGGTCACCGGGATCTCCAGCCGCACCAGCTCGGCGAGCAGCCGCGCCGGGGTGGTCCCGTCGAGCTGGACGAGCAGTCCGTCGGCGGTGCGGGCGGCGGAGGCGATACCGGGCAGCGCGTTCACCTTGTCGACGTGGGCCTCGCTCAGCTCGCCGTCGTGGCCCACCAGCACACTGCCGCCGTTGCCGGTGATGTCGCCGACCGGGCCCGCCTGGATGAGCCGGCCGCGGTCCATGACGACCAGATGGGTGCAGGACTGCTCGACCTCCGCCAGGAGATGGCTGGAAACGATCACCGTGCGCCCCTCGGCGGCGTACCGGATCATCACCTCGCGCATCTCGCGGATCTGCGGCGGGTCGAGGCCGTTGGTCGGTTCGTCGAGGATCAGCAGATCGGGCAGGCCCAGCATGGCCTGGGCGATGGCGAGCCGCTGCCGCATGCCCTGGGAGTAGGTGCGCACCGCACGCTCCAGCGCGCTGCCCAGGCCCGCGATCTCCAGGGCCTCCTCGATATGGGCGTCGGCGGCGGGACGGCCGGTGGCCCGCCAGTACAGCTCCAGGTTGGCGCTGCCGGTCAGATGCGGCAGGAAGCCCGCCCCCTCGACGAAGGCGCCGACGCGGGAGAGCACGGGCGCGCCGGGCCTGATGGCCTGGCCGAAGACACGGATCTCGCCCTCGTCGGGGGCGATGAGCCCCATCAGCATGCGCAAGGTGGTGGTCTTGCCAGCGCCATTGGGCCCGAGGAGTCCGAGCACCTGCCCCTTCTCGACGCGGAAGGACAGCTCGCGTACCGCGTAGCGGTCGGCGGACTTGGCGTAGCGCTTGCTGAGACCGGTGATCTGCAGGGGCACCTCGGCCAGTTCGGGATCCGGCGCGGGAGTGGCCGTACGCCGCCTGCCGGTCAGCACCAGAGCGAGCGCCACCACGGCCGCGGCGAGCGGCAGCCCCCACACCCAGGCGGGCAGCGGGGCGGGCTGGGTGTGCACCGCGGGCGCGGTGGGAACCGTCAGGCCGCCGTCCACGAGCCCGACCGTGTAGGTGGCGGGCTCGGTCGGGGAGGCGTAGCCGAGATCGGTGGAGGCGAGGACGAGCCGCAGCCGATGGCCCGCGATGAGCTCGTGGTCGACGGCGGGCAGCCGGACGGTGATGGTACGGCCCTGCTTCGCGCCGGTGACGCGCAGCGGCGTGACCAGTTGCTCGGGCAGCACCTGCTGTCCGTCCGGCCCCACGTCGTAGACCTTGGCGAACAGGACGGCGTCGTCCGTGTCGGCCTTGACCCGCACCTTCACCTCGGGCGATCCGGTGATGCGCAGGGGCCGGTCCAGCCGCGCCGAGTCGAACCGCGCGAACTGGCCCGGGACGTCGAGGGAGAGGCCGACGCCGAGCGAGGACGCCCGGGACAGCCCGGCCACGCCCGGCACCGTGGAGATGGAGGGCGGCCCCGCCCCGGGCGGGTTGGCGAACGACTGCTCGCGTCCGGGCAGTGCCACCTTCCGGGTGCCCTCGCCCAGGCCCGGGTAGCGGTCGCCGGTGGCGCCGCGCAGCTGGACCGCGCCGTTGGTGGTGTCGATGCCGCCGGTGCGGCTGATCCGGAAGGCGGGTCCGGTGTCGGTGCCCTTGTCGCCCTTGAGGTAGCGGTCGAACCAGGCGTGGGTGCGCGCCGCCACTCGCGAGGTCTCGCGGTCGCCGCCGTCATGTCCTCCGGCCGTCCAGTCGACGGCGACCGGCGCCCCGGTGGCCCGGATCGACTTCGCCATCTCATCGGCCTGGCCGAGGGGGAAGAGGGAGTCGACCTGTCCCTGGAGGATCAGCGTGGGGACCTTGATCCGGCCGGCGACGGCGGACGGGCTGCGGGCCTCGAGCAGCCGGCGGGCGGCGGCGTCGGGCTTTCCGGCGACCGCGACCCGCTCGTACATCTCGCACAGCCGCTTCTCGAAGCGACCACAGCCCCGGCCTCCCGGGGCCTTACCACCGCTCTCGTCTGTGCCGTTCGCGTCTCCCGGGTCTGCCCGGACTCCCTGGCCCGCCCCGCCGTTCGCGCCTCCCGGGCCCGACTGGCCCATTCCGCCGCCCGCTCCTCCCCCGCCGTTCGCGTCCTTCTGACCGCCCTGGGCCTGGGTGAGGTCGGCCGAGCCGGTGGTGAAGAACAGCCCGGCCCAGAGCTTTTTGTAGACACCGTTCGGGAAGAGCGCGTCGGCGAGGTTCCAGTAGGTGATCTCGGGCGCGATGGCGTCCACCCGGCGGTCGTATCCGGCGGCGAGCAGGGAGATGGCCCCGCCGTAGGAGGCGCCGGCGACGCCCACCCGGGGGTCGCCCTGGCCGTCGAGCCGCACTTCGGGGCGTTTCGCCAGCCAGTCGACCAGCCGCCGGGCATCGGCCACCTCATGGTCCGGGTCGTTCAGCCCGATCTTCCCCGTGGATCTGCCGAATCCACGCGCCGACCAGGTGAGCACGGCGTATCCGTCGCGGGCCAGCTCCTCGGCCCGGTCGCGTACGTCGTCCTTGCTGCCGCCGAAGCCGTGGGCGAGCAGAACCGCGGGCCTGCGGCCGGTGCCCGAGGTGAAGTACGAGGTGTCGATGCGCGCCCCCGGCATGTCCAGCACGCGGTCCTGGCGGTGCACGGCCGGCCGGTCGTCGGAGGCGGCTGCCGCCCAGGTGCCCGCGCCCGCGAGGACGGCCGCGGCGGCCACGGCGGCGGCCAGGCGCCGGCCCCGCAGCCGGGTCTTTCGGAGATCCATACCCGCAACCCTAAGAGGAGGATGCAAACGCCGGAGCTGACACCAGACGGATTCTCGTCCCCTCCCGGGGGAGTACCCGGACACCTGCCGTACACCCGGCGCGGTATGCCCCCGGCCGCGGCGACCGGGCTTTTGGATCAGCCAGATGAAGCTCCATAAGATGCGCCGGTGATCATAAAGAAACGTCTGGCGACAGGCGCGTTGGGGCTGCTCGCGGCCCTCGCCTGCGGCCTGATATCCCCTCCCCCCGCCATGGCCGGCGAACCGGCTCCCAATTCCCCGAAGGTCGAACTGGTGCTCGACGTCAGCGGCTCCATGCGGGCCCGCGACGTCGACGGCGACACCCGGATGGCGGCAGCGAAACAGGCGTTCAACGAGGTGCTGGACGCCACTCCGGAGGAGGTGCGGCTGGGCATCCGCACCCTCGGCGCCAATTACCCGGGCAAGGACCGCGTGGCCGGCTGCCGGGACAGCGAGCAGCTCTACCCGGTGGGCCAGGTGGACCGCACCGAGGCCAAGGCGGCCGTCGCCACGCTGCGCCCCACCGGCTGGACGCCCATCGGGCTCGCGCTGCGCGGCGCGTCCAAGGACCTCTCCAGCGGCGACGGCACCCGCCGGATCGTGCTGATCACGGACGGCGAGGACTCCTGCGGTCAGCCCGACCCGTGTGATGTGGCCCGTGAACTGGCCGCCCAGGGAACCCACCTGGTCGTCGACACGCTCGGGCTGACGCTGGACCGCAAGGTCCGCGAGCAGCTCAGCTGCATCGCCGAGGCCACCGGTGGCACCTATACGGCGATCCAGCACCGGGACCAGCTCTCCAGCCGTATCAAGCAGCTGGTCCGGCGCTCCGCCGACACCCCCGTGCAGACGCCCACGCCGGTGCGGGGCGCCGCACAGTGCGCGAAGGCCCCGTACCTGGGCTCCGGCCTCTACAGCGACCGGGAGAGCTTCGGCGAACACCGCTGGTACCGGATGCGAGTGGCGCCCGGTCAGGAGCTGCGGGCCTCGGCGAGCGTGGCCGTGGACCGCGCGGTCGACCCGGACTACGGCGTTCTGCTGCGGGCGATGACCCCGGGCGGCCGGGAGCTGGTGCGCGGCAGCGAGGCGGGCAGCGGCCGTACGGACGTCATCTCCAGCGGGCTGCGCTATCCGGTCGCCGATGTGGACGACGACGAGGACGAGACCGCGCGGACGGTGTGCCTGGAGCTGAGCCAGTCCTTCTCCGCGCCCGCTTCCGTCAAGCGCGCCCCGGGCCTTCCGGTGGAGCTCGCCGTCGATGTGGTCGGCAACGACGATCCGCCCGCCGATGTGGCCGCCTTCGGCCTGGGCCGCGGCTGGATGCTGCTGGGCGTGCTCACCGTGGGCGGGCTGCTCGCGGGGTTGCTGTGGGGCTGGCTGGCCCGCTGGCGTGTCACCGTCTGGAGGACCAACTGATGCGAGCCCTGCGTACCGTGGGCGCCGCGCTCACCCTGTGTGCCGCCGCGTGGCTGACCGCCGCCGCCCCGGCCGCCGCGGACGGCAAGGACGGCGCCCCCACCGAGGCGGGCACGAACTTCCGTACCGCCACCGAGCTCACGCCCGGCCAGAAGGCCACCGCGGCCGCCTCCACCGGTGACTATCTGTACTGGGTGTTCCCGGCCGTCGCCGGGCAGATCCCCAAGGTCGAGGCGGAGCTGAAGCTGCCCGACGGTTCGAGCCGGCACGGCAGCGCCACCTGGCAGCTCGATGTCTACGACGGTCTGCGCCGCCACCAGGCGTGCGCCTCGGGCACCCCGGCGCGCAGGGCGGCCCAGCAGGACGGGTCGGTCACCGTGAGCTGCACCCTGCGCCATGTGCGGTCCTGGTCCGAGCGCTGGGCCAACGACCCTCTGCAGGGCGCCTATTACGTGCGGCTCACCGTCGTCGATCTGCCCGCCGAGGACCTCGGGCTGCCGATCGACGCCGAGGTCGAGGCGTCCGTACCGGACGCGGGCGGGGCGCACGCCGACGGCGGGGACGTGACCCCGCTCAATCCGGTGCTGCGGGCCGGAACGGCCCCGGGCACGGGCTCCGAGCCGTCGGGCGACACGTCCTCGGACTCCGCGGACGGCAAGGACGGGGACATCCCGCACGCGGTCGCCGAACCGGAGGACGACTGGGGCTCCGGCTGGTGGTCGGACCGGTGGGTGTGGACCGTGATCGGCGCGGCGCTGGCGGCGCTCGCCGGGGTGGGCGGCTACACCCTCACCCGGGGGCCGCGCTTCCCGGGCCGCCCGCCGAGCGACGCCTGACCGGAAATCTGACCCGATGTCCGGAATCGGGGCGGGGGGGGCCGCCCCCCCCCCCCGGGGGCGGCCCCCCCCCCCCCCCCCCCCCCCCCCCCCCCCCCCCCAAAACGGGGGCCCCCCCCCCCCCCCACCAAAGGGGCCGCAGCCCCACCCGGGGGGGTTCCAATAGGGCCCCAGCCCCTTTGGTCGGCGCTAACA
>NZ_JBIADZ010000016.1:0-230658 GCF_042868035.1 Streptomyces sp. NPDC007875 | reverse complement strand
CGGCACCTTTCCCGGTCGTCTGTCCATGACGTCGGCAGATACAAGCGGCGGTCGATCAGCGTGCGTCCGCGGTCGGTGGCGTACGCGAGGAACACACCGATCTGGCTGTTCTCGGTGCGCCCGGCAGTGCCGGAGTACTGCCTTTGCACCCCGGCCGAGCGGATGCCCTTCTTGAGGAAGCCTGTGTCATCGACGATCAGAACGGCATCCCGGTCTCCGAGGTGCTCGACGACGTAGTCACGCACGTCGCCCAGGACCTCATCGGCATCCCACTCGATCCGGTTCAGTAAACGGTGGATGCGGTCGGGCCCCGTGTGTCCGGCTTCTTCCGCGAGTGTCCAGCCGTTCTTCCGCTCCAGCGGAGCGATGAGTCCCCGCATATAGGCCAGCGCCGACTGACGCGGCTCCTCCCGGCTGAACCGGTGCACGAACCGCTCGTGCACCGCACTCAGTTCCCCGGCCCACAACCTGACATCAGCAAGGTCCCCACCCATAACCGGACCAACGACCGAGCTGGTCAGCAGTCACGGCAAACACCGTTGCAGTACTAGGTTCACATCGACACACGGAAGGGCGTGATCCCCGATGGAGACGCACAGAGCGCGGCGAAAGAGACTCGGGCGCCGACCGGCGCTGGCCGGCGGGGGAGTGGCGGTGGCGATCGGCGCGCTGCTCGCCCCGCTCGTCGAGGCCCCCGCGGCGAGCGCGGCGCCACGGGCCGACGAGGTACGTCACCCCGTCGACTACGTGGACCCGCTGATCGGCTCGGCGGGCGGCGGCAACACCTACCCCGGCGCCAATCTGCCGTTCGGCATGATCGCCTGGTCGCCGACCAGCACCGCGGGCGACCAGACCAACACCGCGGCGGCCAACGGCTATTCCTACGACACCACCCGGGTCCGGGGCTTCAGCCTCACCCATGTCAACGGCGCGGGCTGCCACCCCGGAGCCGCGGGCGATGTGCCGATCATGCCGTTCGTGGGCGACGTCGACAGCTCGCCCACCGCCGATACCAAGGACCAGAAGTACGCCGCCGGCTTCTCGCACGACCGGGAGAGGGCCGAGCCCGGTCGCTACCGGGTGGGCCTCGACTCGGGCGCGGCCGCCGATCTCGCGGTGAGTGAGCGGGCCGGTGTCGCCGACTTCTCCTTCCCCCAGGACGCCCCGGCCCGTCTGCTGTTCCGCACCTCCAACTCCCTCAACGGCAGCGAGAACGCGCATATCGAGATCGACGCCCAGCGGCGCAAGGTCACCGGCTGGGTGCTGACCGGCGCGTTCTGCGGACGGCGCGCCAACGGCGGTGAGAACAACCGCACCACCTACTACCGCCTCTACTTCAGCGCCTCGTTCGACCGCGCCTTCTCCACCGTGGGCACCTGGGAGAACGACCGGCTCTCACCCGGCGCCACCACCGCCGACGGCGGCGAGGGCTATCTCACCGGCGCCGACCGGGCCGGGCTCGGCTCCGGCGGATACGTCGGCTTCGACACCACGCGGGACAACGATGTCCGGATGCGGCTCGGCATCTCGTATGTCTCCCTCGCGGGCGCCGAGGCCAACCTTCGCGCCGAGATAGCGCCCCGGGCGAGCGTCGCCGATGTGGCGGCGGCCGGACGGGCCGCCTGGGACCGCCGGCTGCGCGCCGTCCGGATCAGCGGCGGCAGCGAGCCGCGCCGCACCGCGTTCTACACCGCCCTCTACCACGCGCTGCAGCAGCCCAACCTGATCAGTGACATTGACGGCCGCTACCCGGGCATGGACGGCACACCGCACCGCGTCGAGCGTGGGCAGACGGCGCAGTACAGCAACTTCTCCGGCTGGGACCAGTACCGCGCCCAGGTGCAGCTGCTCGCCCTGCTCCAGCCCCGGGTCGCCGGGGACTTCGCCCAGTCGCTGTTCAACTTCGCCCGGCAGAACGGCGGGGTGTGGGACCGCTGGGTGCACATCAGCGGCGCCACCCATGTGATGACGGGCGACCCCTCCGCCGCCACGCTGGCCACCTTCTACGCCATGGGGGTACGGAACTTCGACGCCAAGGGCGCCTTCGAATCCCTCTACCGCCAGGCCACCGTCCCCCACCCCGACGGGCTCTCCGACAAGGGCTGCCCGGGACAGTGCGAGGGCCAGCGCCCGAACCTCGCCCAGTACCTGGACTCGGGGTACGCGGCGCAGGACGCCTGCCACTGCTGGGGCGGTGCCGCGGAGACCCTGGAGGACTCCGTCGCCGACGACGCGCTCGCCCGCTGGGCCCGGCTGCTCGGCCGGGAGAGGGAGGCCGATGAACTCGGCGCGCGCGGCGGCTACTGGCGCCATGTGTTCAACCCCGAGGCCACCGGCACGGCGGGCTACATCCAGGCCAGAAACCGGGACGGCTCCTGGGTGACCCCCTTCGACCCGGCGTCCGACCGGGGATTCGCCCAGGGCAGCGCGGCCACCTACACCTGGATGGTGCCGCAGGACGTACAGGGCCTCGCCGAGGCCATGGGCGGACGCGAGCGCGCGGCGGCCCGGCTGGACGGCTTCTTCCACAAGACCGACGGCTCCTGGTCGGTCCGCGGCGGCGATCCGCTCCGCTACGATCCCACCAACGAGCCGGGCATCCACGCCCCCTGGCTCTACAACGCGCTCGGGCAGCCCTGGAAGACCCAGGAGACGGTGCGCCAGATCGTCGCCACCGTGTACGGAACCGGGCCGAAGGGGCTGCCCGGCAATGACGACCTGGGCACCATGTCCGCGTGGTACGTGTTCGCGGCGCTCGGCATCTATCCCCAGGCCCCGGGGCGTGCCGAGGCCCTGCTCACCGGACCGCTCTTCCCCCGTGCGGTGATCGCCCCGGCGGGGCAGCGGGGCGCCCTGACCATCGGCGCCCCGGACGCGTCCGACAGCCACCTCTATGTGCACGCGGTCCGGGTGAACGGCAGGCCGCACACCACCTCATGGCTCGACGGCTCGTTCCTGCGCCAGGGCGGTTCGCTCTCCTTCGACCTGGCCGACCGGCCCGACACCACCTGGGCCACCGACCCGGGCGGGCTGCCCCGCTGACGTACTAGGCCGGCGCGTCGGCGAACGTGTCCGCGCGGATATGGGCCATGGGCCGGCCCGCCACCCGGTACCTGCCGTTGGGCACCCGGCCGGACCGGGACACATGCACAGTGAGCGGGCCGGCCCACTCATAGCCCTTGTCCTCCGCATGACGCACCAGCTGGTCCGTCAGCTCCTGTCCCACCTGACAGCCACGCCGGGTGAGCTCCTCATGGACCGCGTCGGCGAGCTCGATGTCATAGACGTTGGGCACGACCACCCGGGTCGGTCCGCACACCACGGCGTGGCTGTCGCATTCACGTTTGAGTGCGCCGAGGAGTTCGACGGGCTCGCTGCGGACCACCTTGGCCAGCAGCGATTCCTCCCAGCGCTCTATCGCCCGTTCCCATCGGTTCAGCGTCTGCATGCCCTCCCGCGTTCCCGATACGGATCACCTCATGCCCTCATCGGCGCCGCTCACCGTCGCCGCGGGTCCGCCGGAGCGTGAAGGTGTCCACGGGTTCGATGCGGCCGTGGAGCCCGGTGACCGCGTAATAGGTCACCGACATCGTGGTGGGGCCGCCCGGTTCGGTGCCGGGGTCGACGGAGAACGCGGCGAAGCCGTAGGGGTTCACCCGGTCGCGCACCGCCGACCACGGAGCCGCCTCCGTCACATGGACCGGAGTCTTCCCCGGCGGCTCACCCCCGACTCCGTCGATGTGGTGCTCGTGGTCTTCGGTGTCGTCGTCATGGGGCGAAGCTCCCATGCGCCCGCCGTCGCCCGACACCGTGGCGCCGTGAACACCGCGGCACGGCGGGCTACGGTCGGACGACCGGACGGCGAACCCGGACAACCATCTCGGTGGACGATGGCTGATGTCCGTTGCCAGAGGCGGTGGCGGCGCAGCACGCTGTTCCCTGTGAACGATCGGGACGAAGAGCTGCGCGGGCTGGACGCGGTGCTGCGGGAGCCGCGCCACTCCCGGTCCGGGCTGTACGGACCGCTGGTACGGGAGCGCTTCCTGGGCGGGCTGCCCGCGGATGTCACCCCGACCGGCTACCGGGTGGTGTGCTTCGTCGAGGCCAGCTCCCCGCCGGGCGCCGCCGGGTCCGACATCGCCGCCCTGCTGCTGTCCGACCGGGCCCGCGCCGTGCGCGTCGTCGACCGGCTGACGGCGGCAGGACTGGTGACCCGGGTACGGGACACCGTGGACCGGCGGATACGGAGGGTGGAGCTGACCGACGCCGGGGCGCCGCCATGTCGCGCTGGCGGCCGACCGGCGGACACGGCTGCTGGGCGAGGCCATCGCGGACTGGCCGGACGAGGATCTCGCCCGGCTGACGGAGTTCCTGGAGCGGCTCAACGCCTCCGTGGCGCGGCATCTGCCGGTGTCCGGCGCGTCCGACGTATCTGACGTATCTGACGCGTCCGACGGCCGGTGACACGGGGCCGGGGTGCCGCCGGCCCCCTGTCACCGCCGCGGGGGTGCTTCGCCGCGGGAGCGGCCGCCGGCTAAGCCTTGGACGCCTGGAAGTTCCGGAACAGCAGATAGGTGTCGAGGATGTCCGACGAGGCGCTCTCGACCGAGCGGTAGATGCCCCACTTGGGCCGCTGGTAGTCGTCCTGGTCCGGCATCTTCACATTGGACATGCTGCCCCGGACCGCGACCGGGGCGCCGGACCCGGTGCCGTTGCGGGCCACGAAGGCCGCCTTGCCCTTCGAGCCGATGGTGAGCGTCCACTCGATGGTGATCCACTTGTTGCGCAGCGGCGACAGATTGGTCGAGGCGATGTCCGGTGAGCCGGAGTTGGCGTACGCGCGGGCCCGCAGCGTTTCCGTGCTGCCGCTGCGGCCCAGGTCCAGGGTGATGTACGGACCGCCGTTGTCCGCCGGGGTCTTGGTCTGGAAGATATGCGTGAACTTGCTGGTGCCGTGCAGCGAGGTGGGCATGAACATCTCGTAGCTGATGGTCCATGTCTCACCGTCGCGCATCTTCAGGGTGGTGCCGTCCTGCACCATGCCCTTGGACTCGGTGCGCTGGCGGTCGCCGCCACCTGTGGTGTCCCGGTCGTCCTTCCAGATGTTGAAGCGGTAGTGGTCACCGCCCTCGACGACGACATAGTCCCGGTCGGGGTGCGCGTTGCCCCGGTCGGCCTCGATGCCCTCGAACGCCTTGAGCCCGGCGCTGGACGGGTTCGGATGCCAGAGCAACTGCGCGGCCGCGACCCGGGAGGCGGCGGAGGCCGGGGTGGCCCCCGAGGTCAGTTGCCCGAGGGCGATCGGTGTTCCGACGGCGGCCGCGGCCATCGAGCCGAGGACCCGGCGGCGGCTTAACGAGCGGGGAACGAGGGGTTCTGCCATGGTCGTTGACTTCCTTCCTGATCCGGTAAAGGAGTGGCGTGCTCATGGCGCACCACGCACATTGGACCGGACCAAATGGACCGTCAAGGCTCACGGGCGGTTCTTTACCTCAGAATGGAATTCACGTAGATGAACATGCATGCCCCTTTTTGGGTGCTTCACAGGTTCGCTGGTCTCTGATCGTGGTCATTCATTCGTCATTCTGAACGCGTAGACACTGTCTACTCCACTCTGGTAGACAGTGTCTATGGCTGAGCGTGAGCAGAACTCGGGTCTCCGGTCCCGATTGGTGGACGTCGGAGTGGAGCTGGTGGAGGCGGAGGGGGCGCAGGCGCTTTCGCTGCGGGAGATCGCCCGTCGGGCCGGGGTGTCCCACGGGGCGCCGCGGCGCTACTTCCCGACGCATCTGGCCCTGCTGTCCGCCATCGCGCGACGCGGCTTCGAGAGCCTGGCCGACCAGGCCGGTGAGGCGACCGCCGCTCATGAGGGCGATCCGCGCGGGCAGCTGACGGCTCTGGCGCGGAGCTGTCTCGACTTCGCGCTGACCAACCGCGGCATGTTCGAGCTGATGTTCCGCCACGATCTTCTGGAGAGCAACCAGCTTGGCCTGCGGGAGACGAGCCTCCCGCTGTTCGCCACCCTCGTCGACCTGGTGGCCAGGGTGCGGCAGGACTCCGGCGCGGAGCCGCGGATCGTCGCGGGCGCGCTGTGGGCGAATCTGCACGGCATCGCCCAACTGTGGGGCTGGGGCAGCCTTCAGCTCGCGGTGGGAGTGGATGACGCCGAGCCGCTGCTGCGTGCCGCGCTCGACGCACACCTCGGCCCGGAGGCCCGATGAGTGCCCCGCGTGCACGACGCCTCACCCTCGTCGGCAGCGTCACCGGGGCCGTGATCGTCGCCCTCGACGGTACCGTGCTGACCGTCGCCCAGCCACGGCTGCAGCGGGATCTCCATGCCACGTTCGCCCAGGTCCAGTGGACCAGTACCGGATATCTGATCGCCGTGGCGAGTCTGCTGGTGTTCGCGGGCCGCCTCGGTGACCGCTACGGCCATCGGCGCGTCTTCGCCATCGGGATGCTGGGCTTCGGCGCCGCCTCGGCGGGCATCGGGCTCGCGGGCGGCATCGGCTGGGTGATCGGGCTGCGGGTCGCCCAGGGGGTCTTCGGGGCGCTGCTGCAACCCGCCACCCTCGGGATGCTGCGCGCCGTGTATCCGCCCGACCGGCTCGGCAGGCCCCTCGCGGTGCGGACCGGCGCCATCGGGTTGGCGGCCGCGGCAGGTCCGCTGGTCGGCGGGGCGCTGACCACCCATCTGGGGTGGCGGGCGGTGTTCTTCCTCAACGTCGCGCCCGCCCTGGCCATGGGCCTGACGGCGCTCGCCGTCCGGGCCCCGGTGCCGCCTCGTGAGATCGCCCGGCCGCGGCTCGATCTGCCCGGCGCCGCTCTGCTCGCGGTGGCGCTGGCCGGGCTGGTGCACACGCTCGTCGGCGTCCCCGGAACCGGCTGGACGGCGGCGACCGCGCTCGGGCCGACGGCCGCCGTGGTGGCCGGAGGCGCCTTCGCGGGGCATGAGCGCCGCACGGAGCATCCGCTGGTACCGCCGGGTCTGCTGCGATCGGCCACCGTCGGCCCGGCGCTCGGCGTGCTGGTGTCCGCGTCGGCCGCACTGTTCGGGGCGCTTTTCCTCGGCACCTACTATCTGCAGGAGGTGCTCGCGCTGGATCCGCTCGCCAGCGGGCTGAGGGCGCTCCCGCTGGCGGTGATGATGGTGCTGGGCGCACCGGTGGCGGCGCTGCTGATGCGCCGTCAGGGATCCCGCCGGACGACGGTTGCGGGGATGGTTCTGGTGGCGGCCGGTGTGCTGCTGATGTCCCGTCTCGGCCGGAGCTCGGGCCCCGAGGCGATCGGCGGATGCTTTCTCGTGCTGGGCGCGGGTTTCGCCACCGTGATGGTCACCGCGACCACCGTCGTGGTGCGCGACGCGTCCGTGGACACCGCCGGGGTGGCGGGCGGGCTCCAGCAGACCGCCATGAACATCGGCCCCGCACTGGGGGTCGCGGCCTCGACCACGCTGATGAGCGTGGCCGGGTCGGGCGGCACCACCGGACGGCCGCCCGGCGACGGGCCGGGCTGGGCGGCCGATGCCTTCCTCTCGGCGATGGGGCCGGCGCTGACGGTCCTCGCGGCCGTGGCCGCGGCCGGTGCGCTGCTGGCCACCAGGCTGCCGGGCCGTGCGGCGGCGCGGCCACCCGGGGGTCAGCCGGTGGAAGAGCTCCCGGACGGGCCCCCGAGGTCGGATATCGCGTCGAGCGCCTGACCCCACTGCGGGTACATCGCCACCTTCCTCAGATGCATCCCCATGACCTGTTCGCCGAGCGCCGGGTCCATGTCGTCCGACAGCTGGAACGCCGAGAGCTTCGCGAGATGCGGAAGGATCTCGTCGTCGCCCGCGATATGCAACGGGTCGTGGAGATACCGGTCCAGTGCCGCCAGATCGGCCACCGCCGCGCAGTAGGCATGGGTGAAGCCCTCGGCCGAGTCGCCGAGGAACTGGCCGGCGGTGGAGAACGCGACCGGCTCCAGCGCGCCCGTACGGCGCATCGCCGCCAGAACCCTGGCCTTGTCGTCCTCGGTTGTGCCGTCCTTGAAGCTGAACCGCAACACGTTGAGCAGCATGGGGGGTTCCCCTCGTAGATGAACTGGCCGGTTCAAATTAATGTCCCATCGCGTCAATGGACAAGAGGGTTGGGAAATCTGAACCGACGAGTTCAGTACGGCCGGTTGTGAGATACGATGCGCTGATGACGGCAGTGACAGCCTCGTCCGGGCGGAAGGTCCCGCGAGGGCGTATCGACAAGCGGCAGGCGATCCTTGACGCCGCCTTCACCGTCTTCGCCCGCCGGGGCTACGGCCAGGCGTGTGTCCAGGACATCGCGAATGAGGCGGGTGTCGCCAAGCCCACGGTGTACAACCACCTCACCGACAAGGAGACCCTGTTCCGCCACGCCATGGAGGCCGCGGCCGACGCCGTGATGGCGGAGAACCTCGCCGTCGTCGAGCGGTTGCGCGAGCCCGGGGACGATCTGCGCGCCGCCCTGGAGGACATGGCGTACCGGATGCTCCAGGTGTGCTGCGGTCAGCGGTCCCGCGCCCTGCGGCGGCTCACGTACGCCCAGGCGGCCGACTTCCCCGACCTGATCGAGATCGTCCAGGGGCGTACGGCCATCCGGCTCGCTGAGGCGCTGGCGGACCGGCTGGCCCGGCTGTCGCTGGCCGGGCGGCTGCGGCCGGGCGATCCGGCGCAGGCCGCGGAGCAGTTGCTCGCGCTGCTCACCGGTCCCATGGAAGCGCGGTCCCGGCTGGGCACCCGCAAGGTCTCCGCGGCCGAGACGCGCACGGTCGCCCGGTCCGCGGTGGACACGTTTCTGCGGGCATACGAAGCCGCCGCCACCGAGCACCCCTGACCCGAGGGCCGGGGACCGGTGGCGGCGGCTCGCCGCCGCTGTCGGCTCAGCCGAGGGCGACCAGCAGATCGCCGCCTTCCACCTGCTGGATCGCGCTGATGGCGATGCGCGACACCGTCCCGCTCTTCGGGGCCGCGATGGTTGCCTCCATCTTCATCGCCTCGATCGTCGCCACGGTGGCACCGACCTCCACCTGATCGCCCTCGGCCACCGCCAGCGTCACCACACCCGCGAAGGGCGCCGCCACATGGCCGGGGTTGCTCCGGTCGGCCTTCTCGGTGGCCGGTACGTCGGAGGCCGCCGAGTTGTCCCGCACCTGGACCGGGCGCAACTGCCCGTTCAGCGAGGCCATCACCGTGCGCATACCGCGCTCGTCGGCGTCGCCGATGGCCTCCAGCTCGATCAGCAGCCGGACCCCGGGCTCGAGGTCCACCGTGTACTCCTGCCGCGGGCGCAGCCCGTAGAAGAAGTCCTTGCTGTCCAGCACGCTGGTGTCGCCGTGGGCCTGCCGGTGCGCCTCGAACTCCTTGGTCGGACCGGGGAACAGCAGCCGGTTCAGCGTCGCCCGCGGATCCTTCTCCAGCTGCTCCCGGTCCTCCGTGGACAGCTCCGCGGCCGTCGGCTTGGCGGCGGCGCGGCCCTCCAGCGCCTTGCTGCGGAACGGCTCGGGCCAGCCGCCCGGCGGATTGCCCAGCTCGCCGCGGAGGAACCCGATGACCGAGTCCGGGATGTCGTACCGGCCCGGATCCGCCTCGAAGTCCTCCGGCGACACCCCCGCCCCCACCAGGTGCAGCGCGAGATCGCCCACCACCTTCGACGACGGGGTGACCTTCACCAGATGGCCCAGCATCCGGTCCGCGGCGGTGTACATCGCCTCGATCTCCTCGAAGCGGTCGCCGAGGCCGAGCGCGATGGCCTGGGTGCGCAGATTGGACAGCTGACCGCCGGGGATCTCATGGTGGTACACCCGCCCGGTGGGCGAGGCGAGGCCCGCCTCGAACGGTGCGTAGATCTTGCGCACGGCCTCCCAGTACGGCTCCAGGCCGCCGATCGCCTCGAGGTCGAGCCCGGTCGGCCGGTCGGAGTGGTCGGTGGCGGCCACGATCGCCGACAGCGACGGCTGGGAGGTGGTCCCGGCCATGGAGGCCACCGCGCCGTCCACCGCGTCCGCACCGGCCTGGACGGCCGCGAGATAGGTGGCGAGCTGACCGCCCGCGGTGTCATGGGTGTGGATGTGCACCGGCAGGTCGAACTCCCTGCGCAGCGCGGAGACCAGCGTGGCCGCGGCCGGGGCGCGCAACAGCCCCGCCATGTCCTTGATGGCCAGCACATGCGCGCCCGCGTCCACGATCTGCTCGGCGAGCCGCAGATAGTAGTCGAGGGTGTAGAGCTGCTCCGAGGGATCGGACAGGTCGGAGGTGTAGCAGAGCGCCACCTCGGCGATGGCCGAGCCCGTCTCCCGTACCGCGTCGATCGCGGGCCGCATCTGCCCGATGTCGTTCAGCGCGTCGAAGATCCGGAAGATGTCGATCCCGGTGGCCGTGGCCTCCTGTACGAAGGCGGTGGTCACCTCGGTCGGATACGGCGTGTAGCCCACGGTGTTACGGCCGCGCAGCAGCATCTGCAGACAGATGTTGGGCACCGCCTCGCGCAGCTTGGCCAGCCGCTCCCACGGGTCCTCGGCGAGGAAGCGCAGCGCCACGTCGTAGGTGGCCCCGCCCCAGCACTCCAGCGACAGCAGCTGCGGCACGCTCCGCGCCACCACCGGGGCCACGGCCAGCAGGTCCCTGGTGCGGACCCGGGTGGCCAGCAGCGATTGATGCGCGTCCCGGAAGGTGGTGTCGGTGACACCGATGGTGGGCGACTCGCGCAGCCATCGCGCGAAACCCTCCGGGCCCAGCTCGGTGAGCCGCTGCTTGGAGCCGGCGGGCGGCTCGGTGTCCGGCACCGGGGGCAGCTTGGCGGTCGCGTTGATCAGATGGGGCCGCTCGCCGTGGGGCTTGTTCACCGTGACATCGGCGAGATAGGTGAGCAGCTTGGTACCGCGGTCGGCGGAGTGACGCGCGGTCAGCAGATGCGGCCGCTGCTCGATGAACGACGTGGTGACCTGCCCGGCCCGGAAGTCCGGATCGTCCAGTACCGCCTGGAGGAAGGGGATGTTCGTGGATACGCCGCGGATGCGGAACTCGGCCACCGCGCGCCGGGCGCGGCCGACCGCGGTCGCGAAGTCCCGCCCCCGGCAGGTCAGTTTGACCAGCATCGAGTCGAAGTGGGCGCTGATCTCCGCGCCGGAGTGGGTGGTGCCACCGTCCAGCCGGATGCCCGAGCCGCCCGGTGAGCGGTACGCGCTGATCATCCCGGTGTCCGGGCGGAAGCCGTTGGCCGGGTCCTCGGTGGTGATGCGGCACTGCAGCGCCGCACCTCGCACATACACGGTGTCCTGGGCGAGGCCGAGGTCGGCCAGCGTCTGACCGGCGGCGATCCGCAGCTGCGACTGGACCAGATCGACATCGGTGATCTCCTCGGTCACCGTGTGCTCGACCTGGATCCGCGGATTCATCTCGATGAACACATGGCGGCCCTCGCGGTCGAGCAGGAACTCCACCGTGCCGGCGTTGCGATAGCCGATCTGCCGGGCGAACTTCACCGCGTCCTCGCAGATCCGCGCCCGCAGCTCCGGATCGAGGTTGGGCGCCGGCGCCAACTCGATCACCTTCTGATGGCGCCGCTGCACCGAGCAGTCGCGCTCGAACAGATGGATGACGTCGCCCTGCCCGTCGGCGAGGATCTGCACCTCGATATGGCGGGGCTCCACCACCGCCTTCTCCAGGAAGACCGTGGGATCGCCGAAGGCGGACTCGGCTTCCCGCGCCGCCGCCTCGATGGACTCACGCAGCGTCTCCCGGTTCTCGACCCTGCGCATACCGCGCCCGCCACCACCGGCGACGGCCTTGACGAACACCGGGAAGCCGAGCTCGTCCGCGGCCCGGACCAGCTCGTCCACATCGGTCGACGGCTCGGAGGAGCCGAGCACCGGCACCCCGGCCGCCCGGGCCGCGGCCACCGCGCGCGCCTTGTTCCCGGTGAGCTCCAGGATCTGCGCGCTGGGCCCCACGAACGTGATCCCCGCCTCCTCGCACGCACGTGCGAGATCGGGGTTCTCGGACAGAAAGCCATATCCGGGATACACGGCGTCCGCGCCCGCGCTGCGCGCCGCGCGGACGATCTCCTCGACGGAGAGATAGGCCCGCACCGGATGGCCCGGTTCACCGATCTCATACGCCTCATCGGCCTTGAGCCGATGCAGCGAGTTGCGGTCCTCATGCGGGAACACGGCTACGGTTCTCGCGCCCAGCTCATAGCCGGCGCGGAAGGCGCGAATGGCGATCTCTCCACGATTGGCGACCAGCACCTTGCGGAACATGCCCGATCCCTTCTACCTGCCCGGTACCTACAACACACGCTTGTCGGCGAACACTACTGCCGCGTTCCACGCAGGACGCCCGGGGTGTGATCGAGTTCTCGTGGATGGCGTACGGGATGGCACCCGGTCCATGTCATCCATGGCCGCCGGGGATACGGAGAGTGGCCCTGTGATCGCACCGGGTGGTGCTATACATGGAGCCGGAACGCCGCTTCGAACGCTGGGATCGGTGGGGGATGGAGCCAGGAGCCATCGGCATCGGGATACGTGCGGCCGCGGCGGCGGCCGGTCCGCTGATCCGCAGACTGTTCGCCCAGCCGGCCCCGGGGGCCGAGCTGGTCCACGATCCGGTGCGCATCTCCAGCCTGGTGGCCTGGCAGGGGGAGCAGCGGACGCTGACCGAGGACGATGTCCGCAAACTGGTCGAGGAGCTGGTCGAGCGCGCGGCCACCGCCAACCCCCGCGAACCCGCCGTGCCCGAGGACGAGCGCCGGGCCGTCACGGACGCGCTGACGGTGACCCTGCTGGCCCTGGGCCACATCGGCATGGGCGACGTTCAGGCCGTACGCCTGGGGTACCGCACCCTCGCCCACACCCTCAAGAAGCGGGCTCCGCAGGCCACCCGGGAACTCAGCGCCGACGGAACCCATCTCTACAACAGCCTGCTGGACCTCAGCTGTCTGCAGATCCTCAACTTCTTCACCCAGCGCTCCACCTTCATCGCCCGCACCCTGGTCGAGGCCATCCAGCAGCTCCAGGAACAGTCCCGGCAGCTCGGCATCCTGCTGGAGCGGGCACCGCAGCCGGTGCGGGACGCCAGCTTCGAGTACCGCTACAGCGAGCACGTCGTCGACAAGCACGGCATGCTCCGGATCCTCGGTCTCAGGCTGCGCCATCAGGAAGGCGACAGCTGGCCCTTGGACGCCGCCTATCTGAGCCTGGAGGCCACGGCCCCCGAGGGCCCCGCGCCGGAGGGCCCCGCCCATGGCCTCGGCGGCTACCACCACCCCCGGCCGACCTCGGTGGCTCCGCGCCGGGTGGAAATGCTCCTCCAAGGGCAGCGCCGGGTCCTGCTGCGCGGCCACGCCGGATCCGGTAAGACCACCCTGCTGCAGTGGCTCGCCACCACCGCCGCCCGCCGCGCCTTCCCGGCCGAGCTCGACGAGTACAACGACTGCGTCCCCTTCGTCCTCCAACTGCGCACGCTCACCCGGCGCGAGGCGCTGCCCAGCCCCTCGGGTTTCCTCTCCGCGGTGGGCAGCGTCCTTGCCGACGCCCAGCCGGACGGCTGGGCGGTCCGCACCCTGGAGTCCGGGCGCGCTCTGCTGCTGATCGACGGGGTCGACGAGGTGACCCAGCATCACCGGGAGCGCACCCGGGAGTGGCTGCGCGAACTCCTGGCGGCCTATCCCGACGTCCGCTGCCTGGTGACCGTGCGCCCCTCCGCCGTCCAGGACGGCTGGCTGCGCCGCGAAGGGTTCGCCGAGCTGTGCCTGCAGCCCATGGGGCGCGACGACATCGCCGCGTTCATCAGGCACTGGCATCGCGCGGCACGTGCCGAGTCCGCCGGCGAGCCGGAGCGCACCCGGCTCGAGGTGCTGCAGACGGCCCTCACCGAGACCGTGGCCGTCAACCAGAGCATCGCGCGGCTGGCCGAGAACCCCCTGATGTGCGCGCTGATCTGCGCCCTGCACCGGGACGAGCAGGCACGCCTGCCACGGGACCGCAAGGGCCTCTACGAATCGGCGCTCGAGCTGCTGCTCGTGCGGCGGGACGCGCACCGCAGCATCGACGCCCCCGAGGGCATCCATCTGTCCAAGGAGGCTCAGCTCCGGCTGCTCTCCCGCATCGCCGCCTGGTTCACCCTGCAGAAGCAGTCTGAGGCCGAACAGGACGATGTGGTCGAGGGGGTCCTCGCCGAGACGCTCCCCTCCATCCGGGAGGCCCAGGAGCAGGGCGGGCCGGAGGAGATCTTCCGGTACCTGCTGCTGCGCAGCGGGCTGCTGCACGCGCCGACCGAGGACTCGGTCGCCTTCATCCACCGCACCTTCCAGGACTACCTGGGTGCCAAGGCGCTTCAGGAGACCCGGTACTTCAACACCATGGTGCGCAACGCACACGACAACCAGTGGGAGGACGTCATCCGCATGGCTGCCGCCCACGGGGGCAAGAAGCAATGCGGTCAGCTCCTGCGCAAGCTCATAAAACGCGGCGACGACGTGCGCAAGCACCGCCACCGCCTCCATCTGCTGGCGGCCGCGTGCCTGGAGCACGCCACCGAACTGGACCCCGAGATCAGGCGGGATGTGGAGGAACGGATGGCCTCGCTGATCCCGCCGCGCACCATCGAGGACGGACACACCCTGGCGGCTGCGGGCTCCGTGGTGCTGGATTTGCTGCCCAAGGGGCCGGAGGGGCTCGGGGACGAGGAGGTGGCGGCCGTGGTGGCGACGGCCTGCCGGATCGGCGGTGAGCCCGCCCTCGGCCGGCTCAAGCGGTTCCGCCACCATTCCTCGCCCGCGGTCCACGGGCAGTTCATCGAGGCGTGGGACACTTTCGACTGCCGGCCGTTCGCCGAGGAGATCCTTTCCTGCCTGCCGGAGAACTCCCTCTTCATGGCCAGCTCCCGCGAACAGCTCCATGAGCTGTACCGGATGGGCGGCCGCGCCACGATCCAGTGCACCGGTCCGATCAGGACCGGGGACTTCGCCACCGAGCTGGTGCCGGACGTCCTCAAGCGCCTCAGCGTCTTCAACAACCCCCTCTTGAACGACCTGGCCTTTCTGCACGCCTTCCCGCGGCTCACGGAGTTGATGATCGGGCACTGCCCGGAGGTCAGAAGCGTCGAGCGGCTCGCCGGCCTCCCTATCACCCTCCTCGCGCTGTACGCCCCCACCGCACGCGAGGGCATGGAGGCCCTCGGCTCGCTGACGGCCCTGGAGACGCTGGCGCTCGATCTTCCGCTGCCCTGCGGCGCGCTCGGTGATCTGCCCGTGGACGCGCCGCTCACCGCGCTCTACGTCGGTCCGGCGACGTATGCCACCTCCGGTATGCGGGGCATCGGGCGATGGCCCACCCTCCGGCACATCTCGCTCTTCGACTCGGTACGGCTCTCGGCGGGCGACCGCTCCGAGATCCTCTCCCTGCCGCAGGTGGAGTCCCTCAGCCTCACCGGGGAGAGCGTCGCCCGGATGCGCGAGGCCGTGCCGATGCCGGGCATCTCCCACCTCTCCCTCGCGGGCGCGGTGGAGGCCGAGGATCTTGCCCCGCTGCGGGACGCGTTTCCGGGGCTGCGGCGGCTGTTCCTGTCCTGGCGCCCGGGGCAGGGGCCGACGGTGGACCTGACGCCGCTGAGCGGGATGCGGGAGCTGATCGTGCAGGTGAGCAATGCCGCGTACGTCAAGGGCCTGGGCCGCTTCCCCGATGGCCGCGCCCTGGTTGTCCCGGCGCCGTCGCGCTGAGCCAGGCGCCCGCCGGCGCCCGGCCCAGCCATCCCGCGCGGGGCCGTGGCGTTGACACCGGCAGAAACAATGCGGCGGGGTCCGACCCCGGCCACCCCGTGCGGGGCCGGGGCTCACCCGGACCGCCGAAAAGGACCTTGCGCCACGCCATGGCGACCTCTGGCGAAACCGCCCATCATGCCGCCATGACAGCAAATCTGACGCGTCGTCACATTCTTGGTCTGGCCGCCCTGCAGAGCGCGGCGGCCCTCGGACTCACCCGCATCGGCCTCGCCCCGGCGACCGCCGCCGAGAGCGCCGAACACTTCCCCGCCGTCGTCGTCGGCTCGGGCTACGGCGCGGCCGTGGCCGCGCTCCGGCTCGGCGAGGCGGGCATCAGAACCCTCGTCCTGGAGATGGGGCGGTTATGGGACACCCCGGGCCCCGACGGCCGGGTCCACTGCTCGATGACCGCCCCCGATCAGCGCTCCATGTGGTTCAAGAGCAGAACCGAGGCGCCCCTGTCCACCTTTCTGTGGCTCGATGTCATCAACAAGGACATCATCCCCTACCCCGGCGTCCTGGACCGCGTCCGCTTCCCCGGCATCTCCGTCTACGTGGGCCGCGGGGTCGGCGGCGGCTCGCTGGTCAACGGCGGTATCGCGGTCACCCCGCCGCGCTCGTACTTCCAGCAGATGCTGCCGCAGGTGGCCGCGGACCCGATGTACGACACCTACTTCCCGCTGGCCAACCGCATGCTCGGCGCCACCACCGTGCCCTCCGCGTGGTTCGAGGCCACGGAGTGGTACACCTACGCCCGCGTCGCCCGCGCCCAGGCCGCCAAGGCGGGCCTGAAGACCGTCCTCATGCCCAATGTCTACGACTTCGACTACATGCGGCGCGAGGCCGACGGAACGGCGACCAAGTCCGCGCTCGCCCAGGAGGTCATCTACGGCAACAACTTCGGCAAGCGCAGCCTCGACAAGACCTATCTCGCGGCCGCGCTCGGCACCGGCCAGGTCACCCTGCACACCCTCAGCCGCGCCCGGGCCCTGCGACGGACGCCCGACGGCACCTATGTCCTCACCGTGGAGCGCATCGACGTCACCGGCACCGTCGTCTCCACCGACGAGATCACCTGCGGTTCGCTGTTCCTCGGCGCGGGCAGCCTCGGCACCACCGAACTCCTGCTGCGCGCCCGCGAGACCGGCGCCCTGCCCGAGCTGAGCGCGGAGGTCGGCAGGGGCTGGGGCGGCAACGGCAATGTCATGCTCGGCCGCGCCAACCATGTGTGGCACCCGACCGGCGCCCACCAGTCCACCGTCCCGGTGATGGCGATCGACGACTGGTCCAACACGGCCAACCCGGTCTTCGCCGAGATCGCCCCGCTGCCCGCCGGCCTCGAGACCTGGGTCAGCCTCTACCTCGCCATCACCCGGAACCCCGAGCGCGCCGCCTTCACCTATGACGCGGCCAAGGACACCACCGTGCTCAACTGGACCCGCGACCAGAGCGCGCCCTCGGCCGCCGCCGCCAAGGCACTCTTCGACCGCGTCAACTCCGCCAACGCCACCATCTACCGCCATGACCTCTTCGGCGACACCCGGGCCTTCGCCGACGACTTCTGCTACCACCCGCTGGGCGGCTGTGTCCTGGGCCGGGCCACCGACGCGTACGGCCGGGTGACCGGCTACGACGGGCTCTATGTGACCGACGGATCCCTCATCCCGGGCTCCATCGGCGTCAACCCGTTCGTCACCATCACCGCCCTGGCCGAGCGCACCATGGCCCGGGTGCTGGCCGAGGACCGCGTCGGCGGCCGGTGACGCGCGGTCTGACGCCCGGCCGCGCCCGGATCACTTCCAGGGAAGGGTGAGCCAGGGGCTCTCCGGATCGGTGGTGAGGATGCGATGCGCGGTGAGCATGTCCTCGTACCACTCACCGAACTCCTCGTCGTCGAAGTGGAGACACCGCCCGAGGATGTACGCGGCGGAGAACTCCTCCCAGGAGCGGTAGTTGGCCTGCGCCGACCGTCCCGCGCGCAGCACCGCGCGCTCGGCCTCCTCGAGGGAGCAGAAACGTGCGGCGAGCCCCCAGCGGGCCATCCCCGAGGCCCGCCCGTAGTCCCACGCCTCCACCGTGCGGACGAACTTTCCCTCGGCGAGCAGGCCGTCCGCACGGAACCGGGCCTCATAGCGGGCGATCCGGCCGATGAGCCGCTGCACGCCCGCCACCTGCGCCTCCACCTCCGCGCTGTCCCGGGGCTCCGCCTTGGTGACCCCGTCGGGGGTGATCCGGACCTCGCCGGGCTCGGCGGCGGTGCGCCGCAGCACCCGCTCGGCCACCGTCCGCCAGTGGTCCACCCCGACCGGGCCGGCGAAGTCCAGGGCCAGGGTGCGGCGCACCCCGAGTGCGAACTCCCAGACGCCGCTGATCATTTCGGCGCCCAGCAGCAGCTCCTGGATGCGCTGCCACTCCTCCCGGCCGGTGATGCCCCACCACTCCTTGAGCCGGCTCCGCTCACGGGTGTATCCGCCGCCGTGGTAGGCCATCGCGTTCCACAGCTCGCCGTTCTTGACGAACAGCAGCGCCCCGCAGGCCAGTCCATGGGCCACCGGGCCTTGGGTCGGCCCGCCCACCCACAGCCCGCGCAGCTTCATGGGGGCGTGTGCGCGGCCTTCGCCGTCGGCGGCGTGCTCGGCGTGGCCGCTCCACAGCGCGCGGTGCGCCGGGGAAGTCGGGAAGAACGTCTCACACGGACTGCCGGGGTTGACCACGATCCACGGCGGATCGCCGGGCTCCCACTCCGTGGCGAACCACCCCAGGGAGTAGGAGAGATAGACGGTCTCCGGATGAGGCGCGGGGAGCATGCCCTCGGTGAAGAGGGGCAGGCAGTTGGCCTGCACCTGGGGATACCAGTACGGCGTGAACAGCACCGTCCCCGGGCGTGCCTGAAGGCGGGAGTACGCATCGGCGACGAAGAGTTCGGTGCGCGCCAGCACATCGAAGTACGCCGACCAGTCGCCGCGGGCCTTCGCCTCGTACAGCTCCCGCTCGATCGCGCTCGGCGCCTGCCATGTGGTCTGTGTGCTGCCCTGGACGCCGTGTTCCGGCACGGCGGCCGGCCCCTCCCCGTTCCCCATGGCCGACCACTCTATCCAGCGGTCCTCCGTGCCCGCGTGATCAACCCAGGGCCCGGTCCAGGTTGAACGCGGCACTGATGAGCGCGAGATGGGTGAACGCCTGCGGGAAGTTGCCGATCTGCTCACCGGTGCGGCCGATCTCCTCCGCGTACAGCCCGACATGGTTGGCGTAGGTGAGCATCTTCTCGAAGGCCAGCCGCGCATCGTCCACCCGTCCGGCCCGGGACAGCGCCTCGACGTACCAGAACGAGCAGATCGAGAAGGTGCCCTCCGCACCGCGCAGCCCGTCCGGGCTGACCGTCGGGTCGTAGCGGTAGACCAGCGAATCGGACACCAGCTCCTCGCCCAGCGCGTCCAGCGTGGACAGCCATTTGGGGTCGGTGGGGGAGATGAACTTGGACAGCGGCATCATCAGCACCGAGGCGTCGAGCACCTCCTCGCCCTCGCGCTGTACGAAGGCGCGCCGCCGCGGCGACCAGCCGCAGCGCATGATCCGGCGGTAGATGTCGTCGCGCGCCTTCGACCAGCGGGCCATGTCCGCGGGCAGGCCGCGGTGGCGGGCGATGCGCATCGCCCGCTCGATCGCGACCCAGCACATCAGCTGCGAGTACAGGAAGTACTGCGGACCGGCGCGGGTCTCCCAGACGCTCATATCGGGCCGGTCCCAGTTGTCGCAGACCCAGCCGACCGTGTCGCTGACGGTGTCCCAGTGGTCGCTGGCCAGCGGCTGCCCCCATTTGTCGTAGAGATAGAGGGAGTCCACCAGCGCTCCGTAGATGTCCAGCTGGAGCTGGTGGACCGCCGCGTTGCCGATCCGGACCGGGGAGGAGCCCTGATGGCCCTCCAGATGGGGGAGCATCTGCTCGGGGATCTCGCTGCGGCCGTCGATGCCGTACATGATCTGCATCGGACCGCCGGGGCCGTCCTCGAAGCTGATGTCCTCGGACAGGAACCGCACGAACGCCTCGGCCTCCTGGGTGAAGCCGAGCCTGAGCAGCGCGTAGATGCAGAACGCGGCATCGCGGACCCACACATAGCGGTAGTCCCAGTTGCGCTCGCCGCCGATCTGCTCGGGCAGGCTGGTCGTCGGGGCCGCCACGATGGCGCCGGTCGGCGCGTAGGTGAGCAGCTTGAGGGTGAGCGCCGAGCGGTGCACCATCTCCCGCCACCGCCCGCGGTAGCGGGACTGGGAGAGCCAGCGGCGCCAGTAGCGCACGGTGGCGTCGAACAGTTCCTCCGCCTCCGCCTGCGGGCAGTGCCGCGGCTGCACCGTGCCGCCGATCCGGTCGAGCGCGAAGACCGCGGCCTCGCCCTCGACCAGCTTGAACGTGGAGACCACATCGGCCCCGTCGGTCTCCACGGTGACGCTGGACGTCAGCGCCAGCGACAGCTCCGGGGACTCGAAGATCGTGAGCCCCTCCTCGGCGCGCACCGTATGCGACTGCCGGGCGTAGTCGAACCGGGGCGCCACCCGCGCGGTGAAGGGCAGCGATCCGCGCACGCACAGCACCCGGCGGATCACCCGGTGCCGGTCCGCCTCGCGTGAGTCGTCCACGATCGGCATGAAGTCCTGGACCTCGGCGACCCCGTCGTCCGCGAAGAAGCGGGTGATGAGGATGTTGGTGTCGGGGAAGTAGAACTGCTTCGTCCGGGCGGGCACCTCCGGTGTGAGCCGGAACGAACCGCCGCGGTCGGCGTCCAGGATCGACGCGAACACACTGGGCGCGTCGAACCGGGCCGGGCAGTACCAGTCGATGGTGCCGCGGGTATCGACGAGCGCGGCGGTGCGCAGATCGCCGATCAGACCGTGCTCGGCGATCGGCACATAGCGGGACGCGTCCGTCGGACGGCGGATGCTGTCGGCGACGGTCATCGGAACCTCCCGCGCTGAGGGAGGGGCGGGAAACCCTGGGTAGCGCAGACTCTCGCTTCAGCATACGACCGACGGGCCGGTCCGGCGCAGCGCCGACCCTCTGCGTAGCCGGCCGCCACGCTCTGTGCGCGGGGGTGCTCGCGGGCGCCCCGGGCCGGTGCGAACGGGGACGGGACCGCCGTCACACGCCGGCCCGCTGATCATCCGCGCCGCCCCCGGAGGGCGCGGTGCTCCGGCCCGGTCGTCACCGGTGGGCGGCTCCGGGTGCCGCCAGCCAGGACGCGACGGCGGCCGCGATGGGCTGACCGGTCTCCAGCTCGACAAAGCCGAATTGGCCGCCCTGGTTGCACTCCAGGAACCACCAAAGACCATCGGCGTCCTCGGCGAAGTCGAAGGCCCCGTAGGCGAGACCGGTGAGAGCCATGTACTCATGAACGGCGCGCATGATTCTGGCGGGCACATCCACGGCTTCCCAGTGGTGTCCATGACATCCATAGCGCCCGTCCACCTGCCCCGAGGCAGCGGTCTTGCGTGCGGCGAATAACTCGCTGCCGACGCAGAACAGCCGGATGTCGGCCGCTTTGGGAATGTACCGCTGAAGAAGGGTCGCCCCGGCCGCGACATCGGAGAAATCCGTGTCCGGTCCGATACGGGTAGTAGGCAGTGCGACCGGCGGATCGGCGGTCGGCGGACCGGACGCGGATTTCACCACGATGTCCGCGCACTGGACGGCGAAATCGCGCGCCGCGCGCGGATAGGTGGTGACCAGAGTCGAGGGCACGGCGAAACCGCTGTGCTGGGCGACCCGCAACTGGAACGGTTTGTGCCGGGCCGGTTCGGCGGCCGCCGGATGGTTCATCCAGCGGGCGGTTGTCGCGTAGAGCATCCCGTAGAGCGCCTGTCCGCACTCGGCCGTCAGCCACTCCGATGGATTCGCCGCGTGGGCCGCGGGCCGCCCCGGCCTGCGCACCCAGACGGACCGCACACCGTGGACGCTGACGAGGCGTCCCTCGGTCGACAGATATCCCGTGAAGTCACCGCGATCGAATTCGACCGACAGCCCGGCCTGATCCGGAAGGTCGGCCGGATCGAAACGCACCAGAGGGACGCCTTGTTCGCGCAGCTCTGCCACCACCAAGTCGGCCGTGACATCCTGGCGACAGGTCAGGATGAGTACCGTCATCGACGTATGCGCAGGTCAGTCGTCGAAGTGCGTCTTCGAACCAGCTGTGGACGTGGTCGTACCGGTGGCCAGCAGCACCGCCCGGTCGGCGATGGCCGGACGGCCGTCGGAGAGGACATTCAACTGCAGGGCGGCGTTATAGGCGTAGGGAACACTGCCCGACGACCGCTCGGCAGGGATTGCGTGCTTCAGTACGAAGGGCTGCATGAGTGACCTCTTGGTGCTCCATGTATTCGTCTATCCACCACGCAACAGTACGTACTAAAAGTCTACGGCACTCCGTAGCGGCAACTTTGTCCTCTGCGTTGCGATATGAAGTGTGTCACAGGATCCCTGTGGAACCTCAAGGCCCGATTGAACGTCCACATATGCCTCAGGTATTGCGTCACCGAATAGTCGGCCACCGCGGCGGGAGCACCAGCTGAGGAACGGCGGGTCAGGACGTCTGCGCGCCCTCGCGGTGGGTGACGCGGATCTTCGACTGGCCGTGTGGCAGCTCCTCCCAGTCCGCCATGAACCGCGCCGCCAGACCGTGTTTCTCCGCCAGCGCGACGAGCGTCTCGGTGCGGTAGTAGAAGTCCTCCCGCAGCACCTGGTGTTCGACGCCCTCGGTGCGGTCGAAGGTGAAGTCGAACCAGCCGCCGGGCGCCATGACGCGGCCGACATGGGCCAGGCACTCCTCGATGACGGGCAGTGGGGAGTGCGAGAAGACACTGTGCGCGTGCACCACGTCGAAGTGGGCGTCGGGCAGGAAACGCAGCGTCAGATCGCGCACCGGGGTGAGAGTGGGACGGCGGTCCTGCAGCCCCTCGCGCACCAGCGTGTCCTGTGCGGCCGCGAGGATCTCGGGCGAGATGTCGACGCCGTAGTAGTGGCCCGGCTCCAGATGGCTGATGAACCGCCAGCCCGCCCGCAGATTGCCGCAGCCGATCTCCAGCATCCGGTGTTCCGGCCGCAGACCGTGGCCGAGGAGATAGTCGAACTGCATCGCGCCCAGCGCCAGCCACCGCTCATGGCTGTGGCTGCCGACCGCCGCTTCCGGGCTGGTGCGGGTGTCGGACCGCATCACCGCGCGGTAGTACGCGACGTGATCCGGGTAGCGGTAGCGCAGCCAGGCGTCCCGGGTGGCGCGGACCAGATGGCGCGGTACGCGCTGCGGGTGGCGCAGCGCGTAGGAGACCCGGTGACCGAGGGCGGAGCGGTTGACGGTGAGTTTCTTGGCGGGCATGTGGACTCTCCCGTGGTCGTCGTACGGACGCGGCGGACCATGCGTTCCCGCGTCGCTGTTGCCGGTACCAGCCTCGGCGCCGTGGCGGCGGCGGGGATCAGCGGAGCGGTCCCGGTCCGGAGCCGGTCCGGGTGATCGCCTTATCAACCGATCGGATGATGCGGCGTCCGGTCCGGCGCGTTAGGACTGGCTGAGGGAGTGAACCCAGAAGAGACGGAGTGGTCCGGAGCGAACCGAAAAGGTCCGGAGCGAATCCGGAGAGGTCCGGAGTGAAACCGGGAGAGCAGGGAGGGGCCGGGGTGCGGTCGGCGGTCAGGGCGGTCGGGCGGTCAGGGTGGGCGCCGTGGTCGGCCATGTGGTCGGCATGGTCCGGGCGGTCGGGGACCGACGGGGTGGACGATCCGGATGAGCGGTGGCTGACGGCGGTCCTGCATATCGCGTTCTTCCTGCTGCTGGGCTCCTCGCTGGTCCGCTATCTGATCCGGGACACCGGCACCGCGCCGGACGGCCGGGTCGTCGCCCTCTTCGTGGCCTTCGGCGCGCTCTATCTGCCCGGCCGGTGGCCGGCGCCCGCGCCGAGCCCCGGCGGCCGGCCCTCCGGCCGCTATCTGGTCTGGCTGACAGCGGTGCTGGCCGCCTGGGTCGCGCTGCTGGTCCTCGCGCCGAGCGCCGCATGGTGCGCCATGCCGCTGTTCTTCACCGGTCTGCACACTCTGCCCACCCGGTTCGCGGTGCCCTTGGCCGCCGTGCTCACCGCGCTCGTCGTCGCCTCGAAACTGCGGTTCATGCACGACGGCTTCGACCCCAACGCGCTGATCGCGCCGCCCGCCATCGCCGCCGTGGCCGCCGCCGTCCTCATCCATCTGCGGCGCCAGTCGGCGCGGCAGCGGGTGCTGATCGACGATCTGGTCCGCACCCGCCGCGATCTGGCCGCGACCGAGCGGCGGGCGGGAATCCTGACCGAGCGCCAGCGGCTGTCCTCGGAGATCCATGACACCCTCGCCCAGGGCCTGTCCAGCCAGCGGATGCTGCTGCAGGCCGCCGACCGCACCTGGGAGACGGACCCGGAGGCGGCCCGAGGCCATATGCGCGACGCGGCGGAGATCGCCTCCCGCAGCCTCGCCGAGGCCCGCCGGTTCGTCCAGGACCTGGCCCCGGCCGACCTCGCCGAGCGCTCCCTGGCCCAGGCGCTCGGCGCGCTCGCCGAGCGGGAGAGCGGCGCGGGGCAGACGGTGGACTTCCGCCTCGACGGACCCCTCGGGCCGCTGCCCGAGCGGGTCGAGGCGGCGCTGCTGCGCATCGCCCAGGGCGCGCTGGCCAATGTGCGCGAGCACGCCGGGGCGAGCCGGGCCGCGCTCACCCTGACCTGTATGGGCGACCAGATCTGTCTGGACATCGCCGATGACGGCCGCGGCTTCGACACCGACACCGTCCCCGCCCCCGGAGCCGACCGGTCGCGCGGACACGGGCTGCCGGCGATGCGGGTCCGCGTACGGCAGCTGGGCGGCACGCTCACCGTTGAGTCCGCACCGGGCGAGGGGACCGTCGTCTCGGCCGCGATCCCCGTCGAGCCCCTTCCCGCCCTCGTCCCCGACCGTCCCGTGGAGGCCACGGCATGAGCTCGATCCCGTCCCCGTCGTCCGGCCCGGCCACGAGCCCGGTCCCGCCCGTCCCCGCCATCCGGCTGCTGCTCTGTGACGACCACGCCGTGGTGCGGGCCGGGCTGCGGGCGCTGCTGGCCAGCACCGACGGCATCGAGGTGGTCGGCGAGGCGGGCAGCGGCGAGGAGGCCCTCGCCCTGGCCACCCGGCTCCGGCCCGATGTGGTGCTGATGGATCTGCAGCTCGGGGAGGGCATGGACGGGGTGACCGCCACCCGGCGGCTGGTCTACGGCGACCCGCCCGCGCCCCGTGTCCTGGTGCTCACCATGTTCGACACCGACGCCGACATCACCCGTGCCATCGAGGCCGGGGCCACCGGTTATCTGCTCAAGGCCGAGCGGCCGGAGGAGCTGTTCGCGGCGATCCGGAACGCCGCCTCCGGCCGTACCGCGCTGTCCGCCCCGGTCGCCGACCGGGTGCTGGCCCGGATGCGCAGCCCGCGCCCCGGACTGTCCGAGCGGGAGCGCGACATCCTCCGGCAGCTGGCCCGCGGCCTGGGCAACCGGGAGATCGCCCGGGCCCTGTTCATCAGCGAGGCCACGGTCAAGACCCATCTGGGTCGGATCTACGGGAAATTGGGGGTCGAGACCCGGGCCGGAGCGGTGGCGGTGGCCACCGAGCGGCGGCTGCTGCCCTGACGGCGTCAGATCGCCGAACGGTCCGGCAGCGGCAGCCGGTCCTGGTCGGGCAGGACGAGCGTACGCGTGGGCAGCGGGATCTCGATGCCCTCGGCGCGGAACCGGCGGTGCAGCTCCTTCATGAACTCATGCTTGATGAGGTATTGGTCGCTGAACTCCAGGGCCCGCAGAAACACCGAGAAGTCGATGCCGGACTCTCCGAAGGTGTGGAAGCGCACGCTCGTCTCGTGGTCGACGACGCCGCCCTCGACGCCGGACATCACCTTCCCGGCGACCTCGATGGTCACCCGCTCGACATGGTCCAGATCGCTTCCGTAGCCGACCCTCGCCTGGACCATGACCGACATCTGCTGCTCGGGCTGGTGAAAGTTGGTCATGATGGTGTTGCCCAGCTTGGCGTTCGGGATGATGACGAGGTTGTCCGACAGCTGCCGCACCGCCGTGTTGCGCCAGTTGATGTCGACCACATAGCCCTCCTCCCCGCTGCTGAGCCGGATGTAGTGGCCGGGCTGCACCGTCTTGGAGGCCAGGATGTGCACCCCCGCGAAGAGATTGGCCAGGGTGTCCTGCAGGGCCAGGGCGACCGCCAGACCACCCACGCCCAGGGCGGTGAGCAGCGGCGCGATCGAGACACCCAGCGTCTCCAGCAGGATCAGCACGCCCATCGCCAGCACCGCGATCCGCGTGATGTTGACGAAGATGGTGGCCGTTCCCGCCACCCCGGAGCGGGACAGCGCAAGCGAGCGCACCATACCGGCCACCACCCGCGCCGCGGTGACCGTGCTGACCAGGATCAGCACGGCCTTCAGCGTCTGATTGACGTCATGGCCGACCGTGGGGGTCAGCGGCAGCGCGGCGGCCGCGGCGGCGACACCGGCGGCCATCGACGCCCACGGCGCCAGTGTGCGCAGCGTGTCGACGATGATGTCATCGCCGCTCCACCGGGTGGAGCGGGCCCGCTCACCCAGCCAGCGCAGCGCCACGCGCAACAGCACACCACCGGCCGCGCCGCAGACCAGCGCCGCCCCGACGACGATGACATCGTGCAACGTCAGGGCCCGGTTCATCGGCCACCGCCCGCTATGCCGGAAAGCGCGTCAGAACCGGCCGTGCGGTCCGCGGTCGTCGGTGCGGCCCCCGGTCTGGAGTTCTGTGGGATCACGTTGTCACCTGCTCGTGCCTGGGTTGTACGGGTTGCGCCGGGCGTACATGTGTACGGCTCCGGCGTGAGGTGCCATCCTGCCGCATGCGATCAGTGCCGAATGACGGGATGCCCCGCTACCGCACGTAACCCGCCAGGAAGGCGGCGGCGCGCCACCGCGTTTGACGGACAGGTGATGTGTGGTGGAATCGGGTCATATGGAAAGCCGCAGCGATGTGGACAAGGGATGGCCGTTCCTCGCGGCCGCCTACGCCTTCGTGGTCACGATGTGCGGTACGACGCTGCCCACCCCGCTCTACTCGCTCTACCAGCGGGAGTTCGGCTTCTCCTCGTTCGTGGTCACGGTGATTTTCGCCGTGTACGCGGCGGGGGTCATCGTCGCGCTGCTGCTGCTCGGACGTATGTCCGACTTCATCGGGCGACGGCCCGTTCTGCTGGCCGCGCTGGCACTGTCGGGCCTGAGCGCGGTGTGCTTCCTCCTCGCCGGCGGACTGCCGGAGCTGTTCACGGGCCGCACCCTGTCGGGGCTGTCCGCCGGTCTGGCCACCGGCACCGCCACCGTGATGGTGATCGAGCTGGCCCCCGAGCGCCGGCGCCGTGCCGCCACTCTCCTCGCGACCGGGGCCAACCTGGGCGGTCTCGGTGTCGGTCCGCTGCTGGCGGGCGTGCTGGCGCAGTACGCCCCGGCGCCGCTGAGGCTGGTGTTCGTGGTGGACCTGGTGCTGGTGGCGGTTGCCGCCGCCGTGGTGCTCGCTCTCCCGGAGACCGTACGGACCCGGGGCCGCCCGCCGCTGACGCCGCAGCGGCTGCGGGTACCCAAGGAGATGCGCGCGACGTTCGCGCCCGCGGCCATGGCGGGGTTCGCGGGCTTCGCCACGCTGGGCCTGTTCACCTCGGTGTCGCCCACGTTCCTGAGCGAGGTGGAGGGGGAGAGCAATCTCGCGGTGGCCGGTGCCGTGGTGTTCTCCGTGTTCGCCGCCTCGGTCGCCGGGCAGGCGCTGGGGCGGCGGCTGGGCCCGGGGCGGTCGCTGCCCGGCGGGTGTGCGGTGCTGGTGGCCGGTATGGCGGCCATCGCGGTCTCGCTGGCGATCGCGTCACTGGAGCTGCTGGTGCTGGGCGCCGTGATCGCGGGGACGGGTCAGGGGCTGTCGTTCCTCGCCGCCGTACGGGTGGTGACGGAGCGCAGCCCGGCCGACCGTCGTGCCGAGGTCACCTCGGCCCTGTTCGTGCTGATGTATCTGGCGATCTCGATTCCGGTGATCGGCGTGGGGGCGCTGTCGGTCGCGGTCGGGCTGCGGTCCGCCGGGCTCATCTTCACGGGCTGTGTGGCCCTGCTGGCCGTGGCCGCCCTGCTGCGGCTGCGGGGGATCTCCGTCGCGGCATCCAGCCGCTGAGCGCCCCTTACGAACGCGGCGAGGACGGCGCACAGCGCGGCGAACCGCTCGATCCGCCCCCCGGGGGGAGCGGATCGACGGGATCACGGCGTCCGGCGCGGCCGTCTCGCGTCACAGCTCCAGGACGGTCCGCACCGGCAGATGGTCGCTGGGGTACTGGCCGTCCGCGGAGTAGGTGTCGATGACGGCGTGGTGGGTGCGCACACCGGGTGAGGTCAGGATCCAGTCGATCCGGTCGCCGTCCGGGACCAGCGGGCCAAAGCCGTGGAACGTCCCGTACAGCGGGCCGCGCCGCTCGGCGGTGTCCCACGAGTCCACCAGCGTGCCGCCGTTCAGCATGGCGTCGTAGACCGGGTTGCCATGGGCGGCCACATTGAAGTCGCCGGTCACGATGCGGCGGAGTGCGGAGTCCAGCCCGCCGAGCCGCTCGGTGATCAGTGCGGCGGCGCGCTCACGGGCGTTCTGGCTGCGGTGGTCCAGATGGGTGTTGAGGGCGTAGAACTCCTTGCCGGTCCGCCGGTCGTGGAACCGCACCCAGGTGACCATCCGGACCACGGCCCCGCCCCAGGTATTGGAGCCGATCACATTCGGGGTGTCGGACAGCCAGAAGTGGTCGTACTCCACGGGCTCGAGCCGTCCGGTGTCGTAGAAGACGGCCATGAACTCGTCGCGGCTGCCCCCCATCCGCCCGGTGCCGATCCATGCGTAGCGCTGTCCGAGGTCGTGGGCGATATCGCGCAGCTGGCCGTACAGCCCCTCCTGAGTGCCCAGCAGATGGGGCCGGGCCCGGCGCAGCAGCTCCCGCATGACCGGGCGGCGCCGGCCCCAGGAGTTGGGCTCGCTGTCGCCGGCGTAGCGCAGATTGAAGGTCATGGCGGCCAGCCGCGGACCGTCGGCGGGGGTGACCGGGGCGGCGGTGGCCGCCGTGGCCACGTACTGCGGCGGGGAGGCGAGCGGAAGCGCGGTGGCGGCCGCGGCCGCGACGCGCATACCGTGACGGCGGCTGAACACAGGTGCGGGCATGGCTCCTCCAAGGTCTTGAAGGTGCGGTGACGGACCCAGTGTCGGACCCCGCGGTGTGGGGGGCGTGTCCTGTGGTGGCCGTCCGATGGAACGTACGGTCACGCAGAGCCGACCTCAAGAGCGCGGGCGCACTCCACCCGTGGCGGCGGACCCTGTCCGTGACGAAAGTGGCCGGGGATGCGCGATGGCGGCGATGGGTAGACAACGGCGGTAGTTGTCGAGACGGAAGGGGCACCTGGGGTGACGTTACGGCAGCTGACCTTCGTCGTGGGGACCGGACGATGCGGTTCGACCGCTCTGTCGCGTGTCCTGCGGCTGCACCCGGATCTGCTCAGCGTGAGCGAGCTGATCGCCGCACTGGAGCCGGACGCGCTTCCCGAGGCGCCGCTGACCGGGGCGGAGTTCTGGCGGATTCTCGCCACCCCGCGGTCGTTCGCCAATCGCGTCATCCGCGATGGCATCCCGCTGCCGGAGTACCGGTATCCGCATGTCAAGGGGCGGTTCTCGGTGGCGGGCGGTGGCATTCCGGCCCTGTGCATGATGACGCTGCCTCATCTCACCGACGACCCCGACGCGCTGTTCGACGCGCTGGAGCCGGAGCTGTCCCGGCGGCCCGCAGCGCCGGTGGCCGATCACTACCGGGCGCTGTTCGGCCTGCTGGGGGAGCGGTTCGGCCGGCGGGCCGTCGTGGAGCGCTCCGGTTATTCGCTGCGGTCGGTGCCCCGGCTGCGGGAGGTTTTTCCCGAGGCCCGGTTCGTCCACCTGCACCGGGACGGCGCCGACTGCGCGCTCTCCATGAGCCGCCACCCCGGGTTCCGGCTGATCCAGCTGATGGCGGAGCGCGCCGAGACCACCGAGGACCTTCCGGCCGGTCTCGAGGCGCTGCTCAGCGACGATGACGCCGATCTGCGCCCGCTGTACGAACGGTCCGTACCCGTCGCCGAGTTCGGCCGGCTGTGGTCGCACACCATCGTGGAGGGGCTGGCGCAGCTGTCCCGGCTCCCCGCCGCGATCCGGATGTCCCTGTCGTACGAGAGCCTGCTCGACGCGCCCGAGCGCGAGCTCACCCGGCTGGCTCACCACCTCGGCGTGGAACCCCTCCCGGAGTGGCTGGCGGCCGGAAGCGCCCTGCTCGACGGCGACCGCCGGGGCACGGCCGCCGCGACCCTGCCGCCCGCCGAACTGGCCGCCCTCCGCGAGAGCTGCGCCCCCGGCGCCCGGGCCCTGAGCCTGGCCGGCGCCGGATGAGATAGCTGCTCCCGTGTGCGGATGAGGCAGATCCGGCGTACGGATGGGCCGGCTCGGGCGTCTGGATGGGCCGGCTCCGGGATAGGTCCGGCGTCAGGCCGTCGCCGCCTCGGCGACCTCCCCCGACTGCTCGATGGCCACCGCCCGCAGTGCCTCCAGCAAGGCGGCCACCGCCGGCACCCGCGCCGCCTCCGGCCGCAGCAGCGCGCAGACGTGGCGCCGGGGCCAGTCGTCCAGCGGGCGCGGCTCGACCCGCGGATCGGGCCGGGGGAGCAGACCGAGGCCGTCCATCAGGGCGATGCCCACCCCGTCGCCCACCAGGCCGAGGGTCGTCGCCTGGTCATCGGTCGTGGTCACCACCCGGGGCTCGAACCCCGCCTCCGCGCAGCGCCGCAGCAGCCGCTCGCGGTCCCGCTCCAGGATCCACCGCTCCCGCGACAGATCGGCGAGGCGGACGCTGCGCCGCCCCGCGAGCGCATGGCCCCGCGGCAGCAGCACATGGCGGCGGTCGACCAGCAGCGGGACGCGGCGCAGCGGGGTGTCATCGGTCCCCGAGGCGTCTCCCGTCTCATCGTCGGCGACGATGGCCAGATCGGTCTCGCCCGCGTCCAGCAGTCGGTGCGCGTCTTGGGAGTCGGTCTGGCCCAGCTCCACCTCCACCTCGATACGTGAGGCGCCCAGCCTGGCCAGCGCCGCGGGCAGCACGGCGACACAGACGCTCTGCACCGAGGACATCCGCACCCGGCCACGGGTGCGCGCGGCGAGTGCCTCGAACTCGTTCTCCACATCCCGCAGCCCGGCCAGCACGTCCTGGGCGCGCTCGGCGAGTCTGTGGCCCGCGGGCGTGAGCCGTACCCCCCGCCCCGCCTTGACCGTGAGCGGCACGCCCACGGCACGTTCCAGCGCGCGCATGTGATAGCTGATGGCGGGTTGGGTGTAACCGAGGCGGTCCGCCGCGGCGCTGTACGAGCCGGCGCGACAGACCTCTGCGAGTACGGTGAGCTGGCGAAGATCGATCACTACAGGACGATAAAAATCGTTTATCAATTCCCGTAAGACTCTAATTGGACGCGTGATCGAGAGACCGTCAAAATCATCGTGACGGATTTCGCCCGCACCCGCTCATTGAACTGACCGATCGGACACGGCCCCACCCGCACTGGCTGACCGTACGGTCGCAGCCCGCCCACGACGGTTTCCTCCCCACCGATCCGGCCGGACCGGCAAAGGGACCCGGGCGCGGTGACTTTCCTCCCTCCGCCCGAATCCCCCGCTGGAATGGATGGATGGTGCCCGATGCATGATGGCTGGAATCGCATGACTCCGGTGGTCGCGGAGAACAATCCCTTCCACCAGATGTCGCTCAACGAAACCGTTCATCCCCCGCTCCCCGAAGTGGTGGACGCCGTCCTGCGCACCGCGCGGACCGCCCACCGTACCCTGGATGCCCTCGGCACCGGGCTCTGTCAGGCCCTCGCCGGACATCTGGGAGTGCGCCCGGAACATGTGCTGGCCGGACCGGGTTCCGGCGCGCTGCTCCAGCAGCTGTTCTCCACCCTCACCGGACCGGATACGGACACGGTGCACGCCTGGCCCTCGTGGGAGGCGTACCCCATGATGGCGGCCAACGCCGGATCCACCACCGTCCGGGTGCCGCTCACCGGATACGACCACGATCTGAAGGCGATGGCCGACGCCGTCACCGACCGCACCCGCATGGTCCTGCTGTGCACCCCCAACAACCCCACCGGCACCGCGCTGGACCAGGAGCGGATCCTTCGCTTCCTCGACCGGCTCCCCGCACATGTCACCGTCGTCATCGACGAGGCGTACCGGGACTTCGCCGACCGCGGCGGCGTCGCCGACGGCATCGCCCTGCACCGCGCCGATGAACGGGTCTGTGTGGTGCGGACGTTCTCCAAGTCGTACGGGCTGCTCAGCCTGCGGGTCGGCTATCTCGTGGCGCATGAGCCCGTGCTCGCCCCGCTCCGCTCCGTGCTGCCCTTCTACCGGGTGAGCGCCGTGGCGCAGGAGGCCGCCATCGCCGCGCTCGGCGCCCAGGAGCAGGTGCTCCGGCAGTGCGCCGAGACCGCCGAGGAGCGCGACCGGCTCCACCGGACCCTGCTCGACCAGGGCTGGGAGGTGCCCGCGAGCCAGGGCAACTTCCTGTGGCTGCCCATGACCTCCGGTGTGGAGCGCTTCACCCAGTTCTGCGCGGACCACGGCGTGGTGGTCTGCGGCAAACCGGGCGAAGGGGTACGGGTGACCGTCGCCGAGCCCGCCGCCAACCAGGCGTTCGCGGAGCTCGCCGGGAAGTACCGGGAGGCGTCCGTATGACCCGGCCCGACGTCGCGGTCACCGATGTGGCCGACCCGCTGGCGGAGGCCGCGCCGACCGTGGAGCTCCTGCTGCGCGAGCTCGACCGGCGCTGGCCCCCGGAAGCCGAACGCCTCCACCAGATCTCCCGGTACGCCCTGCTCCCGGCCGGGAAGCTGCTGCGCCCGCTGCTGCTCATGGAGTCGGCCGAGGCGGTGGGCGGCGGCGGACCCGCCGTCGTCCCGGCCGCGCTGAGCGTGGAGTACCTCCATGTGGGATCCCTCGTCCACGACGATGTCATCGACGGCGACGCGATGCGGCGGGGCCGTCCGTCCATCGTGGCGCGCTACGGCACCGCCGACGCCATCGTCACCGGGGACGCCCTGATGCTGGGCATGTTCGGCGTGCTCACCGACGGCGCCGAAGAGGCCGGCGGACTGCCGCCGGGCCGGGTCCTGGGCGCCGTGCGGGTCTTCGCCCGGGCGGGCGTCGACCTGTGCCGCGGCCAGGCGATGGAGGGCGAACTCCGCGGCGACCTCGGCTGCGGACTCGACCGGTACCTCACCATGAGCTCCCTGAAGACCGGGGCGCTGTTCCGGGCCGCCTGCCGGGGCGGGGCGATCCTGGGCGGCGGAACCCCCGCCCAGCAGCACGCGCTCACCGCCTACGCCGAACATCTGGGGCTGGCCTTCCAGATGCACGACGACCTGCTGCCGTACACCAGCGACCCCGGTACCACCGGCAAGTCCGCCCTCAGCGACATCGCGGCCGCCCGCCCCACCTTCCCCGTCCTGCTCTGCCACGCCATGGCCGGCGCCCCTGGCCGCGCCCGGCTGGCGGCGGCGCTCGGCGGCGCCCTGCCCGCCGCCGACGCGCTGCGGACGGTGCACGAACTGCTGGAGACGACCGGCGCGCTCGACGCCGCGCGGGACCAGGCCACCGCCCAGGCGGACCGGGCCACGTCCTGTCTGGCGGAGCTGCCCCGCTCCCGGGCCACCGCCGTACTCGCGGCGGTGGCCGATCTGTCGGTCAGCCGGGACCGGTGACGCCGTGGCGGCCCCGCGCACCGCACTCCTGGCCCATCTGCAGACCTGGCGCCCGTACACCCTGTGGTATCCCGGGCTCGTCGGCCTCGCCGGAGCCACCCTCGCCGGATCACACCCCGCCACGGGGCAGTTGCTGGTGGCCTGGGCCGCGCCGACCCTCGGCTGGATCGCCGGCCACTACCTCGGCGACTACTACGACCGTGACCTCGATGCGCTCAGCAAGCCCCAACGCCCCATCCCCTCCGGCCGGTTGAGCCCACGAGCCGCCGTGGCCACGGGCATCGGATGCGCCATCGCCGTGGCCGCGCTGGCCCTGTGGGCCAACTGGCGCGCCGTGGCCGTGGCCGCCGCCGCGATGGCGGGCATCGTGGCCTACAGCCGGGTGCTCAAGGGGCGTGGCCTGTCGGGCAATCTCATCCGGGGCGTGCTGACCGCTCTCACCGTGCTCTTCGGCGCGATGGCCGTCCAGCCGTGGCCACCGTGGCGGGCGCTGCCCTTCGCCCTGGTCTTCCTGGCCCATGACACCGCGTCCAACCTCGTCGGCACCCTCCGCGACGTCGACGGCGACCGCGAGGGAGGCTACGCCACCGTGCCGGTCCGCCAGGGCGTCCGGCGCGCCACCCACACCGCGGCCGCGCTGTATCTGGCCGCCGTGGCCGTGGCCTGCGCCGCCACCGGGCTGGTGCCGGGGGACACGGCCGGCTATCTCGTGCTGCTGTCGGCGGCGGCGCTGTGCGGCGCGGGCGCCTTCGGGCTGCTGCTGCGATCACCGGGGCACCTCGCCCCCGCGCTGGCGCTGCGCGCCCACGCCGTCCTCGTCGCCGAACGCCTGGTGCTGGCCGCGGCGGTGGTGGCCGCGGGCGCCGGCGCGGCACCCGCCCTGGCGCTGCTGACGCCGCTCCTCACGGTCAGCGTCATCACCCAGAGCCGGATGCGGTCGCGGCATGAATTCCCCGCCCCCCTGGCCGACGGCGGGCCCACCCTCCCCGATCCACGCCCCTGAACCACCGCGCGCCACCAGCAGAAGGGTCCGCTCCCATGCCCGCTTCCGCCTTGACCGAGAGCGTCGGCACGGCCGTCACCGCCGGTACCGAGGCACTCCTCGCCCACCGGCGCGACGACGGCGCCTTCGTCTTCGGCGCGCACCACGCCTCCCCGCTGAACACCGCCGGAGCCCTCACCGCACTGCACTTCGCCGATCCGGAGGGCTCGGCCGAGACCATCGAGCGCGGTGTCACCTGGCTGTGCGAGACGCAGCGGGACGACGGCGGCTGGGCCATGCAAGGGGTGCCGACCGAACCCCTCACCACCGCGCTCGCCGCCGCGACGCTCCACCTGCTCGCCCCCCGCCGGGCGGCGTCGGCGGTACACGCCGCACGGGCCCGGTTCGACGAGCTCGGCGGCTCCGGGGCCGTCCCGGAACCCGCGATGACCGCCCTCATCCGTCAGTTCCACACCTTCGCCGGACTGCCCCACGAGGGAGCCCAGCGCCGACTCCCCCTGGAACTGCTGCTCTTCCCCGGCCTCAGCCGCCGCCTGCTGAGCCTGCGGCTGCCCATCTACGCGAGCCAGGCGCTCGCCCAGTCCGCACACCGCCGCCGCGGCCCGGCCGGCCGCGCCCTGGACCGGATGGCCCGGCCGAGGGCCCTGGCGATCATCCATGACGCGTACGAACGCGAGGGCGCCACCGGCGGGTTCAGCACCGACCCCTGGCTCACCGGACTCATCTGCCTGGGCCTCGCCCGCTCCGGCCAGGCGCCCGGCCTGGTCCGCGCCGCCGCCCGCTGGCTCCGCTCGGCGGCGAACCCCGACGGCTCCTGGGATCTGATGCCGCTCGATGTGACCTGGACGAACTTCGCCACCGCCGCGCTGCTCGAAGCCGGTTACGCCGACGACCCGCAGCTGATCGGCACCCGCGAGATGCTCCACCGCCACCAGCAGCCCGAGACGTTCGACGCCCTCGGCTGCCCGGCCGGCTACTGGGGGTTCTCCAGCCCCCGCAGCTGGCCGATGGCCCTGGAGACGGCCGAGTCCAGCGCCATCCTGCTGAAGCTGCCCGGCGGCGCGGACGACCGCCACGTCCGCGCCGGACTGGCGTGGCTGACCGCCACCCAGGACGCGGCCGGGTCCTGGAGCCTGGCCGTACGGAACAGCAAACCCGGGGGCTTCGGGCCCTGCCCCCAGATGACCGCCAAGGTCGTCGGCGCCCTGCTCGACTCGGGGGCCGGGGCCGACGACCCGCGCGTGGCCAAGGCGGTGCGCTGGCTGCTCGGCCGGCAGCGCCCCGACGGATCGTTCGAGGCCATGTGGTACCGCGGGGGCACCCCCGGCACCGCCGCGGCGCTGGAGGCGCTCAGCCGGGCGGGCCGCACCGGGGAACACCACCGGGCGGCGGCCCGGGCCAGGGACTGGCTGCTGCGCACCCGGCACCCCGACGGCTCGTGGAGCACGGGCGAGGGCACCCGGCCGGGCACCGTCGAGGAGACCGCCTGGGCACTGCGCGGGCTGCTGGCCGCAGGGCTGAGCCCCGCCGACCCGGCCCCCGCGGCGGCGGCCCGATGGCTCGTCGACGCGCAGCGGGCGGACGGCGGCTGGACCCCGGGCCCGGTCAACGAGTACGTCCGCGGCTGTGCCCGCTATGCCGACGACGGCATCGCGGCGGGCCTGGCGCTGCGGGCCCTCGCCCACTACCGCTCGGTGGAGGCGGCGGAAGCTGCGGGAGCCACCGGCGCAACCGGCACAACCCCCGGCAGCACCGGCACCACCGGCACCGGCGAAGGAGGCCGGAAATGACCCCCGATGTGCTCGTGTGCGGGGCGGGCGTCGGCGGTCTCGCGGCGGCCCGCGCGCTCGGCGGCCTCGGACTGGACGTCCTGGTGGTCGACAAGCAGCCGAAGGTCCGTCCGATTGCCAAGGGAGAGGTGCTCCAGCCGGGTGCGCTGCGCCTGCTGCGCTCCTGGGGCGTGGAGAAGCGGCTCGACGCGCAGGGGGCGGTCCGGCTCGGACGGCTGGTCGTCCGCGATCCGCGAGGCACCGCGCTGATGTCCCTCGACTACGGCCAACTGCCCGCCCCTGACCAGTGGTTGCTGGCCCATGACCACACCGCGATCCTCGCCGCCCTGGCCGAGAGCCTCGGGCCGGGTGTCGAACTGCGCCGGGGCGTCCGCGCGGAGGCGCCGCTGCGCGACGACTCCGGCCGGATCACCGGACTGCGGCTGACCGAAGGCGGCAGGGTCTACGAGCAGCGGGCGCCACTCGTGGTCGCCGCCGACGGCATCTCCTCACGGCTGCGGTCCTGGGCGGGCATCGAGGCCAAACGGGCCGACTATCCGCACCGGCTGGTCTCCTTCGACATCGGCGACGCCGACGCGGCCGCACGGGCCGACGACTTCTCCGCGTATGTCACCGACCGGGGGCTGCGGCTGCTCTATCCGCTGCCGGGCGGCCGGCTGCGGCTCTACCTCCAGGCCGGGCCCGATGAGCTGCGCGGCGTCACGGCACGTGGGGGACTGGCCGACTGGGCCGCCCGGGCGCTGTCCCAGGTGCCCGCGCTGGAGCCGCTGACCGCGTCCCTGCTCGCCCATCTCGGCAGCCGTCAGACGCTGCCCGTCGGAACGCTGTTGTCGCCCCGGCTGTCCGGCCGCGGACTGGCGCTCGTCGGCGAGGCCGCGTACGCCGTCCACCCGATGGCAGCGCAGGGCATGAACACCGCCATCACCAGCGCCGGTGCCCTCGCCGAGCGACTGTCGGGCCATCTGGAGCGTATGGGCCGGATGTCGGCCGCGGTGGTGGACGCCGCGCTGCGCGACTACCACGAGCGGCAGCTTCCCCTTCTCACCCAGGCGGCCAGGACCAGCGGCAACGCGGCGCGGATGGTCACCGATCTGTCGTGGCGCGGCCGGGTCCTCGGGCGTCGGGCCGTTCGTCACACCGGCGCCAACCCCCGGCTGCTGCACACCGTCACCCACAACATGTCGGGCCTCGGCCCGCGCCCGCTGACCGCGCTGGACCGGCTGCAGCAGCTCGGCCTCCTCCCCGATCCGCGCGCCCACCGAGTGCCGACCGCCCCGGCCGGCCGACCGCAACCCATGTGAGGACGGTTTACCGCATGCCCACTTCCGAATTGATGGTGACCCCCGTCTCCGGAGCACTCGGCGCCGAGATCCGCGGTGTCGATCTCACCGAGCTCACCGACGAACTCTTCGAACAGATCCACGAGTTGCTGCTCAAGCACCTCGTGGTCTTCTTCCCGGACCAGGAACACCTCACCCCGGAGGCGCATATCGCCCTGGGACGGCGGCTGGGGGAACTGGAGGTCCATCCGTTCCTGCCCAAGGTCGAGGGCCATCCCGAGATCGTGGTCCTGGACGCGGACCAGGGCGCCAAGGCCGACGAGTGGCATATCGACGTGACCTTCCAGCCCAATCCGCCGGTCGCCTCCATCCTTCATCTGCAGGTGTGTCCCGCCTCCGGCGGAGACACCATGTGGAGCAACCAGTACCTGGTCTACGAGACGCTCTCCGAGCCGATGCGCGAACTCCTCGACGGCCTCACCGCCGTCCATGTTCTCAACACACCGCAGACCGGCGAGCACTCCGCCGAACACCCCGTGGTGCGGATCCACCCCGAGACCGGCAGGCGCTCCCTGTACGTCACCCGCATGTGGACCTCGCACATCCCGCAGCTCAGCCGCCCGGAGAGCGATGCCCTGCTGCAGTACCTCTTCGAGCACTCCGAGTCGCCCCGGTTCAACTGCCGCTACCGCTGGCAGCCCGGCGCCGTCGCGATGTGGGACAACCGCGCCACCCAGCACCTGGCCGTCAACGACTACACGGAACCCCGCAGGGGACAGCGGGTGACGGTCCTCGGCGACCAGCCCACCGGTGACACCCCGCGCTGGAAGGAGTACCGGCCCGCGCCCGACGAGCGCTACTACCCGCGCCACGTCACGGCCCGCCACGGCTACCGGTGACAGCAGCCCGTCAGCGGCTCGGGCGTCGCCGCCGTACGGTGGCGACGACACCCGTGCCGAGCACCAGCACGGACGCACCACCGGCGAGCAGCACCGGAGTGCTGTCGCCGTCGTCCTCCTCGGACGTGGCGGAGGTGGCGCGGGAGGCCGCCGCGGCGTCCCGGGACGGCGGGGCGGCGGTGCGGGACGGCGGGGTGGCGGCCTCCGACGAGGGAGCATCCGACGAGGGGGCTCGGGAGCCCAGCACCACATCGGAGCAGGAGTAGTAGGTGTCCGGGGTGCTGGTGTTCCGCCAGATCGTATAGAGCAGCTGACGGCCGGTCCGGTCGGCGGGCAGCGTGGCCTTGATGCGGTACGCGTCGTCGACCAGCGCGGGGTCCTTGGCCGTGGCGAACGGCTTCGCCTCCAGGTCCGACCACTTCAGCGGCCGCGCGGGATCGTAGCCCTCCTTGGTGAGATACAGCTCGAAGGTCCCCGTGTGCGGGATCGTCGACCGGTAGGTGAGCGTGAGATCGGCCCCGGCCGACAGCCGCGTCGAAGGCCAGTCGGCGCGCGCCAGATCCAGCCCCCGGTATGCCTCGAGGCCCCCGCTGCACAGCTTCCCGTCCGGGACCCGCTCCCGGTCCCGACCCGCCACTCCCGCGATACGCAGGTTGTCCCAGTCCGCCGCCTCCGGACCATTGGCGGCCCGAGCCGCCCGGCACGCCGCCGACCGCGCCGCGCCCCCGCCCTCGGGGGAGCAGGCGAACGTCCGGCTCACCGGGTCCGTCGGCGCCCCGTGCGCCTGCGCGGGCTGAGCGGCCAGCGCCGTGAACAGACAGGGGAGGGCCCCGAGAAGAGCGCCCACGGCGGCGGTGCGATACGAGGTCATCCGGTGCGGCCCTCCGAGTCGGTGCGACGGGACGGGCGCGTCGCCCGTCCCGTCGAATACGGGAAGCCCGGATGGGGCGTTCAACGGCCGCCGGAAGCAGGCGTGCAATGCCGTACAACCATCCGTGACCCCAGCATGTCTCCCTAGGCAGACGCAAACAGCGCCTACGCCCATGAAGAATCATTAAGGGGGACAAATGAATCTTTCTCGCCGTATGGCCGCCACCGCGGTGCTCGCCACCGCCATCGCGGGCACCGTGGCCCTGACGCCGCAGGCATCGGCCGTCACCACGGCCGCCTACAACGGGGTGTGCGGCAGCGGGTACAAGGTGGTGAACTCGGCGCCCATCGGCTCCAAGGGCACCGTCTTCCTCACCTACAACTCCGCCAAGGGCAAGAACTGCGTGGTCACCGTCCGGAACACCACGGGCAAGGCGGTTCCGATGTTCGCCTACCTGTACGTTCAGGGCGCCGACGAGTCGGCCGAGGACGGCGGCGCGTACACCTCGTACGCGGGCCCGGTGTACGGCGACGGGCGCGGTAAGTGCGTGGACTGGGCCGGGGGCATCGAGAACCAGTCCACCTGGACGTACGGATCGAACTGCGGATCCCTGACGGCTCACCGTGTGACCAAGGGCTGGTAAGCCTGGGAGCCATGCGTCGGCACGGCCGACGGGGGAGCGGCGGCCACCTTCTCGGAGGTGGCCGCCGCGATCGTCGTATGGACCTCTTGGCGTTTTCCGCGGGCTTCGGCCGGCAGGGAGTAGCGGCCCGCCCGCATATTCGCTGTCTTCCGCGGCCCTCGCCGCCTTCCGGGCGGTGGGCACGGCGCTGATGTTCGACGAGATCAAGACGTCGCTCGCCGCGTTCGGTACCCGCTTCGACGTCTACTTCAACGAGAAGGACCTGCATGACCAGGGCGACCTGGACGCCGCTGTCGCCCGCCTGCGGGAAGGCGGTCACGTCTTCGAGGACGAGGGCGCGATGTGGCTGCGCACCACGGACTTCGGTGACGACAAGGACCGGGTTCTGGTGAAGAGCGACGGTTCCTGGACGTACTTCACCGCGGACTGCGCGTACTACCTGAACAAGCGGTCCCGGGGCTTCGAACGGGTCGTCATCATGCTCGGCGCCGACCACGCGGGCTATGTGGGCCGGATGCGGGCCATGGCGGCCTCCTTCGGCGACGATCCGGACACGCATCTGGAGATCCTGATCGGTCAGCTCGTCAACCTGGTCAGGGACGGGGAGCCGGTCTGGATGAGCAAGCGGGCGGGCGCGGTCCTCACCCTGGACGATCTGGTCGAGGCGGTCGGCGTGGACGCCGCTCGGTACGCGCTCGCGCGGGCCAGCGTGAACGCGATGATCGACCTCGATATCGACCTGCTCACCCGGCAGTCGAACGACAACCCCGTCTACTACGTCCAGTACGCGCACACCCGGCTGTGCGCCGTGCAGCGCAGGGCGGAGGAAGCCGGGACCGGGAAGGGCACACCGGAGGACTTCGCCCCCTCCCGGCTCACCCACGAGCGGGAGACCGATCTGCTGGGCATGCTGGCCGAATTCCCGCAGGTTGTGGCCACCGCCGCCACACTGCGCGAGCCGCACCGGGTGGCGCACTACCTGGAGGCGCTGTCCGGCACCTACCACCGCTTCTACGACGCCTGCCGCGTCCTGCCGCGGACAGGCGAGGACCCGGACGACCGCACCCGGGCCAGGCTGTGGCTCACGGAGGCCGGCAGGCGGGTGCTGCGCAACGGGCTGCGGCTGCTCGGGGTCTCGGCGCCCGAACGGATGTGAGCAGCGCACAGGAGAATTCGCGGAAGCCACCGACCCGCCGGTATGTCGATGGTGCAATAGCGGGGCAGGCTCTGGTATCTAACCTGGCCGTGGCCTCACGCTGCCGCGTCGAGCTGCGCATTGCCCGTCACAGGTGGAGGAACGTTCATGCACCCAGTCACCGGCTCCCGCGCTTCCGTCCCCGCCAAGGGCCGCCCCGCCCCTCGCCTGTCCGCCGACCGGGTGCGGACGCCGCCCCGGATGCCCGCCGCCCGTCCGCCGATCCGGTCGCGGGCCGATGCCGAGACCGTGGCGCTGCTGCACCGCGCCGCCCGGGTGCTCATGGAGGAGGTGCCCCGGCTGGCGGACCGTATCGTCGCGCTGATGAAGGAGCGGGAGCCCGCCTACCGGTCGCCCTCCCTCGACCCGCATGAGGTGTGGCGGGAGGTCCACGACTCGCTCAGCAACAATGTGCGCTCGCTGGTGCACCCGAAGGAGACGCGCGAATCGGCCAGGTCCTGCGCGTGGCGGATCGGTACCGACCGCGCCGCCCAGGGCTTTCCGCTGGACGCGCTGCTGCACGCGTACCGCATCGGCTGCACCGTCGTATGGGAGCAGCTCCTGGAGACCGCCTCGAAGGAGGATCCGCTCGGCGCGCAGTCGCTGGTCCATGTCGCCGCCGACGTATGGAACTTCGTCGACGAGCACTGCACCCTCGTCGCCACGGCGTATCAGGAGGTTGAGCGGCAGCTCTCCTGGCACCGGGAGAACCGCTACCGGATCATCGTGGCGGCCCTGCTCGACGGCACCGCCCGGGTGAGCGACTTCCCCGAGGCGGAGGAGGTCCTCGGCCTGCCCGAGCAGGGGCGTTACGCGGTCGTGGCGCTGGAGGACGCCGACGCCTCGTCCCGGGCGCCGCATCCTGCCGCGGTGTGCGCGGGACTTCGCACGGTCTGGCATGCGGCGGAGGGCACTGCCCACGCCATCGTGCTGCTCGGCGACGCGGGCGCGGAGCGGCTGGTGCGCGAGCTGGAGGTGCCGCCCGGCGCACGGGCCGGGGTCAGCCCCGCCGTGTCCGGTCTCGCCGCGGTGAACACGGCCCGCCGGCTCGCCGACACGGCACTGCGCACCCGCCCGGCCGCCGGTGAGGCGGCGCTGCTGGACGAGCGTTATCCGGAGGCGCTGGTGGTGTCCTGCCCGGATCTCGCCGCCGCGCTCGCCGACCGGATGCTCGGGCCGGTCCTGGCGTTGGAGTCCGCCGACCGGGAGATGCTGCTGACGACACTGGCCGCCTGGCTGGAGGGCGGAGGATCGGCGCGCCGCGCGGGCGAGCTGCTGTTCTGCCACCGCAACACCGTGCTCAACCGGCTGCGTCGCTATGAGCAGTTGACCGGGCGTTCGCTGGACCACCCCCGAGAGGTCATGGAGTTGTCGCTCGCGCTGTCCGCGCACCGGCTGCTGACGCCCTGAGAAGCGCCCCTCGGCTTGAGGCGATGTGGGCGTGCACAACGGCCCTCGGCCGATCATGTGCACCCGTCACACGGTCCGCCGGTTGGGCTGTACGCGACCGCGCTGACCTGCTGTCGTGGCGATTCCGCCCCTGTGACATGGGGCGGAACCCGCACAAGGAGCCGCGACATGTCCGACTACGACCAGCCCTGGCGCGCGTCCGTTCCGCCCGTCGAGCCCCGCACCACGCGCCGCACCATCACCATGCCGCCCCGCCCCACGGCACCGCCTCCGCCGGCGCGGCGCACACCGTGGCAGCGGCCGTGGCCCTGGCCGGCGCGGGCGGCCTGCACCGCGCTCGCCTGTCATGTGGCCGCCGTGGTGGTGAACTGTGCCGCCGAAGGCGTCGTCAACCTCGGCGCGGGCGGCGGGTTCACCGTGGGCGCCATGCTGATCGGCCTGGACACGGCGGTGCTGCTCACCGTCCTGGCCCGGGCCCACCGCCGGTCCACCGCCACGATGAGGGAGGGGGAGGGGTGAGCTTCCTCGATCCCAGAACGCTCGCGTTCGTGCTCTTCGCGGGCTTCATGGCCGTCTCGTTCCTGCTGTGCATCCTCGCGGCCACCGGCAATGACGACCCCACCGAGTTCTACCTCGGCACCGGCTCGCTCAGCCCGATGCAGAACGGCCTGGCCATCGCGGGTGACTACATCTCCGCCGCCACCGTGCTCAGCACCACCGGCACCATCGCCCTGGCCGGCTTCGACGGGGTGCTCATCGCCTCGTCCACCGTGCTCTCCATCCTGCTGTTCATGCTGGTCCTCTCCGGACCGCTGTGCGGACGGGGGCGGTTCACCCTCGGCGACGTCCTCTCCGAGCGGCTGAGCGAACGCCCCGCCCGCATCGGCACCGCCGTCGTGGTGCTGGTGGTCGTCATGCCGCTGTTGCTGGTCCAGCTCAACGGCGCCGGCGCCATGCTGGCGGTGCTGCTCGGCATCCCGGGAGGCGGCGCGGTCACCGGCTGCACCGTCTTCATCGGCTCGCTCATGGTCTGCTACGCCGCCCTCGGCGGGATGAAGGGCACCGGATTCATCCAGATCCTCAAGACGGTGCTGCTCCTCGCCGCGTTCGTCCTGCTCGCCTGTCTGGTGCTGAAGCGCTTCTCCTGGAATCCGTTCACCCTCTTCGACGCCGCGGCCGACGCCAGCGGCTACGGCGACGGCTTCTGGCAGTCCGGCCGCCAGTACGGCGACTCCCTCAGCGGGCGGCTGGATGTCATCAGCGTCCAGCTCACCCTCGCCGTCGGCGCCGCCTGCATGCCGCACCTCACCATGCGGCTCCACCCGATCCGCGGCATGCGGGCCGCCCGCGCCGCCACCACCTGGGCGGTGGGCGCGGTCACCACCATCCTCGGGCTGATCGTGATCGTAGGCGCCGGAGCCACCGCAGTCGTCGGCGCCCGCGCCCTGCGCGCCTCCGACCCCACCGGCAGCGACTCGCTGCTGCTGCTGACCCTCGCCCTGGACCCGGCGGCGCAGGAGGCCCACCGCAGCCTGCTCTTCTCTGTCGTGGCCTGCGCGGTTGTCGCCACCACCCTCGCGGCGGTCGCCGGACTCACCCTGGCCGCCGCGGCCTCCCTCGCCCATGACGTCCTGGCCAAGGTCGTCTTCAAGGGCAGGCTCTCGGCCAACCGGGAGCTGGCCGCCGCCCGTACGGCCATAGTGGTCGTCGGCGTCGTGGCCGTCGTCCTCGCCATCGTGACCCAGCACTGGAACCGGCAGGCCCTGATCTCCTTCACCTTCGCGGCCGCCGCCTCGGCCCTGCTGCCGATCGTGCTCTACGGCACCTTGTGGCGCGGCTTCACGGTGAACGGACTGCGCTGGGCGCTGTACGGAGGACTTCTCCTCACCGCCGTGACCATGGCCTTCTCCCCGGCGATCTCCGGCAACCCGCTCGCGGTCTTCCCCGAGCGCGACTTCCACTGGTTCCCGCTCCGTAACCCGGGCCTGATCACCATTCCCGCCGGGTTTCTGCTCGGCTGGCTCGGCTCCCGTACCGGACGGCGGGCACGGCATGCCCAGGACCCCACGCGGGGGGACCTGCCGTACGCGATGCACACCGGCTGACGCGCCCGGTGCCGCCCCGGGTCCTTTACGGGGATCGGGGTCCGGCCTTGGCGCGCCGGTGGGCGGCCACCCGCTCACGGGTCGCGCACCGGCGTGAGCAATAGCGGCGCTCCGGTCCGCTGCCCACGGTGAGGAAGACATCGCCGCAGCTGGGGGAGGAGCACAGGCCGCCGGGCGGGCGCTGGCCGTCCCAGATCAGCACGGTCAGCGCCATGCACGAGGAGGCGAGGAACCATTCGCCCCAGGGCGCCTCGTCATCGCTGTCCAGGTGCGGATGCCAGGGCGAACGGCCGTCGTGCGAACTGAGCCGGAGCGGACCCGTGCCCTCCCGCAGCAGCCGGTTCAGCACCCCGGCGGCGGCGTCGACATGCTCGGCGGCGAACACCTCGCGCAGCCGCAGCGCGGCGGTGCGCATGCCCGCGACATCGCCCGCGGTGAGCTCGACCGGGCCGGGCTCACCGTGGTCGAGCAGGATCCCGGCGATCGCGCGGGGATCAGGGCTCGGCTCCTCGGTCAGGGCGTTGACGAGGGCGGCGGTGCGCCGGGCGGTATCCCGCACCGAAAGCCGGGTGGACCGGTCGTCGTTCGAGAGGGGCGACACGACGCCAATGTAACGCACCTGGCGAATATTTACGTTACCCCCGTAACGTGATCCACATGCCAGGGCGTTACACGATGGGATGCTATCTGGGCGGGGCGGCCGCCGCCCGCGCGGGGGACGAGATGTCCGGGCCCGCGCTGCTGATGGCCGGACCGGCGCTCACCGGTTCGGCCTCCTCGGGCTCGTCGCTGCTGGCGGGCATCATGGTCGCGGCGGCGGTCGGCGGACCGCTCTTCGGGGTGCTGCTCGACCGCTCCGCCCGGCCGGGCCGGCTGCTGGCCGCGGCACTCGTCCTCTACGCGGCGGCGCTGACCGCGATCCTTCTGGGCCTGGGGCGGCTGCCGTTCGTCCTCACGGTTCTTCTCGCGGTGGGCGCGGGGCTGCTGGGACCGGCCCTGTCCGGCGGATGGACCTCCCAGCTGCCACGGGTGGCACCGCCGCGGGCCCTGCCCCGGGCCAACGCGCTCGACGCGATGACATTCAGCCTCGCCGCGCTGGTGGGACCCGCACTCGCCGGGGCCGTCGCGGGGGCGGCCGGAGCCCCGGCCGCCGTAGCGGTGTCCATCGCGCTGATCGGCCTCGCGCTGCCCGCCGCCTGGGCGCTCCCCGCGCCGCCGCGGCCCGCCCCGGTCCGGCCGCCGGCCACGTCGGTTGTCGCCGATCTCACCGCCGGGCTGCGCGCCATCGCCCGCAACCGGCCCCTGGCCCGTGCCACCGCCACCTCCGTCGTCTCCTGCGTCGGTCAGGGCGCGCTGCTCACCTGCTGTCCGCTCCTCGGCGCGGCCGTGCTCGGCGGCGCCGACCGTGGCGCCCTGCTGCTGTCCGCCACCGCCGCATCCGCCCTCGTGGCCAACGCGGTCCTCGCCCGCCGCCCCCGCCCGCCGCGTCCGGACACCGTGCTCCTCGGCGGAGTGCTGCTGCTCGTCCTCGCGCCCCTGCTCGCGGCCACCGGCCATCCGGTCCCGCTGATCGCCGCCGTGCTCCTCGCCGGGGCAGCCGAGGGCCCCCAGCTCACGGCCCTGTTCGCGGTGCGCCACCGGGAGGCGCCCGAGCGGCTGCGCGGCCAGGTCTTCACCACCGGCGCCAGCCTGAAGATCACCGGCTTCGCGGTGGGCGCGGCCTTCGCCGGTCCGCTCGCCACCTGGTCGCTGCCGGGCGCGCTGGTGGCAGCAGGGGGGTGCGAGGCACTCGCGGCTCTGGTGTTCGTATGCTTGCCGGACGATGCGGAGGCTGTCGTTCCGGATTTGCCCCCGGGGGCTGTGTGACAGAGGCATGTCAGGCATGATGACCTGCATGGAAGACCTGAAAGACCTGTTGCCCGTCGAAGCCGTCCGGCTCGACGTCCGGGCGGCCGACTGGCGTGAGGCGATAGGCGCGGCCGGCCGGCTCATGGTGGAAACGGGCGCCACCACCGACGAGTACACCGGCGAGATGGTCGCCAACGTCGAGGAGAACGGGCCGTACATCGTCATCGCCCCGGGGGTGGCGTTCGCCCACTCCCGGCCCTCCCCGGCGGTGCTCAGGACCGGGATGTCCTGGGTCCGGCTCGCCGAGCCCGTGGAATTCGGGCATGAGTCCAATGACCCCGTCACCCTCGTCGTCGCCCTGGCCGCCCAGGATTCCGCCGCGCACACCTCGGCGATGGGGAGCCTGGCGCGGCTCCTGGGTGATCCCGCCACCGCGACCGCCCTGGCGGAGGCGCCCACCCCGAAGGCGCTGCACGCCGTGCTGGCGGGGGAGCGGCCGGAGGAGGGCCCCGAGAAGTCCGGGCCGACCGCCGCCCCCGAGCCGTCCACCGCTCCTGAAGCGTCCGCCACCCCCGAGCCGCCCACCGCCTCCGCGCCCCGAGCGGCCTCGCTGCACAAGATCCTCACGGTCTGTGGCAACGGCGTGGGCACCAGCCTGTTCCTCAAGAACACCCTGGAGCAGGTGCTGGACCGCTGGGGGTGGTCCAGGTTCGTCACCGTGGAGGCCACGGACACCATCTCCGCGAAGGGCAAGGCGTCCGAGGCCGTGGCCCTGCTCACCTCCCGTGAGATCGCCAGGACTCTGGGGGATGTGGGACGGCCCGTGAAGGTCGTCCAGGACTTCACCAGCACCGCTGAGGTGGACGCGGTGCTCCGGGACACGTACGACGTCTGAACGACGGGGACAGAGGAAGCACCATGGGCTGGTTTGTCACCCTTGCCACGTTTCTCGTCAATGAGATTCTGAGCGAGCCCGCGTATCTGATCGGCATCATCACCGCCGTCGGACTCATCGCGATGAAAAAGAGCACCGGGCAGATCATCGGCGGCGCCATCAAGGCGACCCTCGGCTTTCTGCTGATCGGCGCGGGAGCGGGACTGGTCACCGCCTCCCTCGACCCGCTGGGCACCATGATCCAGGGCGTCACCGGCGCCCACGGCGTCATCCCCACCAACGAGGCCATCGTCGGCATCGCCCAGGACCAGTTCGGCTCACGGGTCGCCTGGCTGATGATCCTGGGTTTCGTGGTCAGCCTGCTGCTGGCCCGGTTCACCCCGCTCCGCTATGTCTTCCTGACCGGGCACCACATGCTCTTCATGGCCACGCTGCTGACCGTGGTCCTGGCCAACGGCGGCCGCTCGACCGTCGCCGTGGTGGCCGTCGGCGGTGTGCTGCTGGGCATCATGCTGGTCGCGATGCCCGCCTTCGCCCACCCCTGGACCAAGCGCGTCACCGGCAGCGACACCGTCGCCATCGGCCACTTCGGCACGGCCGGATACATCGTGGCGGGCGCGACCGGAAGGGTGGTCGGCAAGCGCAGCCGCTCCACCGAGGAGATGAAGCTCCCCGAGGGGCTGCGGTTCCTGCGCGACTCGATGGTGGCCACCGCCCTGTCGATGCTGCTGATCTACCTGGTCATGGCCGTCCTCCTGCTCGTCAAGGAGGGGCAGAAGACCGCCTTCAAGGCGTTCGCCACAGGCACCGGCACGGTGGCCACCGGCACCGGGAACTACCTGATGCAGTCCGTGATGCAGGGGCTGCAGTTCGGCATCGCGGTCGCGGTGATCCTCTTCGGCGTCCGTACGATCCTCGGCGAGCTCGTCCCCGCCTTCCAGGGGATCGCGCAGAAGGTCGTCCCCGGCGCCCTGCCCGCGCTGGACGCGCCCATCGTCTTTCCGTACGCGCAGAACGCGGTGCTGATCGGCTTCATCTCCAGCTTCACCGGCGGCCTGATCGGCCTGGCTCTGCTGACCTGGGTCTTCAACCCGGCCTTCGGTCTCGCCCTGGTGCTGCCCGGTCTGGTGCCGCACTTCTTCACCGGCGGCGCGGCCGGGGTCTACGGCAACGCGACCGGCGGCCGGCGCGGCGCGGTCGTGGGGGCGTTCCTCAACGGGCTGCTCATCACCTTCCTTCCCGCCCTGCTGCTCAAGGTGCTCGGCGCGTTCGGCGACCAGAACACCACCTTCGGCGACGCCGACTTCGGCTGGTTCGGCGCGCTCATCGGCAACGCGGGCAAGGCCGGTGGCGCCCCCGGACTCGTCATCATCGTGCTGCTCGGCCTCGCCGTCCTCGGAGGCGCGATCCTGGTGCAGAAGCGGGTGGTCGACACCGGCTGGGACCCGGGCGCGGCGCGCGACGCCCTGATGCCGCGCGAGAGCGTGGTGGCGCCCGCCGAGGCGAGTGCCACCACGGCCACCTACGCCAAGGTCCCGCCGCCCGCGGGCGCTCCCGCACCCCCGCCTGCCGCTTAGGTCAGCGAGGACGCCCCGGTGGTCCCGTCCCGAGCCTCGGCCCGGGACGGGACCACCGGGGCGCGGAGGCTCACGCCCGCTTGACGTAGTCGCGCAAGTGGACGGCGGTGAGGGAGCCGCCGGTGTCCACGAGGTCGGCGGGGGTGCCGGTGAACACCACCTGACCGCCGTCATGACCCGCCCCCGGACCCATGTCGATGATCCAGTCCGCATGCGCCATCACGGCCTGGTGATGCTCGATGACGACGACCGTGTTGCCCGCGTCGACAAGGCGGTCGAGCAGGGCGAGCAGCTGGTCCACATCGGCGAGATGCAGTCCGGTGGTCGGCTCGTCCAGGACGTACATCGTGCCGCTGCGCGCCATGTGGATGGCCAGCTTCAGCCGCTGGCGCTCACCCCCGGAGAGCGTGGTGAGCGGCTGGCCGAGGCCCAGATAGCCCAGCCCCACCGCGGCCAGCCGGTCCAGGATCAGCCGGGCCTGACCGCCTGTGAAGAACTCCCGCGCCTCGGCCACCGACATGCTCAGGACATCGCTGATGTTCCGCCCGCGCAGCTGGTACGTCAGCACCTCGGGCCGGAACCGCTTCCCCTCGCAGTCCTCGCACACCGAGGCCACCTCGGCCATCATGGCGAGATCGGTGTAGATCAGCCCGATGCCCTTGCACCGGGCGCAGGCACCCTCGGAATTGGCGCTGAACAGACCCGGTTTGACGTGGTTGGCCTTGGCGAACGCCGCCCGGATCGGATCGAGGAGCCCCGTATACGTGGCCGGGTTGCTGCGGCGGGAGCCACGGATCGCCGACTGGTCGGCGACGATCACCTCCTCTCGCCCGGACAGCGACCCATGGATCAGGGAGCTCTTGCCCGATCCGGCGACACCGGTGACGACGGTGAGCACCCCGAGGGGGATGTCGACGCTCACATCCCGCAGATTGTGCAGCCGCGCGCCCCTGACCGGCAGTTGCCCACTGGGCTGCCGCACTGTCTCCCGCAGCCGCACCCGGTGGTCCAGATGGCGCCCGGTCAGGGTGTCCGAGGCGCGCAGCCCGGCCAGGTCGCCCTGGTAGCAGATCCGCCCGCCCGCCACCCCCGCGCCGGGCCCCAGGTCCACCACATGGTCCGCGATCCGGATGGTCTCGGGTTTGTGCTCCACGACCAGCACCGTGTTGCCCTTGTCCCGCAGCTGGAGCAGCAGACGGTTCATGCGCTCGATGTCATGCGGATGCAGGCCCACCGTGGGCTCGTCGAAGACATAAGTGACATCGGTCAGACTGGAGCCCAGATGGCGGACCATCCGCACCCGCTGGGCCTCGCCGCCGGAGAGGGTGGAGGACTCCCGGTCCAGGCTCAGATAGCCCAGGCCGATCTCGACCAGTGAGTCGAGGAGCGCCCGCAGGCTCTCCAGCACCGGTCCGACGGAATCGTGCCGGATCCCGCGCATGAACTCCGCCAGATCGCCGATCTGCAGGGCCGAGCACTCCGTGATGGAGCGGCCGTCGATCCGGCAGGACCGGACGGCCTCGCACAGCCGGGCGCCCTCACATTCGGCGCACTCGGTCAGGGCCATGGCCCGGTCGGCGAACGCGCGCATCCGCGGCTGCATCGTCTCCCGGTCCTTCGCGAGGTACAGCCGGCGGACCTTGGTCACCAGCCCCTCGTAGGTGAGGTTGTTCTTCCCCACCTTGATCTTGGTGGCCGGTTTGTGGAGGAAGTCCTCCCACTGGGCGGGGGAATAGTCCCGGAGCCTGATATCGGGGTCGAAAAGGCCGGAGGCCGCCATAACCTGCCAGTGCCAGCTGTCCACCTCGAATCCGGGAACGGTGATCGCCCCCTCCCTCAACGACTTCTCCCTGTCGATGAGTTGGGCGATGCCGATGTCGGTGACCCTGCCGAGCCCCTCGCACCGCGGACACATGCCCTCGGCCGTGTTGAAACTGAAGGCGAGGGGAGGGCCGACATAAGGGCTGCCGATCCGGCTGAACAGGATCCGCAGCAGGGTGTGGGCGTCGGTGGCGGTGCCCACCGTGGAACGGGAGTTGGAGCCCATCGGCTCCTGGTCCACGATGATCGCCGCGCTCAGATTCTGCAGCGAGTCGACATCCGGACGGCCGAGCGTCGGCATGAAGTTCTGGACGAACGCCGTATAGGTCTCATTGATCAGCCGCCTCGACTCCGCGGCGATGGTGTCGAAGACGAGCGAGGACTTACCGGAGCCGGAGACGCCGGTGAAGACCGTAAGGCTTCGCTTGGGAATGTCCACACTCACGCCCTGGAGATTGTTCTCCCTGGCGCCACGGACCTTGATTTCGCTGACATCCATGCCTTCAAGTGTTTCATTGAAGTGCACGTTGAGACTTTTCGCGGATTTCCTCCCAACACCCGCCGGATACAGTGCGGCAGAGCCGCGGTAACCTTCAACTCGCCCGTGAACCCTTGCCGGGAAGGTGACGAACCGTGAGCCGTACGGACGCCGCGCTGCGCCCCGTCGACCTGGCCCGGATGGCGGGTGTCTCCACCCAGCAGATCCGCAACTACGTCGACGCGGGCATCCTGCCCCCGGCCGCCCGCACCCCCGCCGGCTACCGCAGGTTCGAGGAACGGCACCGCAGAGCCCTGGTGACCTACCGGGCCCTGACGCCGGGATACGGCGCGGAGACCGCCCGCGCGGTCATGCGGGCCGTCCACGCCGAGGACATCGCCCTGGCGCTCACCCTCGTCAACGCCGGCCATGCCGCGCTTCACGACCAGCGGCTCTCCCTCCAGGCGGCGGGGGAGGCACTGGAGACGGTCGCCGGGCAGACGGCGGACACCTCGGCGCCGTCACGCTCCGGGCCACTGCGCATCGGCGAGGTGGCCGCCCGGATCGGGGTGCGCACCTCGGCCCTCCGGGTCTGGGAGTCCGCCGGTCTGCTGCGCCCGCGCCGCGACCGGGGCACCGGCTACCGTGTCTACGGCCCCTCCGACGTCCGGGACGCCCGGATGATCGACCTGCTGCGCCAGGTCCGCTATCCCCTGCCCCAGATCCGGCCCGTCCTCGAGGGCCTGCGCCGCACCGGCAGCAGCGAGGCCCTGCGCGCGGTCATCGCCCGGCGTCAGGAGGGGCTCGCCCAGCGCGCCGCGGCCATGCTCGAGGGCTCCTGCCGGCTGCACCACTACCTCACGGAAAATCGGTCGGCCGAGGACCGATGAGTTCCCGGCGCGGGAGCGGTCGAAAAGGGTAAACGCTCCCCAGCGCAGGAGGAACCGATGGCCACCGACGGATTCACCACATGCCTGTGGTTCGACGGCAACGCCGAAGAGGCGGCGCAGCACTACCTCTCGATCTTCAAGAACTCCAGGCTCGGACGGATCGCGCACTACACCGGGGTCGAGCCCGGCGGCGCGGAGGGATCCGTGATGACCGTCGAGTTCGAGGCCAACGGACAGAAGTTCGTGGGGCTCAACGGCGGGCCGCAGTTCACCTTCAGCGAGGCCATCTCCTTCCAGGTGCACTGCGCGGACCAGGACGAAGTGGACTACTACTGGAGCAGGCTCTCCGAGGGCGGCGAGGAGGGCCCCTGCGGCTGGGTGAAGGACAAGTTCGGGGTGTCCTGGCAGGTTGTCCCCACCGCGCTCCTCGACATGGTGACCGGCTCGGACCCGCAGAAGGCCAAGCGGGCCACCGACGCGATGATGAAGATGGGCAAGATCGACATCGCCGCGCTGCAGGCGGCGTACGACGGCGCGTAGCCAGCCGTCGGGGCGGGCTCGTACGGCATTCGGTCAGGCTGCCGTACGGGCCCGGTCCGCAGTCGTACGGGCCCGGCCCGCGAGCGCGCCGCTAGCCGCCGTGGGTGAGGTCCGCGGGGTCGGTGTTGGCGCCGCAGAGGAGCACGGCGACCCTCTCCCCGGGCCGCGGCCGGTACTCGCCGGAAGTGAGGGCCGAAAGCGCCGTGGCCGCCGCGTGCTCGACCGCGATCCTGCGGTCGTCCCACAGGGCCTGCCGTGCGGAGACGATCGCCTCGTCGGGCACCAGGACGGACCGCACCCCGTCCTTGCGGGCCCACTCCAGCGCGTCCGAGGACACATGGCGCGCCCCCAGCGAGTCCGCCGCGACCGAGTCCACCGGGACATCGACCACGGCGCCGGCCTCCAGCGCGGCGTTCAGGGCCCGGCACCCGTACGGCTCCACGGTGACGACCCCCACCCCGTGCTCCAGAGCGGACACCGCGACACCGGTGAACAGCCCGCCGCCCCCGACCGCCACCACCACGGTGTCCAGGTCGGGCCGGGCCTGGAGGATCTCCTCCATCACGGTGCCCGCCCCGGCGGCGATCAGCGGGTGGTCGTACGCGTGCGACAGCAGCGCACCGGTCTCGGCGGCGTGCTTCTGCGCGGCCTCCCGCGCGTCGTCGTACTCGGTGCCGATCTGATGGACCTCGGCGCCGAGCCGGCGCAACCGGTCGACCTTCACCGGGGGCGCGGTCTCGGGCACGAACACCGTGGCGGGCACCGAGTGCCGTGCCGCCGCCCACGCACACGCGAGCCCGGCGTTTCCGCCGGAGGCGATGGTGACACCCGTGTCCGGCAGGGTGCCCGCCTCCTGGTGGGCCCTGACGAAGTTGAACGCGCCGCGTGCCTTGAAGGTGCCCGTGTACTGCAGGAATTCCAGGGCCAGCCATCCCTCGGCCGCACCCCATGCCCCCTGCTCCACCGGAGCGAGCGCCACCGGCCGGATATGTCCCGCGACCCGTTGGGCCGCGGCTCGTACGTCCTCGCTGGAAAGAGTCACTGAAACACTGTAACAACCACTGGTACGCTCGGGCCATGCGAAGCAGCCGGGACCGAGCCGATCAGCCCACCCTGGAGGCCATCGCGGAGGCCGCCCTGTCCGTCGTCGACGACGAGGGGCCCGAGGCGCTGAGCTTCCGCAGGGTGGCGCAGCTGCTGGGCGTCTCCCATGCCACGGTCTTCCGTCGCTGCGGCGACTTCGACGGTCTGGTGAACGCGTGCGCGGACCGGCTGGCCGCGCGGATGCCGCTGGTGGGCCAGGACCTCGACTGGGCCACCGCCACCGAGGCCCGCTTCTCCGCGTTCTACGAGGCGCTGATCGAGCATCCCGGGCTGGTCGCACTGCGGTCGGGCCGCGCCTGGTGGGGCCCGCATCTGCTGAGCCGTCTCGTGGAGCCGCAGCTGGCGCACAGCATCGCCGCCGGAATGGCGCCCGAGGCGGCGATCCGGGTCTACCGGCGGCTGTACCTGCTCACCCTCGGCGCCGTCGCCTTCGTCGACCACCGCGACGCGAAGAAGGTGCGCACCGCCGCGCGCACGGCGCTCGCCGCCCTGGACCCCGAGGAATTCCCGGCCCTCACCGGGAACCTCGGCGTCATCGTGCCCGCGCTGACCGACCACGAGGTCTACCGCGGCGCGCTGCGGCAGCTGATCGACGCCTCCGCGGCGGCTTTCCCCGGACGGTGACCAGCGCCCGCGGGGCGGGCCCCGACAGGGCCCGCCCCGCTTCGCGCCGCGGCGTGGTTACAGCGTCTGCTGCACCCGCTCCGCCACCAGCTTGATGAAGCGCGACGGATCGCTCAGCTCACCGCCCTCGGCGAGCAGCGCCATGCTGTAGAGCAGCTCGGCCGTCTCCGCGAGACCACTGTCGTCCTTGCGCTCACCATGGGCCTTGCGCAACCCGCTGACCAGCGGATGGGTGGGGTTCAGCTCCAGAATGCGCTTGATCTGGGGCAGGTTCTGGCCCATGGAGCGATAGATGTTCTCCAGGGCCGGGGTGACATCGAAGGTGTCACCCACGATGCAGGCCGGGGAAGTGGTCAGCCGCGTGGACAGCCGCACCTCCTTGACCTGCTCGCTCAGCGCCGTCGTCATCCAGGAGAGCAGCTCGGCGAAGTCCTTCTGCCGCTGCTCCCGCTCGGCCTCCGCCTCCTCGTCCTTCTCGTCCTGGGAGTCGAGGTCGACCTGCCCCTTGGCGATGGAACGCAGCTGCTTGCCCTCGAACTCCGGCACGGCGTCGACCCACAGCTCGTCGATGGGGTCGGTGAGGAGGAGCACCTCGAAGCCCTTGTCCCGGAACGCCTCCATATGGGGCGAGCTCTCCACGATCGAGCGGGACTCGCCCGTCATGTAGTAGATGTGCTCCTGCCCGTCCTTCATGCGCTCGGTGTAGCCGCGCAGAGTGGTCGGCTGCTCGGCGTCATGCGTCGAGGCGAACGAACACACCTCGAGGATCGCCTCGCGGTTCTCCAGGTCGCTGAGGAGACCTTCCTTGAGAACGCGGCCGAATTCCGTCCAGAAGGTCGCGTAGCGCTCCGCGTCGGAGGACATGATGTCCTTCACCGTCGAGAGCACCTTCTTCACCAGGCGACGCCGCATCAGCTGAATCTGGCGGTCCTGCTGAAGGGTTTCCCGCGAGACGTTCAGCGAGAGGTCCGCGGCGTCCACCACGCCCTTGACGAAGCGGAGATATTCCGGCATCAGCGCTTCGCAGTCGTCCATGATGAAGACGCGCTTGACATAGAGCTGCACACCCCGCTTGCGGTCCTGCATATACAGGTCCTGCGGTGCGCGGGCCGGAATGAAGAGCAGCGACTGGTATTCGAAGGTGCCCTCCGCCTGCATGCGGATGGTCTCGAGCGGATCGACCCAGTCGTGGCTGATGTGCTTGTAGAACTCGTGGTACTCCTCGTCGGTGACCTCGTCCTTGGGACGGGCCCACAGCGCCTTCATCGAGTTGACGGTCTCGAGCTCGGGCGCCTTCTCCTCGCCCTGCTCCGCCTCGTCCGTCTCGTCCGTCGTGACCGGGGCCTGGGCGGGGGCCATCCTGATCGGCCAGGTGATGAAATCCGAGTGCTGCTTGATGATCTCCCGGATCTTCCAGGGCGAGGCGTAGTCGTAGAGATGGTCCTCGGTGTCCTCCGGCTTGAGCTTCAGCGTCACGGAGGTGCCCTGGGGCGCGTCGTCGGCCGGTTCGAGGGTGTACGTCCCCTCGCCGCTGGAAACCCAGCGGGTGCCCTGGCTCTCCCCGGCGTGACGGGTCAGCATGGTCACCTCGTCGGCCACCATGAAGCTGGAGTAGAAACCCACCCCGAACTGCCCGATGAGGTCCGCGGAAGCGGCCGCGTCCTTCGACTCCCGCAGCTCCTTGAGGAATGTGGCGGTGCCGGAGTTCGCGATCGTGCCGATGAGCTCCACGACTCCGTCATGCGACATGCCGATGCCGTTGTCGCGAACGGTCAGCGTGCGGGACTCCTTGTCGACCTCAATGGCGATATGGAGATCAGAGGTGTCCGCCTGAAGGTTTCCGTCGCGGAGCGATTCCAGCCGCAGTCTGTCCAGCGCGTCGGAAGCGTTGGAGATGAGCTCGCGCAGGAAGACGTCCTTGTTCGAGTAGATCGAATGGATCATCAACTGCAGAAGCTGCCGCGCCTCGACCTGAAACTCGAAAGTCTCGACCCCTGTAGTCAACTGTTTCCCCTCATGAGATAAGTGTCGACGCCATCAAGCACCGTGCGTCATCGGCAGCTTATCGAAGGTGAGGGGTGCCGAGCGGCCTTCCGGGTAGATGACGGACGGCCGCTCACGGGACACGGATACGGTCGCCCGGGCGCGGGGCCGCAGTGCGTCAGCCGCGGCCGCGCACCTTGCTCCAGTCCAGGGCCTCGGCGGCCTCCCGCTGGATGACCTCGGCCGCCTCCCGGGCCTCGGCGGGGACGTCGCCGTGTTCCGCCACGAGGCTGTCGTAGATCGGCACGAAATCGGGTTTGTCGGTCGCGGTCATGTGGCGCACTTCCTTGGCTACGGATTCCGGGTCAGCCCCCGGCTACCCGATCTATCAGACAGTCATGCTTTGGCGTAGATCACACAGGGGTTCCCGTGGTCCACAGGGGCCCGGCGCGGTGGGAGGCGCCGGGCCCCGCCGCAGGTCAGTGCCCGGTGGGCGCCGGCTCCAGGACGAAGACCGGGATCTGGCGGTCGGTCTTCGCCTGGTAATCCGCATAGTCCGGGTACGCCTCGACCGCGCGCTCCCACCACAGGGCCTTCTCCTCGCCCGTGACCTCGCGCGCGGTCATGTCCTGCCGCACCGGGCCGTCCTGCAGCTCGACGCGCGGGTCACCCAGGACGTTGTAGTACCAGACCGGATGTTTGGGGGAGCCGCCCAGCGAGGCGACGACGGCATAGGTGCCGTTGTGCTCCACCCGCATCAGCGGGGTCTTGCGGATCTTTCCGCTCTTCGCGCCCCGCGTGGTCAGGAGGACCACGGGCATGCCCCGCATGGTCGTTCCCTCGGTGCCACCGGAGCTCTCGAACAGCTCGACCTGATCCCGTACGAACTTCTCCGGGCTTGGCTCGTACTCACCCTGCAACGGCATGTGTCCGTCCCCTTGCTGCGTTGTCCCTGATGCGAAGACTCGCCTGACGTCTCCCCGTGCTCATCCTCAACACGGGGAGTACGCGAGATCATCCCGGCAACACGGGGAGTACGCGAGATCACCCCGACGGGCTCCGGCCGTCGGGGCGGCGACGTGGAAGACGTCCGTTACGCCGCCATGCGGCGCTGGTCGGGGGAGGGAGTGGAGGTGGGGGCAGAGGTGGGGGTTTCCTTGTCACCGTTCCGTTCCGCCGCGCGCTTCGACTCATCGGACTGACGTCCACGAGCAGGGAACGTTAGGTCCGGTACGTCGACGACCGGCGGCAGATCGGGAGTGAGCAGTGGCTGCTCATTTCTGTTCATGGGCAGCGGGTACCCAGGCGCGGCACGCTCACCCTGCGATACCGGTCACAGGCGGACATGGCGGTCAGATCGGCGGTTCACGCCGGGGTGAGGGAAGGCCGTGGAGACGTCGGCGATCTGCGACGCGTCCACGGCCTGTCCTCGGCGCCGGTGGCTCAGCCCACGCGTTCGATGCGCGCGTTGCGGATCAGGAATTTGCCCGGCTCGCGAACCTGTTCGAAGGCGGCGTTGTTGAGCAGGGCGCAGCTGCCCGAGGTCGAGGCGACGGAGACCGTTGTCGACTTGTCGTTGTCCAGATTGGTCACCTTGAGTTTGGTGCCGACCGGGAATTGATTGCTGGAGGCGGCCGGGGCCCCGCCCTCACCGGACAGGGTGACGGTCGACCCCGCGCAGACAACCTCGCCGGAGGCGCCGGAATCACCGGCACCGGAGTCCGAGGGGGCCGCCGAGGCGGGAGCCGAGGCGGACGCGCCGCCGTCGGACGGGGCCGCCGCCTCCCCCTGCCCGGCCGCCTCGTCGACGGCGCACCCCGACGCCTGCTGCTTTCGCTTGATCTCCTCGATGACGGCCTGACGATTGGCTATCCGCGCCTCCGACTGTGCGTCCGGGTTGGCCTGCTGGTCCGCGATGAACTTCTGGTTGTTGGCCAGCGCCTGGTCCAGCCCGGCGCAGGCCGTGGAGGACTGCGCCGCGCTGTCGGTGCTGGCGTTGCTGGTGGCCGCCAGGACCCCGGCGCCGGTGCCCGCCAGCGCCAGCGCGCCGACCATCAGGCCGAGCTTCTTCTTGCCGCTGAGTGTCCTTTTGCGTGTCATTTCGACTCCTTTTCAAGCTGTCCGTCATCCCATACGGGCGGATGCCGGAGTCGTCTCATGACCGGCGGATTTTTTTTGACGAATGTGATTGAGGGTTAAACGGCGCTGGGGTCTTCCGGGCCTCACCTTAAAAGGGCCTTAAGGCTTCATGAAGCCTTAAGGCCCTTTCGTGCGTAAGCCGATTTCCTCAGCCCAGCCGCTGGTGCAGGAAGTCCACCGTGCTCCGCCAGGCCGACGCGGCGGATTCCGCGTGATAGGACGGCCGCTCGTCATTGAAGGAGGCGTGACCGGCGGGATAGAGCCGGAAATCCGGCTCCACCCCGGACTGCTCCCGGATGGCCAGGCGCAGCCGCTCTAGACCGTCCAGCGGCACAGTGCTGTCGTTCTCCCCGAAATGGCCCAGGATGTCGGCCCGCAGCCCCGAGAAGTCCGGCAGGTCACCCTGAATGACACCGTAGAAGGGCACCGCCGCGCCGACCCGGGCATCGGTGGCGGCCAGATAGAGCACGAAGCCGCCGCCCATGCAGAACCCGACCGCCCCCACGGTGGCGGAGGTGACCTCGGGTCGGCCGAGGAGATGGCCGACCGCCCCGGAGAGCAGCTCGACGCCGCGCTCCACCGGCAGATCCGCCATCATCCGGTATGCCTCTTCGGCGTCATGGGCGACGCTGCCGCCGTACAGATCGGGCGCCAGCGCGACGAAGCCCTCGCGGGCCAGCCGGTCGGTGACATCGGCGATGTGGTGGTCCAGGCCCCACCACTCCTGAATGACGATCACCCCGGGCCCCTGCCCGGAGGGCGGCAGCGCCAGATAGCCGTGGGCGGTTGTGTCCGCACTGGGGAAGGTGACGTGTCGACGGGGGGCGGGGGAGCCGGTCGGCTTCGGGGCCTCGGGCATGCGGCATTGCTCCTGTCGTACCGATCGTCGCCGGCCCCACCCATCGTAGGGACGGCCCTGGCCACCAGGCTCGCGCCGGCGCCGAGTGCACTGCAAGGCGATACGCCCGGCCGTGGCGGCGATGGCCGCCACGGCCGGCCCCCTCGGGCGGTCGGTCTCAGTAGGCGTAGATCGACGTTGCCTTGATCCGGCGGTCGACGCCCCATGTCGTGCAGTGGGTGGTCCCACCGGAGCTGGTGTAGGCGGTTCCGTTGGCCTTGATGTTCCAGCCGGGGTAGGCGATGAAGCCGCCACCCTGCTTGTACAGGCCGCCGTTGCCGCCCATGGTGTAGCCGGGGAGGTAGTACGGAGTGCCGCTCGAGGTCACCAGATACACACAGCCGTCACGCTGCTCGTATGTGCCGTAGTACGTCGCGGTGGGCGCGGCGTTCGCGTGGCCCGCGGTGGTGAGCACCGCCCCCAGGGAGAGCATGCCCCCGGCCGCGGCGAGCGAGAGCCGGCGCAGTTTGCGTGTCATCACGTTGCCTCCGTTGCGAGTGAGCGAGGTCGACGGAGACGAATGTGCCAGTGCCCGGGGGCGGATGGTGGTGCTGAGCGCTGTCCCGGACAGCCTCACGGCCGTGGCCTGGGCGTCCGTGTCCTGTCCGGGACAGCGCGGTTACGTGACCGGTCGATCCGGCCGTGGGTCAGGATCCGGCGGCGGGGGAGGACGTGGCCGATGCGCGGATGTCGTGTCCGTCCGACGTCAGACAGCGGCCCGTGGACAGGTCGTAACGCCAGCCGTGCAGGGTGCAGGTGAGCACCTCGCCCTCGATCTGCCCGAACCGGCTGAGGTCGGCGCGCAGATGGGGGCAGCGCCGCTGCACCCGCCAGCCGTCCAGCTCGATGTCCTGGCCGTCGTCCTGGCATGAGTCGTAGTAGTTCTCCACGTACTCGATGCGCTCCATGGACAGGCACTTGAAGAACACATACAGGAACTCGTTGTACGGCCCGATCCGGCTGGCGGTGAACCGCATCGACAACAGCAGGCTGTTGGACCAGTCCACCTCGCGCCGCTCGATGTTGGTGGCCACCAGATCGGCCGAGGTGGACAGCGTGTAGCGGCAGCGCTCACCGTCCCAGAGACGGACCTCCCGCACCGGGAAGTCGATCACGATCGGCACCTCGCCCACGTCCAGCCGCGCCGGGCCGCCGACGCCCGCGCAGATCCGGTCGGCCCGGGTCAACAGCGGTTCCCACCATTGCTTCAGCTCGGCCAGCAGCCGCTCACGCGGCAGCGCCGGGGCCCGTGAGGCGCGCTCGGCGGCGAGCACGGGCTGCTGCCGCCGGGCGAAGTCCCGCAGATACGCGCGCTTCTCACCGAAGATGTGCTCGATCTCCGACTCGGTGTAGCGGTGGGTGAGCTTGCACGCGGTGCCCTCCGGCTCCGCCACCGTCCCCGGCAGCAGCAGACGCGCCCGCACCCCCGGGCGCGCCCGGCCCAGCTGGCGCAGAAACTCCAGTTGGTCCACGAAGATGCTTGTCCCGTCCCGGCCGGTGCCGTTGTGCTCGAAGAGCTCGTCGTCGAGGAAGCACGGCGGGCCCGCGTTGGGGAACACATGCGTGGCCTCCACCGCGTCGATATAGCGCAGCGCCCGGTCGAACTGCCCCTGCCGCTTGCGCGCGGCGAACTCCTTCTTGGCGGAGTCCGGCAGCTGGTACACCATCGGATACCAGATCGCTCCGGAGAACTGGACGAAGTACGCGTCCACCTCGCCGAACTCCCGGATCGCCGCGATGTCCAGCGGATGGGCGTCGTTCTGGTTGAGCAGCACCGTCTCGCCGTCGTCCAGCGAGAGTGCCGAGTCGCCGATGGGGCCGTCCCCGGGGCCGGTCAGCGCGGTGATCATGATGCGCAGGCCGTCGCGCTCGACCGGTGTGCCCGCCCGGGTGTGGAGGAAGTTCGTGAAGCCGAGCGCGCTCAGCTCGCGTTCCAGCTCATCGGTGGCGAAGGCCGGAAGCAGCACGGTGATGTCCTTGCGCACGTTCCGGCGCAGATTCTCCGCGTCGAAATGGTCGCGGTGCAGATGGGAGACGTACAGATAGTCCGCCGCGCGCCCATAGTGCGCCCAGTCCAGATCGGTGTTGTCCGGGAACGGAAACCACGAGCCGAAGAAGGCGGGATTCACCCATGGATCGCAGAGCACCGTCCCCGCCGCGGTTTCGATGAACAGCCCAGCATGCCCAAGTCCGGTCACGCGCATACCACAGCACCCCAACCCGGTCGGTGATGTCCGATGTCTCCACCGTGTGGGGTTTCGTGGTGATGTGCATCTGCGGCTGCGCTTGCCGGGTGGCGGGATCCGCCACCCGGGTCACGCCGGTGTGATCAGGGCCGTTCCGCCGTGGCCAGGCCGGTGGCGCCCGTGGCCGTCACCTGGTCCGTCGCCGTGGGCCGCGGCGAGAGCAGCCGCTCGGCCAGATGCCCGAAGACCAGGCCGAACGACGCCCACAGAGTGCACTGGACCGTCAGGGCGGCCAGCCGGAACTGCCACAGCACTGACGCCGGGAATCCCTCGGGCACCTCGTTGAACGACGGCAGGAAGGCGTACGCCAGACCCACCGCCACGATGAAGGCGACCGAAGCGGCCACCGTGGCGTTCCAGTTGCCCAGCCTCGGCGCGAGCCGCTTGCCGAGGATGACCGCTGCCACGGACAGCAGCACACTGAGCACCACCATCAGGAAGTACAGCGTGGTGCGCTGGTCGAGGGTGCTCGGATCGCCGACGGCCGGTGGATTGGCGGGGTATTTGAAGAACGGCACCAGGTAGCCGGCCACCAGCGCGCCGAGCGACACCAGCGCGGCGGTGGCGCGCGGCCCGAACCGGCCGATGCGGCCGAGGGCCACACACACCGCGAGGGCCGCGATGCCGCCGAAGGCGGCACCGTAGACCAGGACGCCGGTACTCAGCCCCGCGGTGGACTGCATGGTGCGGCTGACGAGCTCGGCGCCGCCGTGCTCATGGCTGTGCGCTTCCTCGAACGCGATGGCCGAGTCCACGCGCGGCTCGCCGAGCAGATAGGCCACGGCAAGCGCCGGCAGCGCGGCGACGAGGCCCGCGAGCATGCCCCGGACGAGCAACGCCCGGACGGATATGGAGTTCATGAACGTTTCGATTCCCCTGGGGACGGGCCCTGCGACGGAAAGCGGAGGTCGAAGGTCAGTGGCAGGGGAAGCCGAGCAGATGGCGTCCGTCGTGGACCCATTCGTGCACGCCCTCGCCGGAGACGACGGCGGTGGCGCCCTGCTCGGCGCCGATGAAATACAGGAGGATCAGCATGAGGAGGCCGAAGAAGAGCGCCCACGGGGCGATGGCCTTCAGCGAGATGGGGGTGATCTCCGGCACCGGCTGAGCGCTGGGTGCGGGAATGGCGGACTGTGCCATGGCGGAACCTCCAGGGGAACACGCGTCCCGGTCGTTGGTACTCATACGACGGCGCTGGGTCTGACTCGCCCGGCGGGCGGCCCGCGTACGGGTGCTCCGCCGGACACACAGTGGCGCGACCGTGCCGGAATCTCACCGGGCTTCCGTCACGCCGTCGTCTTGTCATGAGACCGTAGCGCGCGACGGTCGTCCTCCGCTACGGCGCGGATGCCGGAATGTGCGCTTCTACGTGGGCGAATGGTACGGGTGAGGGGGTTGGGTGGTGCGGATCACGTTGGTCGCGCCCGCCGTCAACGCGGCGCTGCGGCAGGTGCGGTTCGACGACGCCCCGCCGGACCCGGCCGGGGTGCACCGGGCCGAGGCGGCGGCCGCGGCGCTGCCCCACCACGACACCGCGTTCACCGCGCCCTCCGCGCGCTGCCGCGGTACCGCCCAGGCCCTGGGACTCGACGCCGCCGTGGCGCCTGAGCTGGGCGATCTCGACGTGGGCCGCTGGCGGGGCCGTTCGCTGGACGAGGTGGGGCAGGAGGCGCCGGAGGAGGTCGCCGCGTGGCTGTCCGATCCGGCCGCCGCGCCGCACGGCGGCGAGTCGCTGCTGGAGCTGGCGGAGCGGATCGGGGCCTGGCTGGAGGCGCACCGGGAAAGCCCGTCACCGGCGGTGCCGCCCGCCCCCGCCCGCGAGGAGCGGCTGCTCGCCGTCGTGGAACCGGCCGTGGTCCGGGCCGCGCTCGTCCACGCCCTCGGCCTTCCCGCGCCCGCGTTCTGGCGACTGGACGTCGCGCCGCTGACCGCGACGGAGCTCAGCGGCCGTGCGGGCCGGTGGAATCTGCGCTGCGGACACCCACTGGCGGGGAGCGTGTCGTAAGGCGCTCTGACGGGGCGCCTGCCGTAATGCGGGGGCGCGCCCTGACGGTGCGCCTGCGCCAACGGAGGCGCGCCCTGACGGTGCGCCTGCGCCAACGGGGGTGCGCCGTAGTGGACCGCTCCGTAATGTGGCTGTGCCGTAACGAAATGATCTCTCCGATGGCGCTGCTCCACCGGATGCGCTGTCGTGGCCTGATGGCATCCCCCACCAGGCTCCGCCCCGTCACCGCCACCCTCTGCGCCGCCGCGCTGGCGCTGCTCACCGCGTGCGGCGGTGGCGGTGGAGACGATGCGAAGAAGGGCGGCGACGGGGCCGGGAACAGCACGGCCTCACCCGTCGTCACCCCCACCGCGACCGCTCCCGTCGGCCGGGGCAAGGGCAGCGCGCTGCCGGACGACCTCAACGGCGATGGCCGCCCCGAGCTCAGAATCCCGCTCGCCTCCGACCAGGAACTCGGCAGCCTGCGCCGTATCGCCTACGTGTACGGCGCGGCGAAGGGCGTCGACCCCGCCGTCCGCACCGTGCTCGGCCGTGCGGACCTCGGCCTGCCCACGGGCGCCGGGTGGCAGGAGCGCAACGCGGGCGAGATGCACTCCGCGACCACCGCGGACCTCGACGGCGACGGCTTCGCCGATGTGATCGCCATCGCCACCAAGGAGCGCGATCCGGCCGGCAGCGAGCGCGTTCACATCACCACCCAGACGCTCCCCTACATCACCTGGGGCGGCCCCGAGGGGCCGCGCCGGGGAGCCCCCGCCACTCCGGTGCGGCTGGCCGACGGCGACGACGGCCTGGAGATCCCGCGGCCCCTGACGGCGGGTGACTTCAACGGGGACGGACACCACGATCTGGCCGCCGTGCGCCAGAGCGGCAAGGACTTCCACGTGATGTACGGCCCGTTCGGCCGCGACGGCAGGGCCGCCCGCACCGAGACGTACGCCAATCCGCTCGGACCCAGCGGCCAGATCGCGGAGCTGTACGCCGACGCCATCGACGGCGACCGGCCCACCGACCTGGTGGTGCACGCACAGGGCGACGACGACCAGATGGAGTCCGCGCTCCTCACGGCGGGCCCGGACGGCCTCGCCACCACCGGCCGCACCCTTCGCAAGGGCAATGCGATCGCCTTCGGCGACTTCGACGGCGACGGGAAGCGGGATGTCGCGGTCGCCGACACCGGTAGCCGTAACGACGAACCGGGCTATGGGACCGAGCCCGCGGACGTCAGCCAGTCGGTGAGCGTGTACACCGAGCGCGCGGCCGGATCGACGCCTTCGCCGGTCAAAATCCCCGCCCTGGGCGGCGATGTCCTCGCCGCGGCCGACACCGACGGAGACGGCACCGACGAACTGGCCGTTTCGCTGCGCACCGGCGGCACCGAACTGCTGACGATCCGCCCGGACGCCCCCGGAGAGATCGCCCACCGCCGCACCCTCGACCGCACCGTCCCGGCCCGCCTGGACGGCCGTAAGGTGCCGAAGAAGCAGCGCGCCGTCAGGCTCTTCGGCGCGGGGGACTTCGACCACGATGGCAAGGACGAGGTCGTGCTGGCCTGGGGACCGGACCCACTCTTCGCGCTCTACGGGGAGAAGCCGCAACGGTTCTGGGTGACCGACGGCACCCGTGACAAGGTGGTGTTCACCAGCGCGCCGTACGAGAAGGGCGCCTCCTGAGCCGCGGTGCGCCACCGCACTCGTGTCCGTGTGCGCGCGACCCTCTTCGCCGGGCCCGGCCGACGCCTTACTGTGGGCGTCAGTCGGCTGGTGAGGGGGTGGCGGATGGGGACGACCGGGGGAACCTCCGGCGACGATCGGCACGAGCACGGCCCAGAGCGGGGATCGCCCCACGGGAGCGTGCTCGGCGGCCGGTACGAGCTGCGCGGGCGCCTGGGCGCGGGCGGTATGAGCCTGGTCTGGGACGCCTACGACGTGGCGCGCGGTCGCCCCGTCGTCGTCAAGGAGCTGCGCCCGGGCGGCGATCCGGACCCGGAGGCGTACCGGCGGTGGCACGAACGGCTGCGCCGTGAGGTCCGCGTCCTCGCCGCGACGGTGAATCAGCATCTGGCCGCCATCTATGACCTGGGCGAGCGGGACGGCCGGGTCTGGATCGTCATGGAGCGCCTCGACCCGCGTTCGCTGGCGGACCGGATGCATGAGTGGGACGGACGGCCGTACGCGCCCGAGATCGCCCGGATCGGCCTGGAGGTGCTGCGCGGGTTACGGGCGCTGTACGCGGCGGGGGTCGCCCATCGGGACGTCAAACCGCGCAATATTCTCTTCCGCCCGGACGGCCCCGCCGTGCTCGTGGACCATCTCGGCCTGACCTTCGTGGACGAGGACACGGTGGTCGGAACGCCCCCCTACATGGCGCCGGAGCGTTTCACGCCCTCGCCCTGTCCGGCGACCGGGGAAGCGATGCTCAAGGCCGATCTGTGGTCCCTGGGTGTGACCCTGTACGAGGCCGTGGAAGGCGTCGTGCCGTTCCAGGGGGAGAGCGTGGGCGAGCTGATGAGCGCGGTGCTCAACGACCCGCCGCGGCCCATGAGATACGCGGGTCCGCTGCGGCCGCTGATCGAGGGTCTGCTGGTCAAGGACCCGGAACGGCGGCTGACGGCCGAGCAGGCCGAGGCGCTGCTGCGCACCGTGGCCCGGGAAGAGCCCTGGCCCGACCCACCGGCCCAGGCAAGGGGGGCCGCCCCGGTCTCCGTGGGGGCCGTGCGACCGGCCGCCCGGGCGAGCGCGGTGAGCGTCGGAGCCCTCGTCCCGATCGTCATCGTGCTGGGGATCCTCCTCGCCGTATCGGGGGCGGTGGCCCTGCCCTCGCTGCGCTCCGGCTCCCTGGACGACATTCCCGGATGGGTGGGGCTCGGGTGCCTCGGCCTGCTGTGGCTGGCGCTCGCGGCGCGCGGCTTCGCGTCGGCCAGACAGCGGGACCGGCGGGCCCGGTGGCTGGACGCCCTGCGCCCGGATGCCGGGGAGGCGGCCGCCCACCGGCCCGCCGGGCCCTGGCAGGCGCTGCGCGAGGGATATCTGGCGTCCCTGGCGATCGCTCAGCCCCCGGTGCGGCGGGCGCGACGTCCGGTGGAGCGAGAGATGGAGCGGGACATGGCCGACTTCCTCACCGCGCTCGGTCCGCCTCCGCCACGGTCCGCGGCCGTGGATCCTCCATCCCGTCCGGACCGTCCGGGGGAGGCGCCGTGACCGAGAACGTGAGTGAGAACCCCGCCCCGGGCAGCCCCCCGGAGACGGCGGTGCCCTGGGGTGACCGGCTGCCGGTGGAACAGGCCAAGGAGTGGGAGACGGTCAGGCCCGGCACGGTGGAGTGGATGCTCACCGAGCTCCAGCGGGAACGCGAGCACCGCCGCCGCATGGACTGGGTCCACACGGGACTGCAGGCATTCGGCTCACTGCTCGGCGCGGGCACGGTCGTGGCGTACATCTGGGTGGCCACGTACTTCCTCGCCCATGACGCGGCCACCCAGGGCGCGGCCATCCTCGGCGGCGGCACGGCCGCCCTGGTCGGGGGGTTCCTCGGCAAGCGCTACGGCGACCGGCGCTGATCCCCGGTTCCCGCAGGCCGCGGCAAGCCGTGGCCGCCGCTCCGTCCGGGGAGTGAGCAGGACGTCGCTTCCTTACGTATGAGGGGGAGGGCCTTCGCCGTCCGAGGCCCCGGCTGGATCGACGTAAGGAGACAGGGTGGTGAAGCACATGCGGCGAGGCGTGCGCCGGGTCGTGCGGTTCGCGGCTGTCGGGGCACTGGTCTGTGGCGGGGTGATGGTCTCGCAGGCCGTGCCGGGCGGATCGGCCCACGGGACGACCGGAAGCGACGGTTCGAGAGCTCTGACCGCGCGCCAGACGGACGATGTGGGCGGACGGCTGGTGTCCGCGCTCGGTACCTCCCGTACGGCGGGCAACTGGATCGGTGCTGACGGCCGTCCGGTGGTCGCGGTGACGGACGACACGGCGGCGGGCGAGGTCAGCCGGGCCGGGGCCACCGCCAAACGGGTGCGGTACAGCATGGAACAGCTGGACTCCGCGACCGAGAAGCTGCGCTCGGCGCCCCGGGTGGCGGGCACCGCGTGGATGGTGGACCCCAAGTCCAACCAGGTCGTGCTGGTCGGCGACAGCACCGTCTCCACCGCCCGCTGGTCGAGGATGAAGGACCTCGCCGCGCAGGTGGGCGACGAGGTGCGCACGCAGCGGACGACGGACTCCTTCACCACCAGAACCGCCGGTGCCTCCCCGATGTTCACCAACGGCAGCCGCTGCTCGGCCGGTTTCAATGTCACCAACGGCCAGACCGGCTTCATCCTGACGGCGGGGCACTGCGGCCCCACCGGCACCCCCTGGTTCACCGACGGCACCGGCCGCACCAGGATCGGCACCACGGTCCAGACCAGCTTCCCCGGCAATGACTTCTCGCTGGTGCGGTACGAGAACACCTCGCTGGACCAGAGCAGTGTGCTCAACGTCGGTGGCGGCCAGGTGGTGCGGGTCACCGGCGTCGCCGACCCCGTGGTGGGCCAGGAGGTGTTCCGCAGCGGCAGCACCACCGGGCTGCGCTCGGGCAAGGTGACCGGGCTCAACGCGACGGTCAACTACCCCGAGGGCACGGTCACCGGGCTGGTCCAGGCCACCGTGTGCGCAGAGCCCGGCGACAGCGGCGGGCCGCTCTTCGCCCAGGGCGTGGCGCTCGGCGTCACCTCCGGCGGCAGCGGCGACTGCACCAAGGGCGGAGTGACCTTCTTCCAGCCCGTGACCAAGGCGCTGACCGCGCTCAAGGTGAGCATCCCGGGCGCCAAGGCCCAGAGCGCCAACCCGTCCATCGCGTCCGGTGGCCAGACGGGCGCCGCGCCCGGCACCTCCGGGATCGACGACGGCGTCTCGACTCTCGACGACGTCGTGGCGTACGCCCAGAGCCTCGGCCCCGGCCTGGTGGTCGTCGTGGTGGGATTCGCCGGCCTGCTGTCCACGCTGGCCATCCGGCCCCGGAGCCGCCGCTACCCCGCCGGCTGGGGATGAGCCGGTGCGGTGGCGGCCATCACCGGGCCTCGAAGGCGACGATGCGCTGGGCGCCGTCGGCCGCGTCCGGATGACGGCTGGTGAGGTCCAGCCGGAGCCGGGAGGTGCGGACCGGGTCGAAGGTGATGACGGTCGGGGTGCCGGAGGCGGTGGCCCAGTCGACGGATGCCCCGCGCACCGGAGCGTAGGCGTGGCCGTTCCATGCGGAGACCTCGATCGAGGCGGGCAGGGTGTGCGTGGCGTCGACGGTGAAGGACACCTCGACGCGGCGCAGCCGCCGCCTCCCGTTCCAGGTCACCGAGACCCAGTCGGCCCTCCGGGCGCCGTCGAAGGCGGGAAGCAGCGCCGTGGCGGGCTTGTGGAAGGCGTTGGACCAGCCGGTGGCCGGATCGCCGTCCAGCATGGCCGCGGGCAGGGTGGTCGGCGCGCCCGAATAGCTGGCGTCGGCGTGTGGATCGTCCGCGGCGCCGGGGCCGGGGTCGGGTGCGAAGGACACCGGGCGGGTGACCGGTTCCGATGTCCCGCCGGTGGCGCGGACGGTGGTGGTCGCGGTGCGCAGCCCCGCCGAGCGGGCGGTGATGGTCAGCGGCCCGGCCCTGGTGCCGGATCGGACGATGGCCAGGGCCTTGCCGTGGAAGGCGGTGCGGGTGCTCGCCTGGTAGCGCTCGGCGCTCTCCTGGCGGCCGTTGTCGACCCCGGCCAGGGAGCCTCCGGTGACCTTGAAGGCGATCAGATGGTCCGCGTCGGGCACCACTACACCGTGGGCGTCGACGACTTCGGCGGTCACAAAGCACAGTGAGCGGCCGTCGGCGTCGATGCTCTCGCGGTCGGGGGTGAGCCGTACGGTGTGCGGACGTCCCGCCGTGCGCAGCACATCGGTGGCCACGACCCGGCCGCCGCGCCGGGCCACGGCCTTCAGCTCACCCGGTGCGAACGGCACCTTCCAGGTGAGGTGGAGCTTTCCGGCGCTGCCGCCCGGACTGGTGTAGCTGCCGGGGTAGGGGCCGGAGGTAACGGTCTTGTCGTCGCCGGTGGGCTCGGTGGTCTCCAGGTAGGCACGGCCGTCGGCGGTCTTCTTGGCGTCGAACTCGCGGACTCCCAGCGACCGGCCGCCCAGGAACAGCTCCACCGTGCCGACGTTGGAGTAGGCCCACACCTCCACGATCTCGCCCGGCCGGTGGCCGGTCCAGTCCATGGGGACCAGATGGACCATCGGTTCGCTGGTCCACTGGCTCTTGAAGAGGTAGTACATGTCCTTGGGGAAGCCCGCGGTGTCCACCGCGCCGAAGAACGACGCCTTCACCGGGAACACGTCATACGGCGTGGGCTCGCCGATGTAGTCGATGCCCGACCACAGGAACTGCCCGGCGAAGAACCTCCGGTCCCGGTCCTTCTTCAGCCCGTACTCGCCGCTCATCGTCCAGGAGGCGAGGTTGTTGTCATAACTGGAGGTCTCGCGCCTGCCGGGGGTGTGGTTCTGGCCCGTGTTGAGGTGCTCGGGCTCCTGATAGGCCCCGCGGGTGGAGGTCTCCGAGGAGGACTCGGACTCGAAGAGGAACAGCCGCGGATAGCGGGCGTGCAGGGCGTCCACCGAGGCGGCGGTGTTGTAGTTGAGGCCGAGCCCGTCCAGCTTGGCGAGCATCAGGTCGGCGGGGGAGCCCTCGGCGGGCAGACCGCGGTACTTGTCCGAGCCGATCACGACGGGTCTGGTGTCATCGGCCGCGCGGACGGCGTCGATGAGCCGCTGGGCCATGTCCAGCCCCGCGGCGCTGGTGGAGTCGGGGATCTCGTTGCCGATGGACCACATGACGACGGCGGGGGAGTTGCGGGCGGCGCGCACCATCTCGGTGATGTCCGCCTCGCAGTGCTCGTCGAAGAAGCGCCCGTAGTCGTAGGTGTTCTTGCCGGTGCGCCAGCAGTCGAACGCCTCCACCAGCATCACGATGCCGAGCCGCTCGCAGACCTCGATCAGCTCCGGTGAGGGCGGATTGTGGGAGGTGCGCAGGGCGTTGACCCCCATGCTCTTCATGATGGTCATCTGGCGCAGCACCGCGTCGGTGTTGACGGCGGCGCCGAGCGCGCCCAGGTCATGGTGGAGATCGACGCCCTGGAGCTTGGCGTACTCGCCGTTCAGCGAGAATCCGCGGTCGGGATCGAGGGTGACATGGCGGATCCCGAAGGGGGTGCGGTACCGGTCGGTGGTGTCCTGCCCGACCCGCAGTTCGGTCTCCAGGACATAGCGCTCCGGGGTGTCGAACGACCACAACCGCGGCCGGTCGATCCTGAGCTCCTGGGTGGCGGTACGGGTGTCACCCGCCCCGACGGTGACGGTGGAGTGCGCCTGGACCACCGTGCGCCCGTCGGGGTCCTTGACGGTGGAGACCACGGTCACCGGCCTCCGGCCGTCCGACGCGTTGACGACGAGGGTCCGCGCCCGCACCGTGGCCTGCCCGGCGCGCAGGGCGGTGGCCAGGCCGGGAGTGGTGATGTCCGTGCCCCACCGGGCCACATGGACCGGCTCGGTGACGACGAGCCGGGCGTGCCGGTAGATGCCGCTGCCCGAGTACCAGCGGCTGCTGGGAAGCCGGTTGCGCACCTTGACGGCGAGGACGTTGGGGGTGGCGCCGTCGGTGTGGGCCACCTCGGTGAGGTCGAGGGCGAAGCCGGTGTATCCGTAGGGGTGTTCACCGATGAGCCGTCCGTTGCAGTACACGGACGAGTCCATGTAGACGCCGTCGAATTCGACGGAGATCCGCTTGCCCTCAAGGGCGCGCGGCAGGGTGAAGGTGGTGCGGTACCAGCCGAGGCCGCCGGGCAGGAATCCGGTGCCGCCGTTGGTGCCGTGGTCGGTGGTGGGGGAGAGCTCGATGCTCCAGTCGTGCGGAACCGCGACCTCGCGCCAGGCCGAGTCGTCGTACGCCGGGTCATGGGCGGTCTCGTACGCACCGGTCGGGTCGGTGATCCCACCGGGGTTGACGAGGGCGAAACGCCAGCCGTCCGTGAGCGGGATCGTCCGTCCCCCCAGGGCGCGGGACGCGGTGGCGCCCTGAGCGGGATTGGCCGTGACAAGTGCCTCGGCCATCGGGGCGGCGGTGCCTGCGATCAATAACGATCTGCGCGTGACCGCCATCGCGATCCCCTTCTCTACGATTGTGTGGTGGAGAAGGGCACGTGACCGACCACAACAACCCTTCGCACACCAGATTCTGACAGTTTTAAACAGGCGGCTGTCAAGGGTCCCGCAAGGGGCTCAGCGCCGGTCCGCTCGGGGGAAGTCGTACGACGACGAGGTGGCCCCCGCCCGCGGCGGAGGCCACCTTGTCGGAAAGGGGCTGACCGGCACTCAGTAGTGGTGATGGTGCCGGTGGTGGTCGGACTCCTCGACCACGGGGGGCGTCACGGCCGTCGGTTCGACGACACGCCGGCGCTTGTAGACACTCACATACGCCGATGTGCCGATGATGCCGACGGCCATCAGGATCAGGCCGACCAATTGGACGTTGAAGCCGCTGGCGTTCCAGTCGGTGGCGAAGGTGAGAATCCCTCCCACCGCGATCATCAATATGCAACCGCCGAGGCCCATCAGTTCTGCCTCCGTACATGAGTTCGCTGTTGTGGGCTGGTCTTCACCGGGTACCCAGGCCCGCCGGTGCCAATCTCACGCCCCGCGGTCCTCCCGTTCCACGGCCGCCACCGTCTCATCGAGCGCCTGGCGGTCCTCGCGCGCCTTCGCCCGGTCCCTGGCCGAGGCGTCGGTGACATCGAGAAAGATCTGGTCGGCGTGCGGCCAGATCTCCGCCATCGCCGTCTTGACGCGGACCAGGACCTCCTCGACCTCCTCGCTGTCGAGACCGGGGAAGAGATCGACCCGGGCCGCCACCAGCGTCGAATCGTTGCCCAGACGCATCGTCAGCAGACTGGTCACGGTGTCGATCTCCGGCTGTCCCTCGAGGAACCGGCGGAGCTCCCGGCGCTGGACCGGGTCGATCGCCTCGCCGATGAGCTGCCCGCGCGACTCCCTGGCCAGCCGGTAGGCCACATAGACCAGCAGCGCCCCGATCAGGAAGGAGGCCGTGGCCTCGTAGACCACCTCGCCGGTGACCATGTGCAGCCACATGCCGAGCAGGGCGAACACCACACCGAGACAGGCGGTGGAGTCCTCGGCCAGGACGGTGCGCAGCGTGGGGTCCTCACCCCTGCGCAGTTCGGCCGCCATGCCACGGCCCGCTTCCCGGGCGTGCCCGCGGACCTGGAACAGCGCCCGGACCAGCGAGGAGCCCTCGGCGAGGAGCGCCAGGCCCAGGACCGCGAGGCCCACCAGATAGCCGCTGTGGTCCTCGGAACTGCCCGCGCTCAGCGCCTCGGCGCCCTGGAAGAAGGAGAAGCAGCCGCCCATGACGAAGATGCCGACGGCGGCCAGCAGCGCCCAGAAGTAGCGCTCCTTGCCGTAGCCGAAGGGGTGCTGTTCGTCGGGCGCCCGCTTGCTGCGTTTGAGGGAGGCGAGCAGAAACACCTCGTTGAGGCTGTCCGCGACCGAGTGAGCCGCCTCGGACAACAGCGCGGGGGAACCGGCGAAGACGCCGCCGATGGCCTTGGCCAGCGCGATGACCAGATTGGCGCCGAGCGCGACGTAGACGGTGACGGCGGTCCGGGCGTCCTGGCCCCCCTGTGCCTTGGGCCTGTCCGGCTCATGCCGGCTGTCCGGTGCGTCCGGCGTCTCCGGTGCGTGCGAGGTCTCCGGTGCGTGCGAGGTCTCCGGCGGGCCCGGCGTGTGAGGGGTGCGCGGTGTCCCGTGCCGGTCGGAGGGGGGCGTTGAGGAACGGCTCATCGGCGGGAAACTCCGTAGGCGGAAGTCCGTGCCGTCCTGGTGGCGCTCTCCGCCCGGGGGCGGCCGGACGGCCTGTCCCCCTCGCGGGTGTCCCGATGCCGGGACCTCAATCGTGACGTGCACATCGTGACACGCCCTGACGACTGAGCGCGCCCCGTGGGAGCCATCCGGACCACGGGGCGCGCTCGGATCGGGTCAGCCGGTCGGGTCAGCCGGCCGGAGCGTTCGGGGAGGCGGGCACCTTCGGCAGATCGCTGAAGATGTCGAGCCCCATGGCGGCCGCGATCAGCAGACCGATCACACCGAGCGCCACCGCTCCCCAGGCCACCGCGGTCACCCAGGGGGCCCCGGTCGTGACGGGCCGCCGCTGCCGCAGCAGCACCACACCGGCGATCACCACGGCGGCCAGCGCGAAGAGCCCGTTGACGAGGGCCGTGGTGTGCCACGGAGTGCCGTACACCGTGGCGATCTGATCGGCGGCCGCCCCGGACTGGGCCTTGATCTGGCCGGTCAGCTGCTTGCGCTCCTGCAGCATGGTGCCGAGCCAGGTACCGGAGAGCGAGGCGAGCCCGAGGCCGGCGCCGACGACCGCGGCGGCGCCGGGGACGACGCTCGGCGTGGTGGCCGGGGGAGGGGTTCCGAGGTCATCGGACGTTTCCCCGAGGTCCGGTGCTTCCTGCGGGTCCGCAACAGTGTTCTCGGCGCCCTCAGCCGTGGCTTCCTCGCCCTCTGCGGGCTGTGCTGCGGTGTCGGTCGGTTGGTCGGTCTTGGTGGTGTCCATGTGCCGCAACCGTACGGACCGAAGATGAAAACCCACTGAGAAAGCGATGTCCTTCGGCCGGCGGCACCGGCCGGGTGGTGGCCGGCCGGCCCGCATACGCTGACCGAAGGGTCTCACCGATGGCCGGGGACCCTTTCGCTGTACGACGGGAGTACCCCGTGGTCTCCTCCACCTCTGGCGGCGGCGCCTCCGACGGCGGGGCACGGCACCGGTTGCGCGGATGGCTGCTGGCGGGCCTGACCGACATGGCCAAGCGCCAGCCCGGCCCGTACGCCGAGCCGGAAAGCGCACACCACGGCCGGCCGTGGTGGCGGGTCATGTGCCTGACCGGTCTGGACTACTTCTCCACCCTCGGTTACCAGCCCGGTATCGCCGCCCTGGCGGCCGGGCTGCTCTCCCCGCTGGCCACCGTGGTGCTGGTGGTGGTGACCCTGGTCGGCGCGCTGCCGGTGTACCGCAGGGTGGCCGAGGAGAGTCCGCACGGCCAGGGGTCGATCGCGATGCTGGAGCGGCTGCTGACCTTCTGGAAGGGCAAGCTCTTCGTCCTCACCCTGCTGGGCTTCGCGGCCACCGACTTCCTCATCACCATCACCCTCTCCGCCGCCGACGCCACCGCCCACCTGGTGGAGAATCCGCATCTCACCGCGACCCTGAACGGTCATGAGGTGGCCGTCACCCTGATCCTGGTGGGATTGCTCGGCGCGGTGTTCCTCAAGGGGTTCACCGAGGCCATCGGGATCGCGGTGGTGCTCGTTGCGGCTTATCTGCTGCTCAACGCCGTCGTGGTGGCGGTCGGGCTGTGGCATATCTCCACCGCCCCGCATGTGATCCCCGACTGGTCCCAGGCGTTGGTCGCCGAGCGCGGCAGTCCCCTGGTGATGATCGGCGTGGCGCTGGTGATCTTCCCGAAGCTGGCCCTCGGCCTGTCCGGGTTCGAGACGGGCGTGGCCGTCATGCCGCATATCGAGGGCAAGCCGGGCGACACCCCGGAGCGCCCCGCCGGACGCATCCAGGGCGCCAGGAAGCTGCTGACCACCGCCGCGGTGATCATGAGTATCTTCCTCATCACCTCCAGCTTCATCACGACCCTGCTGATCCCGCAGCGGGAGTTCGAACCGGGCGGCGAGGCCAACGGGCGCGCCCTGGCCTATCTCGCCCATGAGTACCTGGGCTCGGCGTTCGGCAGCGTCTATGACGCCTCCACCATCGCCATCCTCTGGTTCGCCGGCGCCTCGGCCATGGCCGGACTCCTCAACCTGATGCCCCGCTATCTGCCGCGCTACGGCATGGCACCCCACTGGGCGCGTGCGGTCCGGCCGATGGTGCTGGTGTTCATCGCCGTCGCGTTCCTGGTGACCTGGCTCTTCAAGGCGGATGTGGACGCCCAGGGCGGCGCCTACGCCACCGGTGTGCTCGTGCTCATCACCTCCGCCGCCATCGCCGTCACCATCGCCGCCCGGCGCTCCCGGCAGCGCGGCTGGACCCTCGGCTTCGGCGTCATCGCGGTGATCTTCCTGTACACCACCGCGGTCAACGTCATCGAACGGCCCGACGGAGTCAAGATCGGCGCCTGCTTCATCGCCGGCATCCTGGCCGTATCGCTGCTGTCCCGGGTCGCCAGGGCGTTCGAGCTACGGGTCACCAGCGTGACGTTCGACCCCCTGGCCGAACGGTTCATCCGCGACACCGCCCACCGCAGGATCCGCTTCATCGCCAATAAGCCGGAACGCCGCGACCTGGCCGAATACCGGGAGAAGCAACACCAGATCCGCGCGGACAACGACATCCCGGCCGAGGACGACATCATCTTCGTCGAGGTCACCGTCGCCGACCCGTCCGAGTTCGAAAGCGAACTGCAGGTGTGCGGAGAGGTGGTCCACGCCCGCTACCGCGTGCTGACCCTGCAGAGCGCCACCATCCCCAACGCGCTGGCCGCGCTGCTGCTGTGGGTGCGGGACGCCACCGGACAGCGCCCGCACATCTACTTCGAGTGGACGGAGGGCCATCCGCTGGCCCACTTCCTGCGCTTCTTCCTCTTCGGCCAGGGAGAGGTCGCCCCCGTCACCCGTGAGGTCCTCCGCGAGGCCGAACCCGACCGCGGCCGCCGCCCCCACGTCCACGTCGGCTGAGGAGGGCCCCCGAGCCGGGGGCGGCCGTCGGCGTCAGGGTGCCACCGGCTCCTGCTCGGGCTCCGTGGCGGGCAGGCTGTCCATGAACGAGCTCACCGAGAACACCGCTCGCCCCGGCCCCGGCGGGCCGTATCCGGGCGGCGAGGCCAGCCCGAAGTCCTCGAGCGTCGCCCGGTAGGTCTCCAGCAGCCGGATGTGGTACTCCAGCGGGGCGCCCTGCGGATTGGCCTTGCCCAGTGGTGTCGTCGGCTCGGGGCACCAGGTGGTGAACCGGGGCACGACACCGTGCGACATGAAGAACCGCAGTCCCTCAGCGGTGGAGTCGATCGCCTCGGCCACGGAGGAGAAGCCGAACGGCTCGGCCATCTCCACGCCCGCGACGAAGTTGGGAATCACATTCCGCGCCCCGAACACCTCGGTCGAGTCCAGGATCCGGCGGTGCCACTCGTCGCGGCCGATGTAGCGCTCCTTGCCCGGGCAGTACAGCTCGAACAGCCGCCGGTCCCATACCTCGAAGTTGGGGTGGTAGATCCGCACCCCGTAGTCGTGGAACCGCTGGACGTCGTCCTTGGGCAGCGCCTGCGCCACCACCTTGCCGATCCACCGGCCCGGGAAGCGCTCCTCGATGGCCTTCGCGTACTGGCCGTAGAAGTCGGCCTCGTCCCGGCCGCCGATGTGCGAGGTGATCGCGCCGCCGGTGAGGGTGTACGCCTGGGAGGTGCGGGCGGTGTCATGGCGGTCGATGATCTCCAGCGCCTCCAGCACCTCCTCGACCGGCTTCACCCCGGTGTACGGGCGGCCCGCCGCCTTGTGCTGACGCCAGTTGTGGTTGATGTCGCAGTACTGGCACTCCTCCTTGGCGCCGAAGTACTGGCACACCCGGAAGACCGTCAGATAGACCAGATAGCCCCACTGGATGGTGGGCGCGACCTCCATCACCGACTTGCCGTTCGACAGGGTGTGGCGGTAGTAGTCCGGCATCGGGGGCAGCCCCACATCGGCGATGCGCGCACCGTCCAGATACAGGCCCAGCGCACCGTCCTCCCCGGCCCGGACCACATACGGCGACGTGGGGTTGACGCGGACGGACACCACGGTGCGGCGCAGCTCGTACGGCCCGCCGGTGAGCACGATCTCCTCGGGCGGCCGGTTGAGGGCCGCGGCGCCCAGCTCCGGCAGGGTGCGGTGGTCGAACGAGAAGATGAAATACGACTTCGGCTTGACGTCGCCGTCCTCGTTGCCGCTGAGCGCGGACTCGTCGAAGGCCATGCCGCCGCGCAGCAGGTCCTCCTTGATCACGGCTTCCCGGGGCACCTGGGGGAAGCTCGCCATCAGGCCCTCGACCAGCTCGGTTCGTCTCTGGCTCGCCATCTGCTGCCCCATCCCTGGCTCCGTGTGGATGCGGTGTGGTTTCCCCGCAGGCCATCTGCCGATCAACACCATAGATCAGCGTGGATGTTCAGCTCCAGGGTGCCCGCCCTCGCCACGCCCGGCCGGTCGCCAGCGCCGCGTGCCGGCCTGGCGGGCGCCTCGGGGCCGGCCGATCTACGGTGGAAGGGCCATGGCTGTCAACCGGCTCGGCATGGTCGTCCACCAGGCCCGCCCCACCGCTGTCGCGGCGGCCCGCACCGCCCGCGCATGGGCCGCTGCCCATGGCATCTCCTGCTACGAACTGGACGTCTGGCGTGGCGACCAGCCCCGGCGCAGCGCCAAGGAGGAGGCCGCGGCCGCGGGCCACCCCGACCTGATCGTCACCTTCGGCGGCGACGGCACCTTTCTGCGCGGCGCCCGGCTCGCCGCCGTGAACGGGGCCGCGGCGCTGGGGGTGAACGTGGGGCGGGTCGGCTTCCTCACCGAGATCACCGTCGATCAGGTGGAGGACGCGCTGGACGCCGTCCACGACGGCCGTGCCACGATCGAGGAGCGGATGCTGCTCACCCTGCGGGCGTCCCGGCCGCTGGAGATGCCCGAGGGCATGGAGGCGCTGCTGCGGTACGGGCGGGGCCCCGTGCCGCCCCCGCCCAAGGTCCGCCCAGGCCGTGGGCCCGAGGAGATCGGCTGGGGCATTCCGCTGGATGTCATCGCCGTCAACGACGTGGTCTTCGAAAAGCTCGCCCGCGACCGCCAGGCGGGACTGGGGGTGTATGTGTCCGGGCAGTTGCTCGCCTCGTACTCGGCCGACGCGATCATCGTGGCCACCCCGACCGGCTCCACCGCCTACAGCTTCGCCGCCGGCGGACCGGTGATCTCCCCGCACATGGACGCGGTGGTCTTCACCCCGGTCGCCCCGCACATCGCCTTCGACCGCACCGTGGTGGCCGCGGTCGACGAGGCCGTCGCCGTGCGGGTCCTGCCGACCTCGGGGCGGGTGGCGGTCAGCCTCGACGGGCAGTTGCGCGGGGTGCTGGATCCTGGCGACTGGGTGGCCGCCTACCGGGCACCGAATCGGCTGCGGCTGGTGCGGCTCGCGCCGACGCGGTTCTACCACCGGCTGCGGGACCGCTTCCGGCTGGCCGACTCGCCCGCCGCCGACGCGGCCCCGCCGTTCTACCACCCCCGCTCCCCGGTCCCCCCGGACCTGGCGCATCTGCGGCTGGCCTTCGATCCCGTGCCTTCGGAGCCCCTGCCCCCGGATCCCGAGCACGGGGAGTGACGCCGAAGATGCGGTGCGCCCACCCCGATGCCAGGCTGAGTGATGTGACAGCTCAAGCGTTTCACAGCGATCTCACGCTGCGTGTCAACGGTGCTGACCGCCCCCTCACCCTCGACCACCGGGTGACCCTGCTGGACGCCCTGCGCGAACACCTGGCGCTGACCGGGACGAAGAAGGGGTGCGACCACGGGCAGTGCGGGGCCTGCACCGTCCTGATCGACGGGGAGCGGGTCAACAGCTGCCTGGTGTTCGCCGTGGCCGCCCAGGGTTGCGACATCACCACCATCGAGGGCGTCGCGGGGCTCGCCGCCCCGGAGGAACTCCATCCGCTGCAGCGGGCGTTCCTGGAACACGACGGCTTCCAGTGCGGCTACTGCACACCGGGCCAGATCTGTTCCGCGATCGGCGCGCTCACCGAGGCCGCGCGCGGCTGGCCCAGCCATGTCTCCGAGGACATGGCGGCCGGGGCCGGTGCCCCGGGCGACCTGGACGCCGACGAGATCCGGGAGCGGATGAGCGGCAACCTGTGCCGCTGCGGGGCGTACCCCGGCATCGTGGCCGCCATCCGCGAGGTCGCCGGGGCCGATGGCGGCGGGTCCCCGGCCCGCGCCGGCGCGGCGGGAGGGGCGCGATGAAGCCGTTCGCCTACGAGCGCGCCACCGACCCCCAGGCCGCCGCCACGCTCGTGGCCGACTCCACCGAGACGGTGTATCTGGCCGGGGGCACCAACCTGGTGGACCTGATGAAGCTCGGGGTGACCGAGCCCGCCATGCTCGTCGACATCACCCAGCTCCCGTACGACACCATCGAGCACCGCCCCGACGGCGGTGTGCTCATCGGCGCGCTGGTCGCGGGCAGCCGGCTCGCCGGGGACCCGGGCGTCCGCGAGCGCTTCCCGGCACTGGCCGAATCGCTGCTGTCCGGGGCCTCCGGGCAGCTGCGGACCGTGGCCACCACCGGCGGCAATCTGCTGCAGCGCACCCGCTGTGTGTACTTCCAGGACGTCACCAAACCCTGCAACAAGCGGCAGCCGGAAACCGGCTGCTCGGCCATCCAGGGCCTCCACCGCGACCTGGCCGTGCTCGGCACCTCCGACTTCTGCGTGGCGAGCCACCCCTCGGACATGGCGGTGGCGATGGCCGCGCTCGACGCGGTCGTCCATCTGCGGCGGGTGAACGGCAGCCCCCGTGCGGTGCCGCTGAACGAGTTCTATCTGCTGCCCGGTGACACACCGGACCGCGAGACGGTGCTGCAACCGGGTGATCTGATCACCGGTGTCGAGCTGCCACCGCCCCCCGAGGGCGCCGTCATGTCCTACCGCAAGGTCCGCGACCGCTGGTCCTACGCGTTCGCGGTGGTGTCGGTGGCCGCCGTGGCCGCCGTGGCCGCCGACGGCACACTGCGGGAGATCCGGCTGGGGCTCGGCGGCGTGGGCACCCGCCCCTGGCGGGCCCGCGAGACCGAGCGGCTGCTCCTCGGCCGGCGGCCGACCGAGGAGACCCTGCGGGAGGCGGCACGGGCCGAGTTCGCCTCGGCGCGCCCGCTGCCACAGAACGCGTTCAAGATCGACCTCGCCGTGGATGTCATCACCTCGGCCGTGCGCGACCTCGTGGGAGGGCAGCGTCGATGACCACGCTCCAGCGGACCGTGGGTGCGGAGGTGACCCGTGTCGAAGGACGCGAGAAGGTCACCGGCACCGCGCTCTACGCCTATGAGTACCCAGTGCCGGACGCCCTGTACGCGTGGGCGGTGCAGTCCACCATCCCACGCGGCAGGGTGCGCGCCGTCGACGCCGGAGCGGCCCGGACCCTGCCCGGGGTGATCGCCGTGCTCGACAGCCGCAACGCGCCCCGGCTGCACCCCACCGACGATCCCGAACTCGCCGTTCTGCAATCCGCCGACGTCGCCTACCGGGGGCAGATCGTGGCGGCCGTGGTGGCGGACACCTTCGAGACGGCCCGTCAGGCCGCGGCGGCGGTGCGGATCGAGTACGACGTGGACGACCACGACTCCGAGCTGATGGACGGCGATCCGCGCATCGTCGTCCCCGACACGGTCAACGGCGGCTATCCGGGGCAGACCGAGACCGGCGATGTGGAGGCCGCCCTCGCCGCGGCGCCGGTCGTCCTCGACGCCACGTACACCACGCCCCCGGAGCACACCAGCGCGATGGAACCGCATGCCACCATCGCGGTCTGGGACGGGGACGCGCTCACCCTCTACAACGGCGACCAGGGTCCCTGGATGACGGCCGGCAGGCTGGCCGAACTGTTCGGCCTGCCCGAGGGCGCCGTCCGGATCGTCGCCGACCACACCGGCGGAGGCTTCGGCTCCAAGGCGCTTCCCCGCCCGCCCACAGTGCTCGCCGCGCTGGCCGCGCGCGCGGTGGGCCGCCCGGTCAAGGTGGCGGCCACCCGGCAGCAAACGTTCACCATGGTTTCGTACCGGACGCCCACCCTGCAGCGCGTCCGCCTCGGCGCCGAGCGGGACGGCCGGCTCACCGCCATCTGGCACGACGCGCTCCAACAGAGCTCCACGCTCACCCCGTACTGCGAGCAGACGGTCGCCGCGACCCGCACGATGTACGCCGCGCGCCACCGCCGCACCACCCATCGCCTGGCGCAGCTGGATGTGCCGACGCCCTCGTGGATGCGGGCCCCGGGCGAGGCGCCGGGGATGTTCGCGCTGGAGAGCGCGATGGACGAACTGGCCGTGGAGCTGGGCATGGACCCCATCGAACTGAGGGTGGTCAACGAGCCGTCGGTGGATCCGGAGTCCGGTCAGCCCTTCAGCAGCCGCAATCTGGTGGCATGTCTGCGGGAGGGCGCGGCGCGCTTCGGCTGGGCGGGCCGCGATCCCGCCCCGGGGCGCCGCCGGGAGGGGCGCTGGCTGGTCGGCACCGGCGTGGCGGCGGGCAGCTACCCCGCCATCACCTGGCCCGCCACCGCGACCGCCCGTGTCGAGCCCGACGGCGCGTTCACGGTACGGATCGCCGCGGCCGACATCGGCACCGGGGCCCGCACCGCGCTGACCCAGGTGGCGGCGGACGAACTCGGTGTGGAGATCGACCGGGTCACCCTCGACATCGGCCGCAGCGCCTACGGCCAGGCGCCGTTCGCGGGTGGCTCGATGGGCATGAGCTCCTGGGGATGGGCGGTGTCCAAGGCGTGCCGGGCGCTGGCCAAGCGGCTGGAGGAGTCCGCCGGCGCGATCCCACCCGGCGGCCTGGAGGAACGGGCGGACACCGCCGAGGACGTCGCGGCGCGCCGGGAGTTCTCGCGCCACGCCTACGGCGCCGAGTTCGCGGAAGTGCGGGTGGACGCCGTCACCGGTCAGGTGCGGGTCGACCGGCTGCTGGGGATGTTCGCCGCCGGACGCATCATCAATCCCCGGACGGCGGGTGCGCAGCTGCGCGGCGCCATGTGCATGGGGCTTTCGATGGCGCTGCTCGAAGGGCTCGAAGTGGATCCGCGGTTCGGCGACTTCGCCAACCACGACCTCGCCTCGTACCACATTGCCGCCCACGCCGATGTGCGGGACATCCAGGCGCACTGGATCGACGAGCATGATGACGAGCTCAACCCGATGGGCAGCAAGGGCGTCGGGGAGCTGGGCATCGTCGGCACGGCGGCGGCTGTCACCAACGCGGTGTACCACGCCACGGGGGTGCGGCTGCGCGATCTGCCGATCACGCTGGAGCGGGTGCGGGCGGGGATGTCGGTGAGCCCCTCCCTGCGCTGAGTGGCCGACTGTCCTGCCGGTTCCCGGAGTCGCGGGGCTCCCGGGGTGTCCCGCGGTGACGGCGCGGGACCCCCCGGGTCGCGTGGGGTCAGCCGTTCTCGGCAGCCCCACCGGCGCCGTCCGCGCCGTCCCCGGCGGCTCCGCCGTCCGCCGCGCCGCCGCCTCCGGCCGCGCCGCCGTCCCCGATCTGCGCACCGACCGCCTCCAGCGCGGTCGTCACCGGCTGGAAGAAGGTCTCACCGCCGGAGGTGCAGTCACCGCTGCCGCCGGAGGTCAGGCCGATGGCGTTGCCGTCCGCGCTGAACAGCGGGCCGCCGCTGTCGCCGGGCTCCGCGCAGACATCGGTCTGGATGAGCCCGCTGACCGTGCCCTCGGGGTAGTTGACCGTCGCGTCCAGACCGGTGACCGAGCCGTCGTTGAGCCCGGTGGTGCTGCCCATGCGCTGCACCTGCTGGCCCACCGTGGCCTCGGCGGCCCCGACGATATCCACGTTCTGGTCGCCGGTGTTCACCGCGGACGGTGCCTCGGTGTTGGCGTCGTCGTAGGTGACCAGCGCGAAGTCGCCGTCACCGGGGAAGGTGGCGTCCTGCACGGTGCCGATCGGCGCGCCGTTCTGGGAGTCCGACCACTGCTCGGCGGCGACGCCGCAGTGGCCGGCGGTGAGGAACGCCGGGGCGCCGCTGTCCGTGGTGACGTTGAAGCCGAGCGAGCAGCGCGCGCCGCCGCCGAAGATGGCGTCGCCGCCCGCGACGAAGGGCTTGAACTCGCCCGTGGACTTCTTGAGGGTGGCCATGCCGTCGCCCAGCGACTTCACGGTGGACTCGAGGGTGTCCCACTTCGCCCCGGTGACGGTGGAGTCAGCCGTGACCCGCAGCTCATTGGTCTTGGGGTCCACCGACCAGGCGGTGCCCGGGATGGTGGCCTTGGTCTTGAGCGTCTTCGCCGCGGTCTGCAGCGCCTTGGTGCTGTTCTCGACGCTTCTGGCCACCGCGCCGGCGCTCTTGACCTCGACGTTCACATTGTTGTTGTCGCCGACGACATTGACGATGACCTGCTGCTTGTCCTTGTCGTAGTAGGCCCCGCCGAACGCCTCGCCCAGCTGTGACGCGAGCTGGGCCGCGATGTCCGCCGCCGAGGCGGCGTCCACCTTCTTGGGCTGGGCGGCCTCGGTCTTGTCGTCCTGTGAGGCGTTGGCGTTGGGCAGCAGTATCGCGGCCGCCGCGACGGCGGCGGCCCCGGCCCCGGCGAATACGATCTTTCGCTTGGGTACGCGTTTATGGCTCAACTCATGACCTCCTGTTGGGGGGTTACGGGATCCGCTCATCCGTGACGAGCACGACCCGGCAGTGGATACGGGCGGCGCACGAGTTGCGTTCAGAGAGATTGAGGAGATCTTTACGAGGCGGCCCCACCGGCCCGGTGGGCCAGCTCCTGGCGGACCAGCGGCAGCAGCTCACGGCCGTAGCCGACGGCGTCGTCCAGCGGGTCGTAACCGCGGATCAGCAGGGTGGTGACACCGATGTCCACATAGTCCAGCAGCGCCTTCGCGACCGTCTCCGGGGTGCCGACCAGCGCCGTGGAGTTACCGGCGGCCCCGGTGGCGGCCGCGGTCGCCGTCCACAGCGCCCGGTCGTGGAGCTCACCCCGGGCGGCGGCGGCCAGCAGCCGCTGGGAGCCGACGTTCTGCGGATCGGTGCCCCCGGTCGTGGGTGAGCCGAGCGCCTCGCGGCCCCACCGGGAGGAGGTGAAGGAGCCCGCGGGGCCATGGGCCCTGATGGTGTCGAGGATCCGGTGTGCCCGCTGCCACGCCTGCTCCTCGGTGGCGCCGAGGATGGGCCGGAAGGACACGCTGATACCGGGCGGCTCGGTCCGGCCCGCGGCCTTGGCGGCCCGGTGCACGGAGGCGATCTGCTCCGCCGTCTCCGCCAGCGGTTCACCCCAGAGCGCGAAGGTGTCCGCATGCCTGCCGCCCACGGCGTACGCGGCCTCGGAGGAGCCTCCGAAGTACAGGGGGATGCGCGGCCGTTGATGGGGGCGGACCTCGGCGTGGAAGTCCTCGAAGCGGTAGAAGCGGCCGTCGTGTCCGAACGGCTCCTCATCCGTCCACGCTCGCTTCAGGATCTCCAGATACTCATCCGTGCGGGCGTAACGGTCGTCCTTGCCCAGATAGTCGCCGTCCCGCCGCTGCTCGGCGTCGCGCCCGCCGCTGATGATGTGCACGGCCACCCGCCCGCCGGAGAACTGGTCGAGGGTGGCGAACGTACGGGCGGCCAGGGTGGGGGCCACGAAGCCGGGCCGATGGGCCACCAGCAGCCCGAGCCGCTCGGTGCGCGCGGCGACATACGCGGCCACCTGGGCGCCGTCCGGGGTGGCGGAACCATAGCCGATCAGCACCCGGTCGAAGCCCGCGTCCTCATGGGCGCGGGCGAACCGCAGGGTGTACTCGGCGTCCACGACGGGGCCATGGGCCGGGTGGATCTCGGACACCTCATGGGTGCCGATCATTCCGATGAACTCGACGGACATCGTCAGCCTTTCTCCGAGGGGCGGGAAGTGGCCGGGGGATGGTCACCGCCCGGCTTCCTTGTCTGTTTCTCCGGCGGCCGCCACCAGCTCCGGCGGCCCTTTCGCGGTGACCGGGGGAGCCGCCCCGGTCACCAGCTCACGCCACTGGGGCACCCGGTGGCAGGCGGCGGTGCGCCCCTGGCCCACCGGGGCCGGCGCGGGCGCGGTGCGGCAGGAGCCGATGACGAACGGGCAGCGGTGGCCGAAGACACAGCCCTCCCGCGCCGTCCACGCGGGGGGTTCGGCCGACGGGCGCAGCGCCGCCGCGCCCGGCCCGCCCTGGGCCCGTACGCTCGGCGCGGAGGCGATGAGCAGCGCGGTGTACGGATGCAGCGGCCGTCCGAACACCTCCCGTACGGGCCCCTGTTCCACCACCCGGCCGCGGTAGAGCACCGCCACCCGGTCGGCGATGCCCGCCAGCGAGCTGAGGTCGTGCGAGATGACGACGACGGCCATCCCGCGCTCGGTGCGCAGCCGGTCCAGCAGCCGCAGCACCCGGTTGCGGTTGGAGGCGTCCAGGGCGCTCACCGGCTCATCGGCGATCAGCAGCCGGGGCCGGGTGACGATCGCCCGCGCGAGCAGCACCCGCTGGCGCTGACCGCCGGAGATCGCGCCCGGCAGCCGATCGCCGAGGCGCGCCGGGTCCAGGCCGACCGTCTCCAGCGCCTCGTCCACCCGTGCGGCGATCTCCGTGTCGCCGAGATCCCCCGCGACGGCGAGCGGCTCGGCCACCGCCCGCCGGACCGTCAGCTCCGGGTCCAGGGCCCGCAGCGGATCCTGGAACGCGTAACTCAGCCGCCCCGAACGGCGGAAGGCCCGCAGCGCGCGCCCCCGCAGCCCGGAGATCTCGCGCCCGTCGAAGACCACCCGGCCCGAGCGCGGAGGGACCAGGCCCACGGCCGTACGGGCCAGCGTGGTCTTGCCGGAGCCGGTCTCCCCGATGACCCCGACGATCTCCCCCTCGCCCACGGACAGCTCCACCTCGTCCAGCACCGGCCGCGCGTCCTGCCGGCCGAAGGCCACGGTCAGGCCGGAGATCTCCAGCAGCCCGCTCATACCGCCACCTCCCGGGTGCCGAGCGCACCGGCCCGCGACCGTTCGATCTCCTCGCCGCGGACGCACCGCACCCGCCGCCCGTCGGCCGTCTCCCGCAGCGGCACCGGACCGCTGAGGCACTCGGGCGCGGCGAACGCGCAGCGGTCGGCGAACCGGCAGCCCGGCAGCCGCGCGCCCGTCTCGGGCGGCGCGCCGGGGATCACCTCCAGCTCCCGCCGCTCCCAGTCGCCGACCGTGGCCACGCGCAACAGCGCCTCGGTGTAAGGATGCAGGGGGTCCTTCAGCACCCGCTCGGCCGGGCCGTCCTCGACCAGCTCCCCGGCGTACGCCACCAGGATCCGGTCGCACACCTCGGCGATCACCGCCAGATCGTGGCTGACCAGCAGCAGCGCCAGATCCTGCTCGGCGCGCATCCGGGCCAGCAGCTCCAGGACCTCGGCCTGGACCACCACATCCAGCGCGGTGGTCGCCTCGTCGGCCACCAGCAGATCCGGGGCGCAGGCTACCGCGACGGCGATCAGCACACGCTGCAGCATCCCGCCGGACAGCTCGTGCGGATGGCGCCGGGCGACCTCGGCGGGGTCGTGCAACCCGACGGCGGCGAACAGCTCGACGGCCCGCTCACCGGCCCGCGCACGGTCCAGCCCCAGCTTCACCCGCAGCACCTCGGTCAGCTGACGCCCCACGGTCAGCGCGGGATTGAGATACGAGGCGGGGTCCTGGAAGACGGCGCCCACCCGGGTGCCCCGTATGCGGTCCCACTCCCGGCGCGACAGCCCGGTCAGCGCCTCACCGGACAGGGCGATCTCGCCCTCGGACACCGCGCAGCCCGGCGGCAGCAGTCCGAGCACCGACCGGCAGATGAGGGTCTTGCCGCTGCCGGACTCGCCGACCAGGCCGACGGCCTCACCGCGGCCCACGGTGAACGACACATCGCGTACGGCCGTCAGCCGTCCGGACGCGACGGTGACGCCGAGCCCCTCGACCGTCAGCGCGGCGGGCCGTTGGCCCAGGGCGCCGGGGCCGCCGGGCGTGGCGGGGTCAGGCGACGGGGAGTGCGGCATCGGCCTGCTCCTTGGTGGTGTCGGGGGTGTCGGCGGTGGCGCCCAGGGAGCCGGTGGCCGGATCCGGTGCGCCGCCGGGCAGCAACTCGTCCGCCCCGGCGTCCCGTACGGCATCGGCCAGCAGGTTGAGCGCACCGGCGGTGACGACGATCAGCGCGGCCGGGAACACCGGTGCCCAGATCTGCTGGGTGAGGAAGCCCAGGTCGGTGGCGAGCATGCCGCCCCAGGTGGCGGCGGGGGGTTGCACGCCGACCCCGAGGAAGGTCAGCGAGGAGACCACCAGCAGACAGGTGGCCAGCGCGTGAGCGGCGGTGACGATGACCGTCGGCAGGACCTTGCTCCAGATGTGGGTGCGCAGCACCCGCCCGACCGAGGCGCCGAACAGCTCGGCCGACTCCACGTACTGGGCGTGCCGCAGGCTCAGCGCGGCAGCGCGGGTCATCCGGAAGAACAGCGGGGCGTACAGCACCCCGAGCGCCAGCATGGCCTGGTGCATCCCGTTGCCGAGCGCGCCCACGACCGCGATGGCGAACACGGTGAACGGCAGCGTCATCAGCGCGTCGACGGCGCGCTGTGCGATCCACTCGCCCACGCGCCCCATCCACAGCGAGGCCAGTCCGGTCGGCACGCCCACCGCCATCGCGGCGGCCACCGCCTCCACGGCGCCCGCCACCGAGCGGCCACTGCCCTCCAGCAGCCGGCTGAGCACATCGCGGCCCAGATAGTCGGTGCCCAGAAGATGGCCGGGGCCGGGGCCGCGCAGCATGTTCCGGGGGTGCTGGGCCAGCGGGTCATGCGGCGCGAGCCGGCCGCCGAACGCCGCCAGCAGCGCGATGGCCAGCAGCACCAGCAGCGCCACCTTGGCGGACGGATGTCCCCATGCCCGTCGCAACGTCCTCATCGGGGCGTCACCTCCCGGCGCCGGGCGGCCGGATTCAGCGCGAGTAGCGCCGCGTTGACGGCCACGTTGACGACCAGGACCACCGCGATGGTCACCAGCAGCGTCCCCTGGATGACCGGGATGTCGTGCTGCTCGGCCGATTGCAGGGTGAGCTGAGCGAGACCGGGCAGCGCGAAGATCTGCTGGGTGACCACCGCACCGCCGAGCAGCATCGGCACGCTCATCCCGAGCGCCGTCAGGGCCGGTCCGGCCGCGTTGCGCAGGGCGTGGCCGAACACCACGCGCCGGGCGGGCAGTCCGCGCATCACCGCACCGGTCACATAGTTCTCCCGCAACGTACCCACCAGCGAGGTGCGCAGCTGACGGGCGATGGCGGCAGCGGCCTCCAGGCTCAGCGCGAGCGCGGGCATCACGGTGTACCGCAGCCACTGCCCGGGGTCCATGTCCAGCGGCACATAGCCACCGGACGGCAGCCATCCCAGCTTCAGCGAGAACACCGTGACCAGGGCGATGGCCACGACGAAACCGGGCAGGGTGCCGAGCAGCGCGCACAGCGCGGTGACGGTGCGGTCCAGCCGCCCGCCGGCCCGGAGCGCGGCGGCGACACCGGCGGCTCCGCCCAGCACCACGGCCATCAGCAGCGCGAGCCCGGCGATGGACAGATCCACCGGCATCGCCTGCCGGATGCTGTCGGCCACCGGGACCGTGGTGAACCACGAGCGGCCCAGGTCCCCGGTGAAGGCATGCCCCAGCCACGACACGTACTGCTCCCACAGCGGCCGGTCGAGGCCGAACTGGTGGTTCATCCGGGCGATGTCGGCGGGGGTCGCCGTCTCGCCGAGCACCGCCGCCGCCGGATTGGCCCCGGAGAGCGCGCCGAGACCGAAGGTGAGCGCGGAGGACAGCAGGAAGACGGTGCCCGCCGTGGCCAGGACACGGCCGAGCGAGCGCGGGAGACGGGCCGCCCGTACGGGCTTGCGCCGCGTGCCCGCGAGGTGCGGAGCGAGCGCGGTCATCCGGCCGTCACCCCCTCGAACCGCTGCACCACCGGGAGCGAGGGGATGGCGGAGACGGAGGACGTACGGGCGAGGGCGCGCGGCACCGTGTAGAGGAACACATTCGGCATCGTGCGCACCGCCACCGCGGTGGCCGCCCGCAGCACCTGCGGATAGCGCGGCGACTCCAGCGGGGTGCGGCGCACCGCGGCCACGGCCGCGTCCAGTTCGGGTGTCGTACGGCGGGAGGGGTTCATCAGCCCCTCCGCGCCGAAGAGCACCTGCATCGCCTGCACCGGCGACTCCCGCCCGGCGAACTGGTCGAGGTACAGCGCGCGGGAGTGCTGGACGTACACCACCTGGGACGCCCGCGCCTCTGGGATGACCTCGATCCGGGCCCGGAACCCGGCCCGGTTCAGCTGTGCCTGCAACTGCTCGGGCGCGCCCTGCGGCTGGGCTGTGGTGATGGTCACCTCGACACCCTTGTGGTATCCGGCCTCCCGCAGCAGTGCGCGCGCCCGCTCCGGGTCGTGCCGGTACACCGCGCCGAGCGCCGGGTCGAAGCCCGTATAGCCGGGCGGGAAGGGCTGGTGATCCACCTCACCATGGCCGAACTGCTCGCTGTCCAGCAGGGCTTGGCGGTCCACGGCGTACTTCAGGGCCTCGAGGACGGTGGGGTCGTCGAAGGGCCTCATGGCGGTGTTCACATCCAGGACGCGCACCACCATCGACGGGATGAGCTGCACCGTGAAACCGGCCTCGCGTGCCGCCTCGACCTGGCTGAACGGGATCTGGGCCACATTGAGCCGCCCGGACTGGAGCGCGGCGAGCGCCGTGGTCTCATCGGGCTTCGGATACGCCTCGAAGCGCTCGACGGCGATGTGTTCGGCGTTCCAGTAGCCGGGGTCGCGGCGCAGGCTCGCCATCGAGTTCTGGGTGTAGGACACCAGCCGGAACGGGCCGTGGCCGACCGGCCTGGTGGCCAGCCGCGCCTCGTCCTTCCCGAACGCGGTGGGGCTGACTACCATGCCGGTCTTCCCGGCCAGGAGTGCGGGCAACTGGTAGTCGGCCTCGGTGAGTTCGAGGACCACGGTGTGCGCCTCGGGGGCCCGTACCGTGTCGATGCTGGTCAGTTGGGAGGCGATCAGGGACTTGGGGTGGTTCTTGCCACGCTCGAGGCTCTTCTTGACAGCCACGGCGTTCACCGGGGTGCCGTCGGCGAACCGCAGGCCCCGGCGGAGGGTGAAGGTGAGGCGCCGACCGTCGTGGGAGTAGCGCCAGGAGGAGGCGAGCGCGGGCTTGGCGCCGCCCTTGGCGTCGAGTTGGGTCAGCCCGGAGTAGACGAGCGACAGCAGATGGACATCCCAGCCCTTGGAGGAGAACACCGGGTCCCAGCTGGAGGGCAGATCCCAGCCCCAGCGCAGGGTTTCGCCCCCGCCGCCCGCCCCGGTCGTCGCCACCCCGCCACAGGCGGCCAGCAGCAGCGAGCCGCCCGCCCCCAGAGCGAGCCCGAGCACGGAGCGCCGGTCCGGAGCGGGGCGCGGTGGCGGATCGGGCGGACGGCGGACGGGAAGGGGCGGGGCGGCGGAAGTCATGACGGGACGTCGCCTTTCGTGGTGTCAACTGCCCCCGGACGGCCGTGAGCACATGACCGCACACGTCCGCACACGACAGCGAGGGCACGCGGACGGGCGACGGTCATGAGGGCCGGAGGCGGTGGGGCCCGGGGAGGAAAGCGAGCGGAACGAGCGGAACGAGGCGCTCGGGACGTGGCGGATCGCGTCAGCGGATCGCGTCAGCGAAAGAGGGCGATCAGCGACAGATGGCGCTGGCGGTGCGCCGGAAGTCCACGTATCGGCACACCACACCGGGGTGCGTCGTCAGCATGTGCCCATGGTGCGGGGCGAAGGTCGGCGAAGTCAATGGACACCTTTAGGTGTCTCATGAGGTAAGACGGCTACGACCTGGTGCTTTTCAGCTCTGACGGGCGGCAAGCGCCGGATGGGTGGCGGCCTCGTCCGGGTGCAGCCACAGCGGCCCGCCCGCCGTCTCCACCCGCACGGCCGCGGGCGGGGGAGTGGCCCGGCCCGTCCGCAGTGACAGGTCGGGGCCGGTCAGGCTGCGGTGCTCCGCCAGGGCCTCCTCGGGGCCGATGAGGGCCGCCTGCCAGAGATGACCGGGAGCCACCGTGCGCAGCGCCGCCGTGTACTCGGCCACGCTCCGCCACCCCGGCGCGGCCACGCGCCCGCCGGGGCCGGAGAACACCAGCGTGGGCAGCGCGTAGCGCATCCCGTCGTCGGTTTCCTTGACGCCCGTGCCATGCGGCCCCGGGGCGCGGAAGGCATACGCCTCCGGGATCGGGTCGCGGGTCTCGGCGTGGTCCTGCCGGACGGCCGCCACCACCGACGGATCGCCCATCTCCGCGCCCAGCCGCCCCACATCGACACCGTCGAGTCCCGCCAGGGCGTCGAGCACCCGCTCCGGCGTATCGGCCGGCGTGCCCAGTACGAACGTGGTCTCGCGCAGCCGCCGCAGCACCCGCTCCGCGGCGAACGCGCCCTGCCGCTCGGCCGCCTTCGCGGCGAGCGAGGCCGGCCGGGTGGTGGCCGCCACCCATCGCAGCCGATGAGCGTAGGGCGCCCGCGTATGGCGGGCGATATCGGCGATATAGCGGCTGTACCAGGCGGTCTCGGCCGCGGGATCCGGTGCCGGATCCTCGCCGTCGTCGAAGAGGATGCCGAACACCCGCCGCCAGCGGGCCCGCCCCGCGGTGAGGGCCCGCAGGTGGCGGAACGCGGGCTCGGAACCCCACGCCCACGGGCAGGCCGGATCGGTGTACTCCACGATCTCGACGGCCCCGTCGCCGTCCGCCCCGGTGCTCCGGGGCCGGTCCGGGCTCGCGGGTGTCATGCCGCCAGCCGCTCGCGGACCAGATCGCTCAGGGCGGTGGCGGTCAGCACCTGGCGCACATGGTCCTCCACCCCGCGCCACACCCCGGGCAGTCCGGCCGCCGGGCCGTGGTAGCCGAGGTCGTCCAGCCGCTCACCGCGCAGCGTCAGGAACGCCCCGTCCACGGCGAGCACGATGTCCGCGAGGGTCATCTCGGCGGGGTCGCGAGCCAGCCAGTAGCCACCCTCGCAGCCGCGCTGACTGCGCACCAGGCCGGCCTGGCGCAGATCACGGAAGACCGCCTTGAGAAACCGGAAGGGGATGTCCTGGGAGGTGGCTATCGCCTCACAGGTGAGTGGCCTGCCCGCGTCCGCGGCCAGCTCCGCCAGCGCCCGGACCGCGTAGTCCGCCTTCGCCGAGATCTGCATACGCCCATTATGCAGCGTGGATTTCACGGTGTTGTGCCTGGTGGGAGAAAGGACACCTGTTGACATCCATTACCCGGGCTTTCTACGGTCGGTGTCATGACGACGCCCGGCGGCGACCCCGCGCAGCACCATGACGCGTTCCATCCGCATCTGAAGGATCTGAAGGCCACCGCCCCCGACAGTCCCTTGCGGATGCGTCTGCACCACATCCGCACCGAGGACGTCGACCCCGGCACCGCCCAGACCGAGGGGATGCGGCGGTTCGCCGCGATCAGCGGCCAGTCGGTGGGATCCGAGCGGCTCTGGATGGGCCAGACCCATGTGGCGCCGGACACCGCCTCCGCCAACCACCACCACGGCGAGTCCGAGACGGCCATCTTCGTGGTGCGGGGCCACCCCGAGTTCGTCTTCGCCGAGGAGCGGGACGGACATGTCGAGGAGGTCCGGCTGCGCACCCGCCCGGGTGACTACATCTTCGTTCCGCCGTTTGTGCCGCACCGGGAGGAGAACCCGGACCCCGACGACGAGGCGGTGGTGGTCATCGCCCGCAGCACCCAGGAGGCCATTGTGGTCAACCTGCCGGAGCTGTATGTACTGGAGCCGGGAGAGTAGCCGACCGTGCGGACACGTGGCGTACAGGTGGGCGCATTCGACCGGCGCTGACCATGCATTCCGCCGACGCTCGCGGGTATTCGCCTCTGCTGTGCCCCCTCCATCGACGAATCGACGAAAGGAGCGGCATCGTGAGCGACGACCGGCGACCGGAGGAAGAAGAGGAACGCGAGGACCGGGGCCAGATCCCCAGGGACCTCCCCGACCAGCAGGCGCAGGACGGCCCCGACCACCTGGACGTGGCGGGGGCCGGCCAGGAGCCGGATCTCGGGGACGACGTTCCCGAGACGGACGAGTCCGGCACGGGACGGCTGGGGAAACCGCAGACCGGAAGCGTGCACCCCGAGCGGCCCGTCCCGGACGAGCCCTCGGGATGAACCGCCCCCGGAGTGAGACGGGGGCGGGTCAGGTACCGGCAGGGCGGGCGCGGACATGGATGCGCTCGCCCTGCGCCCCGAACAGGGAGAGGAACTCCACCGGCTGGTCCCCGGCGTTGGCGAAGCCATGGGGCGTACGGGTGTCGAATTCGGCGGCCTCACCGGCCGTGAGCACCAGGTCGTGCTCGCCCAGCGCCAGCCGTAGTCGCCCCGAGAGCACATAGAGCCACTCATAGCCCTCGTGCACCCGCTGCTCCAGCGGTTCGTCGCGCCCGCCCGGCGGCCGGGGCGGCATGATCTGCTTGTAGGCGTGCAGCCCGCCCAGATAGCGGGTCAGCGGAACAAACGTCTGGCCGTGCCGGGTGAACGGCCGCGGATGGACCCGGGGATCCCCGGTGGCCGGCGCCCCCACCAGCTCGTCCAATTGCACTCCGTATGCCTTGGCCAGCGGCAGCAGCAGCTCCAGGGTCGGCTTGCGCTGCCCCGACTCCAGTCGCGACAGGGTGCTCAGCGAGATCCCGGTCGTCTCGCTGAGCTGGGACAGTGTGGTGCCACGGGTGCGCCGCAACGCCCGCAGCCGGGGTCCTACGGCGGTCAGTACCTCGCTGAGGTCTTCGTCAGCCATACCGTTCATTTGCTACCCCGGCAAAGAAGTTTGTCAAGTGGTCGCGGCCGTGTGCACTCTCTTGTCCGGAACGAAGGGAGCGCATCTGACATGACCACCGACCCGCACACCATCTCGCCCGACACCTCGCCCGAGGAGTTCTGGGACACCTTCTACAGCGCCGAGGACCGCGTCTGGAGCGGCAGGCCCAACGCCGCTCTGGTGCGCGAGAGCACCGGGCTGGCCCCTGGCAGCGCGCTGGACCTCGGCTGCGGTGAGGGCGGCGACGCGATCTGGCTCGCCCGGCAGGGCTGGCGGGTCACCGCCGTCGACGTCTCACAGGTCGCCCTGGACCGCGCCGCCGGACACGCGGTGTCGGAAGGTGTCGGCGACGACATCGAGTGGCAGCGGCACGACCTGTCCGTGTCCTTCCCGGCCGGCACCTTCGACCTCGTCTCCGCGCACTTCTTCCACTCCCGGCTGGAACTGCCCCGGGACCAGATCCTGCGTACCGCGGCGGCGGCCGTCGCACCGGGCGGAGTGCTGCTGATCACTGGACATGCCGCGTTCCCGTCCTGGGCGCCGGACCCCGGTCCGGAGTTCCACTTCCCCACGCCCGAGGAGGTGCTCGCCGGGCTCGACCTCGCGGACGGGGAGTGGGACGTCCTCGTCAGCGAGGTCCATGTGGAGAACATGACCGCTCCCGACGGGCAGCCGGCCACCCGCACCGACAACACCCTCAAGGTCCGCCGCCGCTGACCGCGGCCCCGCGGCCCACTCAGGAACCGATCCGCCCTCAGGAACCGATCCGCCCTCAGGAACCGATCCGCCCTCAGGAACCGATCCGCCCTCAGGAACCGGTCCGACCTCAGGAACCGGTGCGCCGGAACGCCCAGTCCATGCGTGGCTCCAGCAGCGAGCGCAGGACCCGTCGCACCGGTCCCGTGCACAGCACGGTGATCATGAGCACCGCGGCCGCGGTGACGGCGAGCTCCCCGAGCGGGGTGTGCAGCCACGGATGGTCGTACCAGTCCCAGAAACGGGACGACTTGATGATGAAGCCGTGCAGCAGATAGCCGTACAGCGTCCCCGAACCGAGCGCGGTGAACCAGGTCCGGCGCCCCGGCACCCAGGCCAGGAAGCAGGCCGTCAGCACCAGCGCCAGGCCGAAGAGGGCGGGCGTGGTGAGCAGCCCGGCCCAGGACGGTACGCCGTCCAGTGCCGCCACGCTCTTGCGGTGGTAGAACCACTCCGCGTCCAGCCAGGGCGCCACCGCGTACGCCGTGCACAGGGCGAAGGCCGCCACCGGAAGGGCGATCAGCCGGGCCCGCCGGGTCCGCAGCCGGGTGAAGTGGTCCGGTCGCAGGGTGAGTCCGACCACGAAGAACGGGAGGAACGCCAGCACCCGCTGCAGGCCGAGATCCCCTCCGGCCTCGGGCGAAAGGGAAGCCAGCGCGGCCACCGCCAGCGCGACCGGCACCGGATGGCGCAGCGCGAGCCACAGCGGGGTGGTGATCCGCCAGATGAACAGCGCGGCCAGGAACCACATCACATACCAGGGGTCGAGCAGGCTGATCGGATAGCCCGGATCGTCCTGTGCCCAGCGATAGAAGAGCGTGTACGCGACCTCGAAGACCACATACGGCACGACGACACCCGTGAGCAGCCGTTTCACCCGGCCCGGCGCCATGTCGAAACTCCGCGAGAAGTAGCCCGATATGAGGGCGAACGCGGGCATGTGGAACGCGTACACCAGCAGGTAGATCGCGGTGGCCGCCCGGCTGCCGTAGGTGAGCGGCTCCCATGCATGGCCACATGCCACCAGCACGATGGTGAGGTACTTCGCGTTGTCGAAATACGGGTCGCGCGTCCGGCCGCCCGACGCGCCGCCCTCGCGCGGTCGTGGGACGGCCGGGGGTGTGGTCACACGGGTGGAGGTCTCCTGCTGCACAGCTTCTCCCGGACCCCTTCGATCGAGCCGACAGTCGAATCCTGGTCGCCTGCCCCGCTCTGCCCGTCCCATGCGGGCTCAGGACTCGGATCCCAGTACGTGCGGCCCGGCCGCGGCGTTCACCGGCGGGCGGCACGTCCGGGGTCCGCTCATGAACTCGGCCTTCCTCCTCAGGACACGGGGAGCCGGCTCAGCGACGTCAGCTCGGCGTGTGCGGACGCGAACAGCAGGGCGACGGCCAGGGCGCCCGGGTCCGGGACGCCGCGGGCGTGGTCGCCGGTATAGCTGGCACGCCCGCGCCGGGCACGTAGATCGGTCGTGGAGCGGGCGCCCCGATGGGCCGCCACCGCGGCCATATGGAGCGCGTACGCGGGGTCGGCGGTGGGTTCACAGGAGGCGAGGGCCCGCGCGGCGGGGACGAGGGCGTCCACCATCGTCTTGTCGCCCACCTCGGCCTCGCCGACCCGCTGGATCGCGGCCGCGCCCGCGGCGGTGCCCAGGGCCAGCGCGGCGGTCCCGGGCGGGGCGGCGGCCATCCCCAGCGCGTCGGCGAGTTCCTGGAAGAGCAGCCCGAACAGGGGACCGCTGGTGCCGCCGACATCGTCGAGGAAGACCCGCGCGGCGGCGTCGAGCGGCGCGTCCGGGCCCCTCCGGTCCCTCTCGCCGTTCCCCGCGCCCGCCGCCAGGGCGTCCAGCGCACGGCGGACACCGTCCATCCCGGTGACCAGATTGGCGCCGAAGTCCCCGTCGCCCGCCTTCTGGTCGAGCGCGGTGAGCTCGGGTTCCACGGAGCGTACGGTGGCGGCGAACCGCGTCAGCCAGTCCATGACGGCAGCGTGCGTGAGGCCCTTCGGGCCGGGCTGATCGGACATGAGCGGGGCAACTCCTCGGTGCGGTGGCGGGGGCGATGGGGCCGGACGGGGCCAAAGAGGCGGGGTCACAGGGGCCAGGCGGGGGTGCGGGCAGGGGCGTCCCACAGCCGCAGCGCCTCCGCGTCGGTGGCGAACAGGGTCAGCGAGAAGCCCCGCATGTCCAGGGCGCTCACGAAGGTGCCGGTCAGGGACCTGTCGAGGCCGACACCGCGGTCGTCGAGGGCCTTGGCCACGGCGTGGCGGATGCCGTACAGCTCCAGCGAGGTGATCGATCCCAGCCCGTTGACCAGGGCGAGGACCCGTGTCCCGGCGGTGTCGGGCAGCGCGGCCAGCAGCTGGTCCGTCATGGTCTCGACCAGCTTGCCGAGCGGTGCGTGCGGAGTGGTCCCCTCGGCCCGCTCGCCGTGGATGCCGACCCCGAACTCCAGGATGTTGTCGGGCAGGGCGAAGGCCGGTGCCCCGGAGGCGGGCGTGTTGTGGGCGGCCGAGGCGACGGCGAGGCTGCGGGCCCGCCGGGTCACATCGGTGCCGAGGGCGACCAGGTCCTCCAGGTCGCGCCCCTCGTCGGCGGCGGCGCCGAGGATCTTCTCGATGATCAGGGTGGCGCCGGTGCCGCGCCGGCCGACCGCGATGTCATCGGAGTCGCTGGCGATGTCGTCGTCGATGAGGACCCGTGCGCAGCGGATGCCCTCGTGGGCGAGGCGCTCGGCGGCGATGCTGAAGTTGATGCGGTCACCGGTGTAGTTCTTGACGATGTGCAGCACACCATCGGGCCGGGCGACGGCCCGGCTGGCCTCGAAGATCTGCCGGTTGTGGGGCGAGGCGAAGATCCGCCCGGGGCAGGAGGCGTCCAGCATCCCCGTACCGAGGAAGCCGGAGTGCAGGGGTTCATGGCCGGAACCGCCTCCTGAGACCAGCCCGACGCGGCGGGTGGGTGCGCAGTGGCGGGTGCGGAAGTATCCGTGGTCGGGGTGGTAGGCGACGAGATCGGCATGGGCGGCGGCGAAGCCCGCGAGCGCGTCGGGAACGAGAGACTCGGGCGAGTCGCGGAAGTACTGGGGCATGAACTCGGCTCCCTGGGCGAGTGGGGCGGACGGGGTGGACTCGGCGGTCGAGCGTCGTCTCGGCGGCAGCGGTATCAGGGCTCAGGGACAGATCGTCTCCGCGACCCGGCGGAAGGGTGCTCAGGCTGGACAGCAGCGGGACCCCAACGGCCTACAGGCATAGGCCGGTCGTGTGCCCAAGGGGAGGCATTGGGGAGGTTCCGGCTCGTGTGCCGGCGGGGAGCGGCGGGGTAGGGATCGGCGGACATCCGGCACCACCCATGCGGGCATCCGGCACCACCCATGAGGAGTCACCCATGTCCCTCGATGACTTCGAGCGCCACCCCCTGCTGTTCGGTCCCAGCCCCATCCACCCCCTGGACCGGCTGAGCGAGCGTCTCGGCGGGGCGCGCATCTGGGCCAAGCGCGAGGACTGCAACAGCGGGCTGGCCTTCGGCGGCAACAAGACCCGCAAGCTGGAATACCTCGTCCCCGACGCGCTCCAAAAGGGCGCGGACACCCTGGTGAGCATCGGCGGTGTGCAGTCCAACCACACCCGCCAGGTCGCCGCGGTGGCGGCGAAGCTGGGGCTGAAGGCCGTCCTGGTGCAGGAGAGCTGGGTGGACTGGCCCGACTCCGTCAACGACAAGGTGGGCAACATCCTGCTCTCACGGATCATGGGCGCGCGGGTGCAACTGGTCGACGCCGGGTTCGGCATCGGCTTCAAGGACAGCTGGGCCCGCGCCCTGGAGGACGTCCGCGCCGCGGGCGGCACGCCGTATCCGATCCCCGCCGGGGCCTCCGACCATCCGCTGGGTGGCCTGGGCTTCGCCAACTGGGCGCGCGAGGTCCAGGCGCAGGAGCGGGAACTGGGCGTCTTCTTCGACACCATCGTGGTGTGCAGCGTCACCGGCTCCACCCAGGCGGGCATGATCGCGGGCTTCGCGGGCCAGGACCGCCCCCGCCGGGTCCTGGGCATCGACGCCTCCGCCAAGGTGGCCGAGACCCATGCCCAGGTGGCGAAGATCGCACGCGAGACCGCCGCTCTGATCGGCCTCGGCCGGGAGCTGCGCGATGAGGAGATCACCGTGCTGAAGGGCTGGGCCGGGGACCTCTACGGTGTCCCGATCGACTCCACCCTCGACGCGATCCGGCTCACCGGAAGCCTCGAAGGGGTGATCCTCGACCCGGTCTACGAGGGCAAGTCCATGGCCGGGCTCATCGACCTGGTCCGCGACGGCGACATACCCAAGGACTCCAACGTGCTCTACGCCCACCTCGGCGGCCAGCCCGCGCTCAACGCCTACAGCGGCGCCTTCCGCTGACGCTGCGCCCTGCGCCTCTGGTCCGTCCCCTGTCCCTCCCCCTGGTCCGAAAGGAGGCATGGAAGGAGGAACGCGAGGCGATGGTCGGGCCCCCACCGGGGTACCCGACACGCGGCCCGGGCCACGCGGCCCCGTGGCCTCCCCACCTCGCCAGACCAGGGAGCCAGGGTGACGGACATGAACACCGGGAACGACCGGCAGGCCGGGAGCGCCACGCCCCCCGATGGCCCGCTGTCGGGCTGCGCGGCGCTGGTGACCGGCGCGTCCAGCGGCATCGGAGCGGCCACCGCCCTGGCGCTGGCCCGGGAGGGAGCCGATCTCGCACTGGTGGCCCGCCGCACCGAACGGCTGGAGGACCTGGCCGCCACCCTCCGCAAGGAGGGCCGCTCCTGCGCCGTCCTCACGGCAGACCTGCAGAGCGCGGCGCAGGCCCGTCAGTGCGTCGAGGACGCGGCGGAGCAGTGCGGACGGCTTGATGTGCTGGTGAACAACGCCGGTTATGTGGCCACCGGCACGGTCGAGGAGAGCGACCCCGAGACCTGGGAGCGGATGATCGACCTCAACGTCGAGGCCGTCCTGCACACCTCCCGGCAGGCGCTGCCGCATCTGCTGCGGACGGCGTCCGAGGGCCCGCGCGGGGTGGCGGACCTGGTGAACGTCGGCTCGGTGGGCGGCCGGGTGGCGCGGCCCGGCAACAGCGTCTACTCGGCGACCAAACACGCGGTGGGCGCCTTCAGCGAGGCCATGCGCCAGGAGGTGACCGCCCGCGGTGTCCGGGTGGGGCTGGTCGAGCCGGGCATGACCGTCACCGAGATGACGACCGGGGACGGGACGGCCTCCGTGGCACGCGGCATGGCGCGCGAGTCCTGGCTGCAGCCCGAGGACATCGCCCGGGCGATCGCCTTCATGGTCGTCCAGCCCGCGCGTGCCGCCGTCAACGAGATCATGGTGCGCCCCACCGCCCAGGAGCACTGACCCGCCTGCCCCAATCGCCCCGTTACGCCTCGGCGTAACGGGGCGCAAGCGCGTGCCGACCTCGACCCGGCTTGGCTCTCATCCGGCCCCGCTCGGCCCTCGCGGAAGCGTGCGCGAGGGATTTACAACGTTGGAAATTCTCTTTAACGTTGCGCCACGCACAGCCCGGGCCGCTCTTCCCCCTCCACCACTCCTCCCGAGGGAGCGTGCATGACCACGCCGTACCGAAGACACCTCCTGCCCGCTCTGCTGACCCTCCTGGCCGTCCTGGGCTCGCTCCTGGCCGTCCAGGCGCCCCCGGCCGCGGCCGCCTCCGGCACCCTGCTGCGCGACGGCACCGGCCTCTACCCCCGCGCCCTGCGGCTCGCGCACAACGGCACCGCCAACGGCCGCGTCCTCGCTTCGGTGGTCACCTTCCGCGGCTCGGACGGGGTCGGCGCCATCTACGAGAGCACCGACGACGGCGCCACCTTCCGCCAGGTGGGCGAGGTGGCCGACCCCGAGGCGTCGGGTGGACAGGGCGAATGCTGCGCCACCCTGTACGAACTGCCGCAGGCTGTTGGCGGCATGCCCGCCGGGACCCTGCTGTGGTCCGCCTCCATCGGCCAGGACGAGCCGGACCGCCGGATGGCCATCCGGGTCTTCCGCAGCAACGACCAGGGCCGCACCTGGTCCTATCTGTCCACCGTGGCCACCGCCCCCAGCACCAAGGGGCTGTGGGAGCCGGAGTTCTCCATCGATTCCAGCGGGCGCCTGGTGGCCCACTACTCGGACGAGACCGACCCCGCCCACAGCCAGAAGCTGATCGCCGCCCGCAGCGCGGACGGGATCACCTGGGAGGGCCACCACGCCACCGTCGCCAGCAAGCTCGCCTCCGACCGGCCCGGTATGCCCATCGTGCGCAAGCTGCCCGACGGCCAGTACTTCATGGCGTACGAGATCTGCGCCGCCCAGGGGCAGTACTCATGTGTGGTCCACTACCGGACCTCGAAGGACGGCTGGAACTGGGGCGACCCCGCTCACCTCGGCTACCGTCCCGAAACCGCCGACGGCAAGTACTTCACCCACACACCGAACCTCGCCTGGGCCCCCGAGGCCGGCAACCCCCGGGGCAAGCTGTTCCTCATCGGCCAGGTCCTGAACAACGCCGACGGCAGCACCGCCGCCGGCAGCGGTGCCACCGTGTGGACCAACAGCAATGGCGGCACCGGAGCGTGGCGTTCGATCCCCGCACCGGTGCGGGTGGACTCCAAGGTGGTCGACTGGTGCCCCAACTACAGCTCGGCGCTGCTGCCCTCGGCGGACGGCAGCCGTGTGCTGGAGATCGCCACGGACTACGTGGGCACCGTGTGCAAGCCCTACTTCGCCACCGGGGGGAGCTGACCGTGTGCAAGCCCTACTTCACCACCGGGGGGAGCTGACCGTGTGCAAGCCCTACTTCGCCACCGGGGGGAGCTGACCGTGTGCAAGCCCTACTTCGCCACCGGGGGGAGCTGACCGTGTGCAAGCCCTACTTCACCACCGGGGGGAGCTGACCGGGTGAACGCCCGCTGACCGAAGCGGTGTTTTCCCTGCCCGGATCCCCGTCCAGCCGTTCGGGGCCGGTGCCCGGCGTGGTGCGTACGACCGTCTCCACCAGGGCACCGGCCTCGGCGCAGGTCCGTGTGCCGCGCCGTTCGCCGGGCAGCAGCGTGCTCGGTCCGCGAAGGACACGAACACCGACTCGGGCTCCGCCTCCTCCGCGCGGGCGTCCGGCGTTGGCCCGGGCAGGTGACGGACACCGGTCGGGCCATGACCCGAACGCAGTACGGCGGTGACCCGGGCAGCGGGCCCGTGCCGCGTGCCGCGGCATGGCCACCACACGCCGCGCGGCCGGTGCACCGCACCCCATGCCGCGTGGCTGACCTGCGCGAATGGCCTCGGCAGGGGAGGGGAGGTGAGGCGTCGCGCGGATGGAGAGCGAGTGGCCGGGGCCGCTTCCCGATGCTCCGGACGCCCGCCATCCGGCCGACGGCACGGGCCGTGTGGGTGCTCGACCTGCCCCGTCCCGGATGACAGCGTGGCCGGCATGGAGCACAGCCCAGGACCGCAAAACGTGCGCGCGAGGCTGCTGCTGGCCAGCGCCACCATGCTCTTCGTCGAGCTCGCGCTGATCCGGTGGACCGGCGCCAATATCGTCCATCTGAGCTATTTCTCGAACTTCATCCTCTTGGGCTCGTTCCTCGGGATCGGCCTGGGATTCCTCATGCCCGCCGGGCGTGGGCAGTGGCTCACCCGCTGGGCGCCCATCCCGCTCGCCGTTCTCGTCGTCTTGGTGCGCGAGTTCCCCGTGCAGGTGCGGCAGACCAGCGGCGAGGTCATCTACTTCACCGCCGTGAAGACCACCGGTCTGCCCCAGTGGGTGACCCTGCCGGTGCTCTTCGGGCTGACCGCGCTGATCATGATGGCGATCGGGAAGATGACGGCCGATCAGTTCCGTCAGCTGCCCTCGCTGGAGGCGTACCGCTACGACCTGCTGGGCTCGCTCACCGGTTCGGTGTCCTTCGCGCTGCTGTCCTGGCTGCGCGCACCGTCGGTGGTGTGGGGCGTGCTCGCCGCCGCGGCCTTGCTGACCCTCGGCGGCCGCCGCAACAGCATCCGGTATGCGGTCCCGCTCGCCTTGATGGTGGCCGTCCTGGCGCTGGAGACGGCGGCCAGCGGCATCTCCTGGTCCCCGTACTACAAGATCGAGGTGACCAGACCGACCACCGGCAGCCGGGACTACAAGATCTCCGCCAATGGCGTACCGCACCAGTCCATCGCCCCGCTGAAGGTGCTCGGACGCCCGGGCTCCCCGTACGAGCAGCCCTACCGTGAAACCCCGAGGAACTCCCACCGCCGGGTGCTGGTCATCGGCGCCGGCAACGGCAACGACGTGGCGATGGCGCTGGCCAACGGCGCCCAGCGGGTGGACGCGGTGGAGATCGACCCCCGGCTGCAGGAGATCGGTGCGTCACTGCATCCGGCCCGGCCCTACGCCAACCCCCGGGTGCACGTGCACATCAACGACGGCCGGGCCTTCCTCGAACGCACCAAGACCCGCTACGACCTGGTCGTCCTCGCCCTGCCCGACTCCCTGACCCTGGTGTCGGGCGCGAGCAACCTGCGCCTGGAGAGCTATCTGTTCACCCGGCAGGCATTCGAGGCGGCACACCGCCACCTGGCGCCCGGCGGCGCGTTCGCCATGTACAACTACTACCGGCAGAACTGGCTCATCGACCGGTTCGGCTCCACGCTCACCTCCGTCTTCGGACACGCCCCCTGCATCACTCACTACGGAGGCAAGAAGGCGGCCATCCTGGTGGCCGGTGTCACCTCCAGCGACCAGTCCTGCACCGCCTCCGCCTGGCGCCCCTCGGGCCCGGTGCCCTCGGCCGCCAGTGACGACCATCCGTTCCCGTATCTGCTGCACCGCACCATCCCCACCCTCTACATCGGGGTCCTGGGAGCGATCCTGCTGGTGACTTTGGCGTCGGTACGGCTGACCGGGGTCCGGCTGCGGCGTACCGCCCGCTATGTGGACATGTTCCTGCTCGGTGCGGCGTTCATGCTGCTGGAGACCAAGAACGTGATCGGCTTCGCCCTCTACTTCGGCACCACCTGGCTGGTCAACGCCATGGTCTTCGCGGGGGTGCTGGTCGCCGTGCTGTGCGCGGTGGAGGTGCGGCGCAGGCTGCGCCGGGTCAATCAGCTCGTGCTGCAACTGATGCTCTTCGCCAGCCTCGCGATCGCCTGGCTGATCCCGTCCCATCTGGTGCTGGGACTGCCCTTCGCCCCTCGACTGGCCGCCGCGATCGCGCTGGCCTTCGCCCCCATCTTCTGCGCCAACCTCATCTTCTCCGACCGGCTGGCGGCGGCCTCCGACCCCACGGCGGCCTTCGGCGCCAACCTGCTGGGCTCCCTGTTCGGCGGCACCCTGGAGTATCTCGCCCTGCTCACGGGCTATCAGGCGCTGCTGCTGGTCGTGGCGGTGCTGTACGCGGGCGCCTGTATCGCCATGCGCTTCACCCGCCGCGGCTCCGGCGACGTCAGCAGCCATGAACCACTCACCGTGCAGACGGCGCCACGCCCCTGAGCTCGACTCTCCCAGCCGCCCCCGGCCGCCTTCCGGCCGGGGGCGGCCGCGTCGGTGGCGCGCGCCGCCGCTCTCACTCGAACATGACGTAATCCGGGCGCGGCCGCAGGGCCAGCACCTCTTCCGGGGTCATCAGCCGGCTCCCCTCGGCGTCCTCCTCGTAGAAGAGCTTGAAGCCGGTGCGCACGCCCTCGGGCTGGCCCCTGACCAACTGCCGCCAGGTGTCCCGCTTCATCCCCGGCGATCCGATGCCGTCCGCGCTCTTGATGACCACCACGCCGGGCTGCGGGCGCAGCGCGGACTGTTCGCTGACGACGGACACGGCCACCTGGTGGAAGACGAGCGGCTTCTGCGGCAGATCGTGTTCGGCGACGATCCCGGAGAGATAGCGGGCCACATCGGTGAGCTCCTTGCCGCTGGTGTGGCCGTAGGTGTCCCCCGGCACCTCGCCCGGACCCATCTCCCACTCAGGGTCCAGGGCTATGCCGACATCGGGATGGACCAGCCATTCGCGCAACGCCTTGACCTCGCCGAGGACCGATGCCCGGCCCGGCTGGATGTTCAGCAGCAGCAGGGCGCGATGGCGCTTGGCCGCGTCGTGGAAGCGGCGGATCGTGTCGGGGGAGGTGCGTGAGCGGTAGGTGCCGTCGGGGCCCGCGCTGCTGTTGGCGACGGTCGCGAGGAGTTCGAGCACCGGCTGCGGTTCGCGGTCCGCCGCGTAGGCGCGGGCGGTCTTCTCGATCTGGCGCACCTGGTCGTCGAGGTCCCCGATGCCGAGCCGGCCGAGCGCGGCGGCCCCGGGCAGTCCGCAGTAGCCCACCAGGCGGTAGCGGGACAGATCCCGTCCGCCCCGGGGCAGCTCCGGCGGCGGCTTCGGGGTGGGGGAGGGGGAACTCTTGGACGGAGTGGCGGACGGGGAGCGCTCCGCCTTGCCGGAGCCTTGCGGGCCCGCTCCGGAGGGCGAACCGGCCGACTCCTCGCCGCAGCCGGCGAGCAGGCCGATCCCGGCCGCCGCGGCCACCGAGAGCAGGCCGCGCCGGGTCGGTGGCGGTGTCCCCGATCCTCCGCCGCCGTCGCCGTGCCGCAGGGCGTCCTGCCCCGCCGATGCCCTGTCGGCTGCCGTCATTCGCGGTGCGCTGTGAGTCACGTTCCCTCCGTCCGCGGTGCCGGGTCGGTGGACCGGGCACCGGTCTGTTGTGCGGGCCGATGGGTTGTCCGTGCCAGGCAGCCTGTCCGGTATGACGAAGGCGAAACGGAATAGTGTCCACCGGGCGGAGGGCATGCGTCGCTTTCAGCCCGGGAAGACGACCGGTGGCTGGGTGCGGGATGTTCGAACGGGGCGGCCGGGCCCTCGATGGGCCCAACGCGCCCTGGAATGGGACCTCTTGATGCCCCTCGCGGTCGAATCTCGCCCTGGCCCGGCCACCGCTCCCCGCCGTTGCCCGGTGTTGCGGCCGCCACCTCGCGGGCGCCGGAGCCGTAGGAGGCCGCTCGGGGGCGGTCAGGCGGGCGGGCTCAGCCGGCGGATCGGCGCCCCGTCCAGATAGGCGCGGATGTCCTCCACCACATCGCCGTAGAACCGCTCGTAGTTGCCCCGGGTGACATAGCCGAGGTGCGGGGTGGCCAACAGATTCGGCAGGGTACGGAACGGATCGCCCGGCGGCAGCGGCTCCCGTTCGAACACATCGACCCCCGCGCCCGCGATCCAGCCGTCCCGCAGCGCCTCCACGAGCGCCGCCTGGTCCACGATCGCCGCGCGGGAGGTGTTCACCAGAAACGCCGTGGGACGCATCCGCCGCAGCTCCGCCGCGCCCAGCAGCCCCCGGGTGCGGTCGCTGAGCACCAGATGCACCGAGACGATGTCGCTGGTCTCCAGCAGCTCCTCCTTGGAGCCGGCCGGCCGCACCTCCTCCGCCTCCGCGCGCTCGGCCGTGAGATTCTCGCTCCAGGCGGCCACCTCCATGCCGAAGGCCCGGCCGACTCGCGCCACCTGGGTGCCGATCCGTCCCAGCCCCAGCAACCCCAGACGGCGGCCGTGCAGATCGGTGCCGACGGTGCTCTGCCACGGCCCGCCGTCCCGCAGCGCCGTGCTCTCCGGCACCACATGGCGGGCGAGCCCCAGGATCAGCGCCCAGGTGAGCTCGGTGGTCGGTTGCGAGCCGCCGCCCGTGCCGCACACGGTGACGCCGTGGCGGGCGGCGGCCTCCAGGTCGACCGACGCGTTGCGCATCCCCGTGGTCACCAGCAGCTTCAACCGTGGCAGCCGCGCGAACAGCGATGCGGGGAAGGGCGTGCGCTCCCGCATGATGACCACGATCTCGCAGTCCCCGATCGCCTCGGCCACCGCGTCCTCACCGGCGATGTGCTCATGGAGCGGCACCACGTCCACCGCGTCGAGCACACCGGACCAATCGGCCGCCGACAGCGCCACGTCCTGGTAGTCGTCGAGCACGGCGCAGCGCAGCTTCATGGGACTACCTCTGTTTCCTCGGACGGGTACGGTGTTTCTACCACCCGTGTGAAGCCACCCCGAAAACCGGGGCCTGACAAGTCGTCACCGCGTTTGCGGCGCCACCCTTCCGGATGACATCGGCCGTGCGGTCGCGGTGTGACTGGCGTGTGTTTTCACCGAAAGTTGGCTTCTCAAGGGGTGCTGAGACACGTGTGGTTGTTTTGCGCAGTGGCACACAGGGCACCGCACCGTCTGAACAGCAGGCATAATCACAGCTGCGATGGGCGCAGACGCCCAGAAAGGGGACGAAGTGAAGTGAACGCGTTGAGCGCGGACAGCAGTGTGGGTTCGACCATTGAGGTACTGGAGGCCGAACTCCCCCAACTGCAGAAGCAACAGGAGGCACTCAAGGGTGATTTGGAGGCCGTCACCAAGCGGCTGGAGGCGGTCAGCACTGCCCTGAGCAGCCTGCAGACGCTCTCCATCGCCACGGCTTCGGAGCAGGTCGTGGACGGCGCCCCGGTGGCGGTGGCGAAGCCCGTGGCCGAGGCCACCCCGGCCGAGCCGGCCGCGGAGCCGGCCACCGAGGCCACGGCCGGGACCGGGCCGGAGTCCGCCGAGGACACGGGATCCACCGGCCGTACCTCCGCCGCCACGCGCAAGGCGGCCATCGGCCGTCAGCGCAGCAGGGGCAAGGCGGCCAAGGCGCCCGCCACCGGACGGGCCACCAAGACGGCGGGCAAGAAGACCGCCGCCGCCAAGAAGACCGCCGCGAAGGCCGCGGCGAAGGCTCCCAAGGCCACCAAGGCCGCGGTGAAGGCCACTACCAAGGCCACCACCAAGGCCACCGCGAAGGCCGCGAAGCCCGCCAAGGCCACCAAGGCCGCCGAGAAGCCGGCGGAGAAGGCCACCAAGGAGACGGCCACCACCTCCGAGCGCTCCACAGGGCTCGCCGACAGCGTGCTGGCCGCGCTGCGCAAGGCCGGCCGTCCCATGCGGGCCTCCGAGGTCAACAATGCCCTGGGCCGCGACGAGACCCGCACCAATGTGAACTCGGTGCGCAACACCCTCGAGCGGCTGCGCTCCTCGGACCGGGCCCAGCGTTCCGGCCGTGGCCTGTACGAGGCCTCGGCCACCAGCTGAGGATGCCGTCAGTTCACCGCCACCCATGTGTAGCGGTGTTCGGGACGGCCGGTGTCCCCGTACTTGAGGGTGAGGCTGATGCGGCCCGCATGTTCGAGGTACTTCAGATAGCGCTGGGCCGTGGAGCGGCTGATACCGGTGCGCTCCGCCACTTCGTGGGCGGAGAGCGGCTGGTCGGCCTGGTCCAGGACCCGCCGTATGAGGTCGACGGTGGGCGCGGAGTGGCCTTTGGGGAGGGCGGGGCCGGAAGTGTCGGCGGCTGCGAAGGCGCCGAAGATCCGGTCCACCCTCTCCTGGCCGGTCTCGCCGCGCCCGCCGACGCCCTCGAGGGTGCGGCGCAGCCCCGCGTAGCCGTCCAGCTTGGCCCGCAGTCCGGCGAAGCTGAACGGCTTGACCAGGTACTGCAGTGCGCCATGGCGCATGGCGGCCTGGACGGTGGCCACATCACAGGCGGCCGTCACCATGATGACGTCGGCGTGGTGGCCGAGCTGGCGCATCCGCCGCACCAGGGTCAGCCCGGTCTCGTCCGGCAGATAGTGGTCGAGCAGGACGAGGTCGACCGGGGTGCGTTCGAGGGTCGCGAGGGCCTGGGCGGCGGTATGGGCGCGGGCGGTGACCCGGTAGCCCGGCACCTGGGCCACATACGCGGCGTTGATCTCGGCGACGTGGAAGTCGTCGTCCACGACAAGAACGTCAATCATCGTGACTCTCCTGCTGCGGTGAACTCATGAGTGGGTGTGTCGTCCCCGGTGAGGGCCTCGGGCAGGACGACGGTGAACACCGCCCCGCCACCCGCCCGGGCGGTGACCCGGGCCATGCCCCCGTATCGCTCGGCCAGCCGCCGTACCAGGGCCAGTCCGATGCCCCGGCCGCGCGGCGACACCGTGGCGAACTCCGCGTGGCCATCGGGTCCGGCGTCCGGGGAGCCGGTGCGGGCGGGCCGCTTGGTGGACCAGCCCTCGGTGAAGATCTGTTCGCGCATCCCCGGTGGCACCCCCGGGCCGGTGTCGCTCACCCGCAGCACGGCGGTGGTGCCCTCGGCCCTCAACTCGACCTCGATGAACGGGGCGGGGGAGGGGTGTGCGGCCACCGCGTCCAGCGCGTTGTCTATGAGGTTGCCGAGCACGGTCACCAGATCGCGCGGGTCGACCACCCGCCCGGGCAGCAGGGTCGCGGACGAGATGCGCAGGGCCACTCCGCGCTCGGCCACGATGGCCGACTTGCCGACCAGCAGCGCCGACAGCAGCGGATCGTGCACTCGTTCGGAGATCTGCTCGGCCGAGGCACGCCGGGCATTGGTGAGCTCGGCCACGAACTGTGCCGCGCGCTCGTGCAGTCCCAGCTCCAGCAGCCCCAGCAGGGTGTGCAGCCGGTTGGCGTGTTCGTGGTCCTGGGCGCGCAGCGCGTCCAGCAGCCCGCGGGTGCTGTCCAGCTCGCGGCCCAGCAACTCCAGCTCGGTGCGGTCGCGCAGGGTGGCCACCGCCCCGCCGTCCTCGGTCGGCATGCGGTTGGCCACCAGCACCCGGGCGCCGCTGACCGTCAGCAGATCCGCCCCGTCCACCCGCCCCGCCAGCACATCGGTGGTACGGCCCGGTGGCAGTGACTCCTCCAGCGTGCGCCCGGTGGCGTCCGGGCGGATCCCGAGCAGCCGCCCGGCCTCGTCGTTGATCAGGCGGATCCGGCCGTGCCGGTCGAAGGCCACCACGCCTTCGCGGATGCCGTGCAGCATCGCCTCCCGCTCGTCCAGCAGCGCCGAGATGTCGGCGAACGCGACACCGTGCGTACGGCGGCGCAGTTGGCGCGAGACGGCGATCGCCGCCAGGACGCCCACCCCGAGCGCCGCCCCCGCGTACAGCAGCAGCCGGGGCACCGCCGCCAGCAGCTGGTCGCGCACGCTGCCGTAGCCGATGCCCACCGATACCGCCCCGACGAGCCGTCCGTCCCCCGAGCGCAGCGGCACCTTGGCGCGGGCCGAGCGGCCGAGCGTGCCCACGTCGATCTGCAGGACCTCCCGCCCCGAGAGCGCCTCGCCCGGATCGGTGGAGACGTGTTGCCCGATCCGGGCGGTGGTGGTGTGCGACCAGCGCACCCCCCGGGAGTCCATCACCACGATGTACAGCGCCCCGGTGGCCCGGCGGATCCGTTCGGCCGCCCGCTGCACCGGACCCGAGGGGGTGGGATCGGTGGCGGTGAGGTCCCGCGCGATGTCCGGATCGGCCGCGGTGGTCTGGGCGATGGCGAGCGCCTGGTGCATCGCCTGGTCGTCGATCTCGGAGCTGAGCGGGGCCAGGAACAGCGCGGTCGCCAGCACCATCACCCCGGCGGTGATGAACAGCTGCGCGGCGAGCACCTGGCCGGAGACACGCCGGGGCCATCGGATGCGCATGATGGGCCCCCTGTCTCCCGCCTCGCTCATCCTGTGTGGTCCCATGTGGTCCCGTGTGCGAGCGGTAGTACTTCGTCCGTTTATGGTGCTGTGAACGCACCGTAAAGGCGCCCGGGGCGTATGCCCAGTCTCCGTGGCCTTTTCGTTGCCAGGGCGCGAGCAAAACGAGCAGAACGCGGTTTGTGAGCGCAACGGCGGGTTGTGCCCAGAAGACTGCCGCTGTGGCCCGGGTCACTTCTAGCCTCCCGGCCATGAGCAGCCACACCAGCCCCGCCATCGAGCTGCGGGGAACGAGCAAGGCGTTCCGGACACCGTCCGGGGCCCTCCACACCGCGGTCAGGGATCTCGACCTGACCGTCGGGCACGGTGAGTTCGTCGCCGTCGTCGGGCCCACCGGTTGCGGAAAGTCCACGACACTGACGCTGGTCAGCGGGTTGGAGGAGCCCACCGAGGGCGAGGTGCTGGTGGCCGGTGAGCCGGTCCGCGGCATCGCCTCCAACGTCGGCTTCGTCTTCCAGCAGGACGCGGTGTTCCCCTGGCGCAGTGTGCTGTCGAATGTGATGGCCGGCCCGCGGTTTCGCGGTGTGCCCAAGCCGGAGGCGAAGGAGCGGGCCCGCGAATGGCTGGCCCGGGTCGGCCTCTCCTCCTTCGAGGACCGCTATCCACATCAGCTCTCGGGCGGTCAGCGCAAGCGCGTGGCGCTCGCGTCGACCTTCGTCAACGACCCCGAGATCCTGCTCATGGACGAGCCGTTCTCGGCGCTCGATGTGCAGACCCGCGCGCTGATGTCGGACGAACTGCTGGAGCTGTGGGCGGGGACCGGCGCCTGCGTCGTCTTCGTCACCCACGACCTGGAGGAGTCCATCGCCCTGGCCGACAAGGTCGTCGTGATGACGGCCGGACCGGCCACCGTCAAGGAGGTCTTCGAGATCGATCTGCCCCGGCCCCGCAAGGTCGAGTCGGTGCGGCTGGAGCCGCGGTTCGTGGAGATCTACCGGGAGATCTGGTCCTCGCTCGGCGAAGAGGTCCGCATCACCCGTGAGAGGGGTGCCGTCGATGCCTGAGACCCTGTCCGCCACGGCCGTCCCCGCCCTCGACAAGACACCCGGTACGCGCTCCAAGGCCCGGGCACGCGCCGCCCGCAACCGCGCGATCCTCGTCCAGACCAGCCGCGCCCTGGTGCTCCTCGGCGTCATCGGGCTGTGGGAATGGCTGGCCCGGGCCGCCGTCATCGACCCGTTCAACTTCTCGATGCCCTCCAAGATCTGGGCCCAGCTCAAGCAGTGGGCGCTGCACGGCACCGCGCAGGGTTCGCTGTGGGAGCAGATCTGGTACACGCTCTACGAGGCGCTCCTGGGCTGGGGCATCGGCGTCGTCGCCGGTGTGGTCCTGGGGATCGCGTTCGGCCGGATCGCCTTCCTCGCCGATGTGCTCGGTCCGTACATCAAGGTGCTCAACGCGCTGCCGCGCATCGTCCTCGCGCCCATCTTCCTGATCTGGTTCGGCCTCGGCCCGGCCTCGAAGGTCGCCTCGGCCGTCGTCCTGGTCTTCTTCCCCGTCTTCTTCAACGCCTTCCAGGGCGCCCGGGAGGTCGACCGCAACCTGGTGGCCAACTCCCGGATCCTCGGCGCGAGCAACCGCCAGGTCACCCTCCAGGTGGTGATCCCCTCCGCCACCTCGTGGATCTTCACCAGCCTCCATGTCAGCTTCGGCTTCGCCCTCATCGGCGCCATCGTCGGCGAGTACATCGGCGCCACCAAGGGGCTCGGCCTGCTGGTGTCCTCCTCGCAGGGCACCTTCAACGCCGCCGGTGTGTACGCCGCGATGGTGATCCTCGCCGTGGTGGCCCTGCTCGCCGAGGGGCTGCTGACCTTCCTGGAGAAGCGGCTCTTCCGCTGGAAGCCCGCCCAGCCCGGCGAAGACCGCTGAGCCCCCGCCTTCTTCCTCCCCGCTCATCACCGCTCACAAGGACGTGACCCATGCGCAGCTGTGCCAAGTTCTCCGCGGCCGCGGTCGCCGCGGCGCTCGCTCTGACCACCCTCACCGCCTGCGGCGGTGACTCCAGCGCCTCCGGCGGCGAGAACGGCAATGTCAAGATCATGGTGGGTGGCCTGGACAAGGTCATCTACATGCCCGCGATGCTCACCCAGCGGCTCGGCTACTTCAAGGCGGAGGGCCTCAAGGTCCAGCTGCTCACCGAGCCGGCCGGGGTGCAGGCCACCACCTCGCTGATCGCGGGCGATGTCCAGGGTGTCGTCGGCTTCTACGACCACACCCTCGATCTGCAGGTCAAGGGCAAGCAGGTGGAGTCCGTCGTCCAGCTCGCCCAGGCCCCCGGTGAGGTCGAGGTGGTCTCCAACAAGGCGGCGGACGAGATGGCATCCCCCAAGGACTTCAAGGGCAAGAAGCTCGGTGTCACCGGTCTGGGCTCCTCCACGGACTTCCTGACCAAGTACCTCGCGGTCGACAGCGGAGTGAAGACCAGCGAGTTCACCCCGGTGGCGGTCGGCGCGGGCCAGACCTTCATCTCGGCCCTCAAGCAGGGCTCCATCCAGGGCGGTATGACGACCGATCCCACGGTCGCCCAGATCGTGGACCAGAAAATCGGCAAGGTCCTGATCGACATGCGCACGCCCGAGGGATCCAAGCAGGCGCTCGGCGGTCTGTACCCCTCCTCCTCGCTCTACATGAACACCGACTGGGTGAACGGCCACAAGGACACGGTGCAGAAGCTGGCCAACGCCTTCGTGAAGACCCTGAAGTGGATGTCCACCCACTCGGCCGAGGACATCGCCGCCAAGATGCCGAGCGACTACGCGCAGGGCGGTGCGAAGCTCTACGTGGAGGCCATCAAGAGCACCCTGCCGATGTTCACCAAGGACGGGGTGATGCCGGCGGACGGCCCTGCGACGGTCGAGCGCGTCCTCAAGGCGTTCAACCCCAACCTGAAGAACGCCACGGTGGACCTGAAGAAGACCTACACCACCGAGTTCGTCAAGAAGGCGGGCTAGGGGGTCTCCGCGGATCCTGACGCCTGCGGCGGGCTGCTCCCCTCCCCGTCCCTTCTCGCGGCATCGAATTGCGGCTCCGCCGCGTGGCGGGGCTCTGCCCCAGGCCCCAGGCCCCAGGCCCCAGGCCCCAGGCCCCAGGCCTCAGGCCTCAGGCCCCGGGGTCCAGGGGCGGAGCCCCTGGTATCGGGAAGGGGCGAGGAGGGGAAAGGTCCGCCGGACACCCCGTCAAATCCACGGAGGTTGGAGCCCCCGAAGGACAGAGCTCCTGGTGGGCAGAGCCTTCGAAGCGCTCAGCCCGACGCCGCCGTCCGCGCGACCACCCCGGTCAGCCGGACGGCGGCGTCGTCGGCGAACAGCCGGCGGCCCGCCGCGATACGGCGCTCCCGCCACGCGGAGGGCTCGGTGAGCGCATCGAGCAGCCGCACCAGCTCCCACGAGTCCCGCGCATGGTCCGAGAGCCCCAGCGCGGCCATCCGCCGCACCCCCTCGCGGCCATGGCCCGGGATGGGGCGATAGCCGATCACGGGCACCCCGGTGGCCAGCGCCTCCAGCGCGGTCTGACCGGCCGCGTTGTCCACCATGGCCCGCACTGCGGCCAGCAGACCGGGCATGTCCCGCTCCCAGCCGAAGGCCGCCACATCCGGTTGGCGCGACAGCTCGACGCGCAGCCGTTCGTCCCGGCCGCACAGCACCACCGGCAGATACCCCGCCCCGGACACCAGCCGCGCCGTGTCCACCACCCGTGTCCCGGCGCCCCACGCCCCCACGGACAGCAGCACCGGCGGCCTCCCGGGCGCGAGCGCACACAAGTGCCGCCGCCACCGGGCCGCCCCCGGCGCCGGGGCGAAGAAGCGCGACGCCACCACGGGTCCGGTGGCCACCGAAGGACGGCCCAGCGCCCGGCGTACCGTGTCCGCGGCCTCCGGGGTGACACACAGATGCAGATCGTTGCCCGGGTGCAGCCACTGGCGGTGCACCGCGAAATCGGTCACCACGACCGCGCTGGGCACCCCCAGGGCGCCGCGCGCCCGGAGCCTGCCGGTCAGCTGCGCGGCCAGATGGAACACCGGGACGACCACGTCCGGCCGCTCCCGCTCCACCAGGGCCAGCAGCCGGTCCTCGGCCAGCGCGGCCAGCGGGGCACTGCCCGGCCGGGGGCCCCTGCCGGGGCGGAAGAACGCCTGGTAGATGCCCTCGTACACGAGCGGGGCACGGCGGATGGTCGTCCGATAGAACGAACGCAGCCCCGCTCCGATCCCACGCGGCAGCAACTCCAGCACATCCACCCGGCCGGCCCCCTGGCCCAGGTCCTCCAGCCTGCGTACCAGCTCGGCGGCGACCGCGTCGTGTCCGGCCCCCATCCCGGCGCTCACAACGAGAAAACGTGCCGACGGCTGGTGCATGACCACCTCCGATGGTGCGAGGCGCGGCTCCTCATGGCTCACTGGAGGTATCCGCTCCGCACGCCGTCAAACCGCGCGCTCGACGGCCGGTGACCCAGGGCCAGCGGCCGGTCGGCGGCGAGACAGGGAGATGCCATGATCCGCCCCCTCCCGGACGCACCCCTCGATCGCGGCCACGTGCGGGACACCGGGTACGCCGACACCACCGGGACCAGGGTCGCGCTGGTGACCGGTGCCTCCTCGGGCATCGGCGCCGCCATCGCCGACCGGATCGCGGCCGAGGGCGGCTGGCGGCTGCTGGTCAGCGGCCGCCACCGGGAACGGCTCGACCGCGTGGCCGCCAGGACATCGGCCCTCGCCTTCCCCGTCGACCTGGCAGCGCCGGAGGGCCCGGAGGCGCTCGTCCAGGACGCCCTCCGTGCCGCCGGACGGGTGGATCTGCTGGTCGCGGGGGCGGGCGTGGGCTGGGCCGGCCCCTTCGCCACCATGCCGCCCGCCGCCATCGACCAGGTGGTCCGCGTCGATCTGCTCGCCGCGATGCGCCTGGTGCGCATGGTCGTCCCCCGGATGGAGGCCGAGCGGCGGGGACACATCGTGCTGATCGGCTCGGTGGCCGGGACCGTCGGGGTGCGCGGCGAGGCGGTGTACTCCGCGGCCAAGGCGGCGCTCGGCGTCTTCGCCGACGCCCTGCGCTACGAGCTGGGCCGGGCCGGGGTGCGTGTCACCCATGTGGTCCCCGGTGTGGTGGACACCCCGTTCTTCGCCCGGCGCGGCGCCCCGTACGCCCGTCGGCTGCCCCGTCCGCTGCCGCCCGAGCGGGTCGCCGACGCGGTCTGGGACGCCGTCGAGCGCGGGCGGGACGAGGTGTACGCACCGGCCTGGATGCGGCTGCCCGCGGTGGCCCGCGCCGTGGCCCCCGGCCTGTATCACCGGTTGGCCTCACGCTTTGGGTGACCCCCGGTGAGCGTCGTGGCGGTGTTGCTGGCCCTGCTGTCCGCCCTGGGCAACGGCATGGCCTCGGTACTGCAGCGGCGGGCCGCGATGGACCAGGTCCGGGAGGAACGGGGCGCCCCGGGTCCGAAGCGGAACCTGCTGCGGCTGGCGCGTCTGCTGCGCCGCCGGTACTGGCTGGCCGGGCTGGCCGCGATGATGGTGTCGGCGGCGGCGCAGGTAGGCGCGCTGGCGGTCGGCCGGCTCTCCGTGGTTCAGCCGCTGTTGGTCAGCGAGCTGCTGTTCACCCTGGTGGTCGGCAGTCTGGTCTTCCGACACCGCCCGGACGGCCGGACCTGGCGGTCGTTCGTGATGCTCGCCGCCGGGCTCGCGCTCTTCCTGGTGGCGGCCGATCCCTCCCATGGCGAGACCACGGCGCAGAACGGCGAGTGGCTGCCCGTGGGCGTGGTGGTGGCCCTCGCCGTGGGCGCCCTGATCGCGGTGGCCCGTGCGCTGCGCGGGCCCGCGCGCGCCGTCGCCCTCGGAAGCGCCACCGCCGCCTGTTTCGCCTGCACGGCGGCGCTGATCAAGGAGTTGACCGGGCGGTTCGCCGGTGGAGTGGTGGCGGCCTTCACCGACTGGCCGCTGTACGCGGTGTGCGTCGTAGGGCTGCTGAGCTTCCTGCTGCTGCAGAGCACCCTGCGCGCGGGCACCCTGGCCGCCTCGCAGCCCGCGCTCACCCTCGGCGACGCCCTGGTCAGCATCGCGCTGGGCTGGGTGCTGTTCGGCGAGCGCATCGAGCTGGGGCTGCGCATCGTGCCCGAGGTGGCCGGCATCCTGCTGATGGCGGCCGGCATCGTGGGGCTGACCCGCTCGCCCGCCATGTGCGGCGGCTGGGACCAGGCCGTCCCCGAGCCACCGCGGCAGGCCGGGACACCGCTCCCCGGAGGGCGGAGGAGCCCGGACGGCGGTGAGGGAACACCATGAGCGCCCGCCACCGCTCCGGTGTCCTGGTGCGCAACGCGGCGCTACTGGCGGCGGCCGCGCATATCGCCCCGGCCGGCACCTGGCTGCCCGGGCCCCGGCGCGCCCTCTTCCCCGCCCTGGCGGGCCGGGGACGCTGCGACCATGTGGCCCTCACCTTCGACGACGGACCCGATCCGCGCACCACACCGCGCTTCCTCCGGGTGCTGGACGAGCTGGGTGTCCGGGCCACCTTCTTCGTCCTGGGGGACGGGGTGACGCGCTTCCCGCACACCACGCTGGAGATCGTCCGCCGGGGCCATGAGCTGGCCGTCCACGGCTGGACCCACAGCCGCCCCTGGCTGCCCACGGTGTCCCGGGACGTCACGGAGGTCGCCCGTGCCGCCCGCGCGATACGGCTGGCCACCGGCGAGGTACCGCTGTGGTACCGGCCGCCGTACGGCATCCTCACCGGCGGCCGCTGGCTGGCGGCGGCATGGGCCGGGCTCACCCCCGTGCTCTGGTCGGCCTGGGGACGCGACTGGTCCGCGGGCGCCACCGCGCGATCGGTGTTCGCCGTCATACGGCGCGATCTGTGCGGCGGTGCCACCGTTCTGCTCCACGACACCGACCGCGCCGCGGCCACGGGCTGCTGGCGCGCCACACTGGCCGCGCTGCCCATGGTGGTGGCGGAGTGCCGGGCCGCGGGTCTGGAGGTGGGGCCGCTGGCCGAGCACGGCATACGCCGATGAGGTCAGCCGTCGCGAAGGCGGGCCATCTTCCGGGGGTCCACGATGCGGTCGAAGTCCTCGGCGCTGATATGGCCGCTGGCGATGGCCGCCTCGCGCAGGGTCGTCCCCTCGGCGGCGGCCTTGTGGGCGATCTCGCCGGCCTTGTCGTGGCCGATTTCCGGGGACAGCGCGGTGACCAGCATCAGCGAGCGGGCGAGATGCTCGTCGATCCGCTCGCGGTTCAGCTCGATGCCCTCGACGCAGTACTCGCGCAGCTTCTCGCAGGCGTCGGCGAGGATGCGGGCGGAGTGCAGGAAGTCGCTGATGACCAGCGGCCGCGCCGCGTTGAGCTGGAAGTTGCCCCGGGTACCCGCGTGTGCGACGGCGCTGTCGTCGGAGAGCACCTGGGTGCACACCATCATCATGGCCTCGCACTGGGTCGGGTTGACCTTGCCGGGCATGCTGGAGCTGCCGGGCTCGTTGGCGGGCAGGGTGAGCTCCCCGATTCCGCCGCGAGGGCCGGAGGCGAGCCAGCGGAGATCGTCGGCGATCTTCATCAGGGGGACGGCGAGGCCCCGCAGCCCGGCGGAGGCGGCCACCATGGTGTCCACACCGCTCTGGGCCGCGAAGGAGTTGGACGCCACCTTGAACGGATGCCCGGTGGCCCCCGCGATCTCCCGGGCCACCGCCGGTCCGAACCCCTCGGGGGCGCCCAGCCCGGTGCCGACCGCGGTGCCGCCGATGGCGACCTGGTACAGATCCGGCAGGGTGGCGCGCAGCCGCTCCAGCGCGTCGGAGAGCTGGGCGGCGTAGCCGGACCACTCCTGCCCCACGGACAGGGGGAGCGCGTCCTGAAGATGGGTGCGGCCGGTCTTGACGACGTCGTACCACGCGCGGGACTTGGCGGCGATAGCCTCCTGGAGCAGGCTGACCTGCGGCAGCAGGGGGTCGTGCAGGATGCGCACGGCGGCGATGTGCATGGCCGTGGGGAAGGTGTCGTTGGTGGACTGGCCCAGATTGACGTGGTCGTCCGGGTGTACCGGATCCTTGCTGCCGAGGACGCCGCCGACCAGCTGGATCGCGCGATTGCTGATGACCTCGTTGACGTTCACATTGGTCTGGGTGCCGGAGCCGGCCTGCCACACATACAGCGGGAAGTGGTCGTCCAGCGCACCGGAGATCACCTCGTCGGCCACATGCGCGATCAGATCGGCCTGCCACCCCGCCAGCCGTCCCTCCCGGCCGTTGACCAGCGCGGCGGCCTTCTTGACATAGCCGTAGGCGTGGTAGACCGCCTTGGGCATACGGTCGTCACCGATCGCGAAGTGGACCAGGGCGCGCTGGGTCTGGGCGCCCCAGTAGCGGTCGGCGGGGACCTCGACGGTCCCCAGGGCGTCCGTCTCACGCCGGGTGCCGGTGGCGTCGATGCGGGTGGGGAGGTCCCGCACCCTTGGGGTGCCCTGGGCGCCCCGGCGCCTGTGGGGCGTGTTCATCGCGTGCTCTCCCAGGCGGATGGCAGCCCATCCATACGCACACTCCGCATCACGGCTGTTGCACTCACCGCCAGTGTCGCTCCGCTCCGCCCCGGCCGCATCCGGCACCGGAGTGGCCGCCGGCGCCCGCCAGGTCAGGCGCCGTGGCGCGGGGCCGGGGACGGGCGCGGGAGCGCCGGCGGGCGGCGGGTGGGCGACCTTCCCATCCGCCCCACGGCCCGTCCGTGTGCGTCCGCGGGCGACGCGACGTCAGATGCGGGTGCGCAGCCGGATGAGGGTGCCGTCCGCGTCGGCCTGCATCTGTACGACGTCGCACAGCATGCGCACGCCCCACAGCCCGAATCCGGGCTCGGTGCCGGCCGGCGGGGTGAAGCCCCACAGCGCGTCCGGGTACCAATGGCCGGGCCCGGAGATGTCGCAGACCAGATCGCCGTCATGGACCCAGGTGCTCAGCCGCGCCGGGGCCTCGCCGTGCCGGATCGCGGTGGTGGACACCTCGCTCACGGCCGCGACCATGTTGCGCAGCGCGTCATGGCCCATGCCGTGCCGGCTCGCCCGCTCGGCGACGAAGGTGCGCACGGCGTGCAGATCGGTCGAGACGATCGACACCGATTCGGCCATGCGCGGGGCGGGCGGCAGGGGACGCCGGTCGCAGGTGGCGCTGAACGGGCCGGGGTCGGTGTAGGCGTCGCTGCGCTCCGGCCCGTGGCCGTCGATGATCTCGGGGTGGGTCTGGCGCGCGTACGCGAGGATCTCGGGGTGCAGCAGGCGCCGGTCGTAACAGCAGATCGCGCGGGCGCCGGAGTGGGCGAAGGCCGCGTTGACGATCGACTCGTAGCGCGCCCACTCCACGACCTCGAGCGGGGTGCGGCCCTGCCACACCGGTTCGGCGATCACCCGGACCCGGCGCGGCTTCTCGGCCTTCACGAAGGAGTCGTAGGCGGCGATGGTCTTGACCGGGTGCTGGTACCAGCTGAGCGCCTCCTCGAACTGCACCGCCTTGGCGTCCTGCCCGAGCGCGTCCCGCAGCGCGTCGAGGTTGGAGGAGGCGGCGACGACGGCCACGGCGTCGTCCGCCTCCAGGCCCTCGCGGAGGAAGGGGACGCAGACGTCGACGACTTCGTCCTCGTCGCGATAGAGGAATCCGCGATGCATCATGGCGTCGCGGTGGTCCGCGACGGGGCTGCTCGGGCTGGTCATCGGGCCTCCCTGGGGCTCGGCCGGCGAAAACACTTCAGGTGCGTCATCGAATTTCCGGACGGTATAGCGCAGTCTGCCACTTCTCCGGCCCGGCGCGCAGCCCGTTCCGGCCATACGTGGACGGCATCCTGACGGTGCATTAGCATCCTCGGGCGTGACAGAGCTGAAGAACATCAACGCAAATGGACTTGATTTCGGGTATTTCGAAGCGGGCCCGGCCGACGCCCCATTGGCGCTCTGCTTGCACGGCTTCCCGGACACCGCGCACTCCTGGCGTCATCTGCTTCCCGCGCTCGCGGACGCGGGCTACCACGCCGTCGCGCCCTTTCTGAGGGGCTACGCGCCCTCCGGTATACCGGCCGACGGCGCCTACCAGGCGGGTGCGATCGCCGCCGACGCCAACGCGCTCCATGAGGCATTCGGCGGCGACGGTGACGCCGTGCTCATCGGCCACGACTGGGGCGCCATCGCCGCGTACGGCGCCACCGGCAGCGCCCCCGAGCGCTGGCGGCGCGCGGTCACGATGTCGGTGCCCCCGCTGGGCGGGGTGCTGGCCGACTTCTTCAACTACGACTACGGCCAGTTCAAGCGCTCCTTCTACATCTTCCTGTTCCAGACGCCGCTGGCCGAGGCCGGTGCGGCGGCGCACGACATGGCCCTGATCGACGGCCTGTGGCGCGACTGGTCGCCCGGCTACGAGGACGCCGCCGAGGACATCGCGCACGTCAAGGAGAGCCTGCGGGACCCGGCCCATCTCGCCGCCGCGATCGGCTACTACCGGGCCCTGTTCGACCCGTCGCGTCATGTGGCGGCGTACGCGGCGGAGCAGGAGGCCGTCACGGCCACCGGGGAGACCCCCATCCTCTATCTGCATGGCACAGACGACGGCTGCATCGGCGCCGATGTCGTCAAGGGGGCCGAGGACCACCTCCCGGCGGGCTCGCGCATGGAACTGGTCGAGGGCACGGGGCACTTCCTCCACCTGGAGGCGCCCGAGCGGATCAACCGGGAGGTCCTGGCCTGGCTCGCCGGCTGACCGGGCGGCCTTGGGCTCACGCCTTGCTGCCACATCGTGTGTGACCAGGGCCTTTCCCATGCGGAACGCGGTGCGGCCGCGGCGGGGATCTGGACCGGGGCGGACCCGGTCGAGCCGCCGCGGCCGTCGCTTTACCGCCGGTATACCGCCGCTGGTCCGCCCTGGTGCATGCTGGGCGCATCGCTACAGCCGCCCGGCAGGGACGCGTCTGGAGAGGGCCTGTGAACGTCGACCAGCAGCATCAGCCTCGCACCGAGGACGAACCCCTCTACGCCTGGAGCACCTTCCAGCTCTGCGGCGGGGTGGAGGGGTCCGGCCCGAGCGGCACCTGCCGGGCCGAACACACCGCTCGCACCTGTCTGGAAGCGGCGCTCCAGGCCACCGCGACCCACTCCGGCGCGTACTCGTGGGGGCAGCTCAGCCGGGTGTCCGCCGATGTCGGGCTGCCCTTCCACCTATGGGCGCGGGATCCGGTCGCCTGGGCCGAACCGGGGCCCAGTGAGACGGTCACCTGGCGTCCGGGCGCGGCTCCGCATCCGCAGTGATCCGGAACCGTCCGCGGTGAGGCGAGGCAGTGCTATGGGTAAGGGAATCACGATGAAGAGCAGCGGACCCGGGATAGGGCTCCTCAGGACAAGGGCGTGGCGGCCGGCCGACCACGGCCGTCTCGCGGTCAGCGAGGCGAATCCGGCCAGGGTCTACAACTATCTGGTCGGCGGTAAGGACAATTACCTCGCCGATTACGAGCAGGCCCAGCGATTTCTCGGAGTCGCACCCGAAGTCCGCGATACCGCGCTCTCCAATCGGAGATTCCTGCACCGTGCCGTCCGTCATCTCGCCGCCAGTGGAATCAGCCAATTCCTGGATATCGGTGCGGGATTGCCAGCGAATCCGAATGTGCACGAAATCGCCCAGGCCGTGAATCCCCGGGCCCGTGTGGTCTACGCCGACAACGACCCCATCGTGGCCAGCCACGGCCAGGCCCGTCTCTCCGTCTCCGGCACCACCATGGTCAGGGCCGATGTCCGCTCGCCCGACGACCTCCTGGGCCATGAGGAGCTGCGGCGGCTGCTCGACCCCGCGCAGCCGGTCGCCATCCTGCTGACGCTCGTCCTCGACTACATCGAGGACATGGAGAACCCCGTCGGCATCGTCCGCCGGTTCATGGACTGGGCCGCACCGGGCAGCTGTCTGGTCCTCTCCCACGCCACCGGTGACTTCACCCTCGACACCGACCGGGAATGGGAGGTCATCAGCTTCGGGGACGCCGTCAGCCTGGTCGCCCGCGACCGTGCCGGGATCATGGAGTTCTTCACCGGCCTCGACCTGCTCGCCCCGGGCCTGGTGCAACTGCCCTCCTGGCGCCCGGGCATCGGGGCCGAGTCCGACCCGAGCCGGGTGTGGGCCTACGGCGGGGTGGCCCGCAAGCCGTGACCCCGCCCCCGCGGTGTACGACGTCGTACCCCCGGTGCCGACGTCCGCCCCGGATCCCGCCTCAGCGCGGGCCGGGGCCGATCTGTTCGGCGCGGGCCGGGTTCAGCGCGGTCCGGGGCCGATCTGGAGGGTCATACAGGCGGGGAAGAGCCCGCTCCAGGTGTGCCCGCGCCAGCTCTCGTAGGTACCGGGGCGCTGCCACACGGGCAGGGCCTGGTCCATATGGGACCGGCCCTCGACGAACCTGCCCTGTTCCATATAAGTGATCCCGATCTCGTAGAGCGCGAAGCCCTCATGGTGGATGTTGCCCGTGCGGCGGGCGTACTCCAGGCTCTCCTTGAAACAGGTCAGGGCGTCCTCGGGACGGCCCATGCCGCGGTGGGCGCGGCCGAGATTGCCCAGGCCGATCACCTCGGCCGGCAGATCCCCGGCCTCCCGGGCGAGCGTCAGCTGCCGCTCCTGCACCGTGATGGCCTCCTCGAACAGGCCCAGTTCGCACAGCGCGTCCGCGAGATTACAGGCGGAGCGCAACTCCCCCTCCCGGTGACCCAGTTCGCGCCAGATCTCCAGCGCCGACTCCAGCGCGGTCCGCACCTCGTCGTAGCTGTGCTGCAGCCAGTACGCGGCGGAGAGACCGTCCAGCGCCCAAGCCTCGCTCTCCGGGTCGCCCAGGCGGCGGGCGGTCTCGATGGCCAGCTCGTTGACCGTCTGCAAATCCTGGGCGTGGGCCCGGGGGAAGAGAAACCACTGGAGCGCCCGCGCCAGCCGCAGCCCGAGGCGGGCGATGGCCTCGGGCTGGGCGGGCTCGGCCGCGTGGGCGACGGCGGACAGCAGATTGGGGAGCTCGGTCTTCAGCCAGCTCTCGGCCTCGTCCTGGCCGGTCAGCGGGACCGCCGGGCCCTCACCCGGATGCCGGGGCCAGGGGCGGAGCGGGTCGAGCAGGGCGACCGCCTGCTGGGCGGTGGCCGCATAGCAGGACAGGGCCCGCTCCAGCGCCGCCGAGCGCTCCGCCTCGGGCTCCTCCTGCTCGGCCTGCTCCGACGCGAACAGCCGCAGCAGATCGTGCATGTGGTAGCGGACGGAGTCGCGGCTCTCCAGGAGCTGGGCGTCGACCAGCCGCTCCAGCGCGTTCTCGGTGCGGTCGGCGGGCAGGTCCAGCAGCGCGGCCGCCACCGGCAGGCTCACATCGGGCCCGTGCACCACGCTCAGCAGCCGGAAGGCGCGGACCGCGTCCAGGTCGTCGGAGCGCCGGCCGAGCCGGAACGCCTCGTAGCTCACCTGGAAGCTGATACGGACGGCCAGATCGCCGAATCGCAGCTCGTCCAGCCGGCCGCGGGCGTCGGTCAGCTTGGCCACGAGGGTGCGCAGCGGCCACGCGGGGCGGGCGGCCAGCCGGGCACCGGCGATCCGCAGCGCCAACGGCAGCCCGCCGCACAGCCGGGTGATCTCCTCCGCCTCCGCGGGCTCCGCCCGCACCCGCTCCGCGCCGACGACCCGCTCCAGCAGCGCCACCGCCTGGTCCTGGGGGAGCACATCCAGATGCAGATGGGTGGCGCCCTCCAGGGTGGTCAGCATCTCGCGGCTGGTGACCAGCGCGGCGCAGCCCGGCCCGGCGGGAATCAGCGGCCGCACCTGGTCCACACTCGCCGCGTTGTCGAGGATCACCAGCAGCCGCCGACCCGCCGCCAGCGAACGGAACTGCGCGGACGCCTCGTCGGTGTCGCCCGGCACGCTCGAGCCGTCCACGCCGAGGGCGCGCAGGAACCGGCCGAGCACCTCGCCGGGGTCCAGGGCCGACTGCCCGGCGGTCGCCCCGTACAGATCCACATAGAGCTGGCCGTCGGGGAAGCGGTCGGCGAGCTGGTGCGCGGCGTGAATGGCCAGGGTCGACTTGCCGACCCCGCCGGTGCCGTCGATGGCCGCGAGCACCACCGACCGCCCGCCCTCGCCCGGGTCCCCGGCCGCGTCCATCAGCGCCTGGATCACCGCGACCTCGCCATGGCGGCCGGTGAACGTGGGGCTGGCGGGCGGCAGTTGGCGGGGGCCCCGGGGGGTCTTGCGGGGAGCGGCGGGGGCGGGGCGGTCCGCCTCCGGGGCGGGCGGCGCCATCAGGGAGGCGTCGGCGTTCAGGATCCGCTCGTGGAGGCCGCGCAGGGGCGGGGTCGGCTCGACCCCGAGCTCCTCGCTCAGCAGCCGGTGCAGATCCCGGTAGGCGGCCAGGGCGTCGGCCTGCCGGCCGGACCGGTACAGGGCCAGCATCAGCCGGCCGCGCAGCTCCTCACGGAAGGGATGCTCGGCGGTCAGCGCCTCCAGCTCGCCCAGGACGGCCGTATGCCGCCCGCACCGCAGGTCCGCGTCGATCCGGGCGTCCACGGCCTGCAGCCGGCACTCCTCGAGCCGGGTGGCCTCCGCCGCCACCGCCGGGGTCGGGGGCACATCGGCGAACGGGGCGCCGCGCCACATGGCCAGCGCCTCGCGCAGCCGCTCCGCCGCGGTCTCGGGCGCCTCCCGGTCGAGGCTCCGCCGCCCCTCCTCGACCAGCTGCTCGAAGCGGTGGGCGTCGAACTCGGCGGCCTCCACCGCCAGTCGGTAGCCCTGCGCCTTGTAGCCCTGCTTCTCGGTGATCAGGGCCCGCCCGGCCTCGTCGCCCAGGGTCTGGCGGAGCCGGGAGACATAGGTCTGCAGCAGCTTGGTGGCGCTCTGGGGTGCCCGGTCCTCGCCCCAGAGCTCGTCCAGGAGCCGCTCGGTGGAGACGGTCTGGTTGGCGTGGCACAGCAGCACCGCGAGCAGGGTCCGCCACTTGGCGGGCCCCAGGGAGGTCCAGCCCTCGCCGTCGCGCAGCTCAAGCGCTCCCAGCACCCGGTATCGCACCCGTCGCCTTCCCTCGGCTCGTCAACTGACCACTCCATAAGGGTTATACCTCCGGTGTGGCGCCTGCCGGGCATCGTTTCATCCGCCCGGAACCAGGCGACACCGGGTACGCGCTTTCTACGGAGCTTGCAGGGACCTCCCACGGCTCTTCCACGGGCTTTCGCAGGCATCGCGGATGACCGAAAATCGCCGTAGCGGGGTCCCTGCCGGCCGAGGTCAGAACGGCTGGTCGCCCTCGATGGCGACGCGTTCGGCGACCCTGCGATGCGGGGCGTAGTCATTGACCGCGTAGTGCTGCGTGGCGCGGTTGTCCCAGAACGCGATGTCGCCCGGCTGCCAGTGGAAACGCACCTGGTACTCCGGGACATGCGCCTGCCGGCACAGAAAGCTCAGCAGCCGGTCGCTCTCCTCCCGCTCCATCCCGGTGATCCGGGTGGTGAAGGAGGTGTTGACGAAGAGCATCCGCCGGCCGGTCTCGGGATGGGTGCGCACGACCGGATGCTCCACCGGCGGGAAAATCTCCTGGAACGGGGCCAGCCGCTCGGGCCCGTAGAAGCGGGAGAAGCCGGGGATGAAGTCGTGGACGGCGGTGGCGCCGTCGATGCGGTCCTTCACCTCCGCCGGGAGGTTGTCGTACGCCGCGGCCATGTCCGCCCACAGGGTGTCCCCGCCCACCGGGGGCACCTCGCGCAACTGCAGCACGGCGCCGAGCGCGGGCCGGGTGCGGAAGGTGACGTCGGTGTGCCAGATGTTCTCGAAGGTCGGCGTGGCGCCGGAACCCTTGTCGAAGCGGACGACATCCTCGCTGGAACCGGCGGCCAGCAGCGGATTGGTCTCCAACTCGCCCCAGTGGCGCGCGAAGCCGCGCTGCCGCTCCGGGGTGAGGTGCTGGCCGCGGAAGAAGAGCACCTTCCACTCCAGCAGGGCCCGGTTCAGCTCCTCGCGCAGCGCGGGCTCCAGCGGCCGGGACAGGTCCAGCCCGCGGATCTCGGCCCCGATGACGCGTCCGAGGGGCGCGACCTCGAACCGCTCGTACGGACGCTCCTCCCACCCCTCGGGCACTCGCCGCAGGATGCGCTGGCCCTCGTACATCCCGTCCGGCGGGATGGGGGCCTCGCGCAGCGTCGCTGGTGTGGTGTCGACAACGGTCATGGCGTCTCCTCATACGTGACAACGGGCAGGGGGCAGGCGGGGGGAGATGCCCTCGTGCCGAGGGGGACCACGGGAACGTCGTCCGGATCGTCGCGATATCCGGATCGTCAGTCGTCACGATGTCCGGATCGGCAAGGGAATGACCGGCGATCGTCAGAGGAATGACCGGCGTGGCCTCGGGGGCGCGGGGGCGTTGGCCGCGGGATGCGGAGAGTCCCGGTTAGAGGCCCGAGCGCTCACACCCGGTCCGGTCCGGGGCGCGAAGGTGTCCCGTCGAGTCGAACCGGTGCCTGATCATGCGGCAATTCTGGAATCTGCCCTGGTGGGCTGTCAATGGGGCCTGCCATGCGTGTGCGGGGAGACGAGTCCTTACCCGGCGGCGCGGTCGGGGGCCGACGTGGCGGACGTGGCGCACGCTCAGCCCGCCAGGGCGGTGCGGGCGCGCTCGACCAAGGCCCGGCCGGCCGGGCCGCTCGGGCCCTCCGCCCGCCAGGCGAAGGCCAGCCGCCCGCGCAGGGCCGGCCGGTCGATGCGGATCGACCGCAGCCGGCCCGACCGCGCCTCGGCGAACGCGCCGGGCAGGATCGCCGCGCCCAGCCCCCGCTCGGCGAGCTGCGCCAGCACCTCCGGATCGCTGGCCTCGAAGGCGATATGCGGAGTGAAACCGGCGGCCGCGCACGCCTCGTCGATCCGGGTGCGCAGCCCCGTGCCGCGCGGCAGGCTGATCAGCGCACGGCCCCGCAGCGTGTCCAGCGAGATGGCCGAGTGCACGGCGAGCTCATGGCCCGGGCTGACCGCGGCCACGATCGGCTGGTCCGTGATCACCTCCAGCTCGACACCGGCCGGGGTCGTGGCGCCCACGCTGACGATCGCCGCGTCGAGCCGTCCCGTGCGCAGGCCCTCCAGCAGCTCGTCCGAGGTGGCCTCGGTGAGGGTGATCTCCACCGCCGGGTGGGCGTCGTGGAACTCCGCCAGCAGCCCCGGCAGATCCACGCTGTGCGAGGTGACCGTCCCGACCGCCACATGGCCGCGCAGCAGTCCGGTCAGCTCGTCGACCGCGAGCCGGGCGCCCTCCACCGCCGCGAGCGCGGCCCGTGCGTAGGGGAGCACCGCCGCGCCCGCCTCGGTCAGCCGCACCGAGCGGCCCGACCGGTCCAGCAGCTGCTCGCCCAGCTCGCGCTCCAGCCGGCGGATCTGTGCGCTGACCCCGGGCTGGGCCACATGCACCCTCTCCGCGGCCCGGGTGAAGTTCCGCTCCTCGGCCACCGCCACGAAGTATTCAAGCTGTCGCAGCTCCATAACCAATGATTCTAGCAACCAGACTTACCATCTCTTGGACTTCTGATCGCGCCCGCCGGAGGGTGGAGACAGCCGAAAGACGGCCACAAGGCAGTCGAAAGGCAGCCGAAAGGAGTCGACCATGACCGAGACCCGTGCCCGCGCCACCACCCCCGAGGATCTGGCCCGGCTGTTCGTGGAACGTGCCAACGCCGGTGACGCCGAGGGGCTGGCCGAGCTCTACGAGCCCGACGCGGTGCTCGCCTACCCGCCGGGTGCCACGACCGTCGGCCGGGAGGCGATCCGCGCCGTCTGCGAGCGGATGCTGGCGCACGCCCCGCGCCCCTTCCAGGTGGAGGAGGCGCTGCCGACCGTCCGCTACGGCGATCTGGCCCTCACCTCGACCCGCCCCGCCGACCACACCGGCGGCCGGGTGCAGGTGGCCCGCCGTCAGCCGGACGGCACCTGGCTGCGCATCATGGACCGCCCCGAGATCCGCCCCGGGGCCGGAGCCGAGTGATGAGTGTGCTCATCGCCGGGGCCGGGATCGGCGGGCTGGCCGCCGCCCTGAGCCTCCACGCGGCCGGTGTCGGGACGGCGGTCGTCGAGAGCGCCCGGGAGATCCGGCCACTCGGCGTCGGAATCAACCTGCTGCCGCACGCCGTGCGCGAGCTCATCGAACTCGGCCTGGGCGACGAACTCGCCGCCATCGGTGTGGCCACCGCCGAGAACGTGTACGCCGACCGGTTCGGCCGCCGGATCTTCACCGAACCGCGGGGCATGGCCCAGGGCTACCGCTGGCCGCAGTATTCGGTGCACCGCGGGGAGCTGCAGCGGCTGCTCCTCGCGGCGGTCCGCGAGCGCCTGGGCGCGGACGCGGTCCGCACCGGGGCGCGGGTCGTGGGATTCGACGACTCCGCGGAAGGGGCGGGGCCGGCGGAGCGGGACGGTGTGCGCGTACGCATCCTCGACCGGGCGACGCGGACGGTCGAGGAGAGCGCCGCCCGGGCGCTGATCGGCGCCGACGGGCTGCACTCCGCGGTCCGCGCCGCGCTCCACCCGCAGGACGGTCCGCTGCTGTGGTCGGGCATCCGGATGTGGCGGGGCACGACGCGAGCCGCGCCGTTTCTCACCGGACGCTCGATGGTGATCGTGCGCGACGGGGACGCCGAGCTGGTCGCGTATCCGATCGGCGGCGGCCGGGTGAATTGGGTCTGCCAGGTGCGGGTGTCCGAGCCCGGGCCGCTCACCGGGGACGCGGCCTGGAACCGGGTGGGCCGGCTCGCCGATGTGCTGCCGTACTTCGACCACTGGCGGCTCGGCTGGCTCGATGTGCCCGGTCTGCTGGTGAACAGCGGCGAGATCCTCGAATACCCGATGGTCGACCGCGAGCCGCTGCCGTGGTGGGGGAGCGGCAGGGTGACCCTGCTCGGCGATGCCGCGCATCCGATGTATCCGGTGGGGGCCAACGGCGCGTCCCAGGCCGTCGTGGACGCTCGCGTCCTCGCCCGCGAACTCGCGCGAACGGACGATGTGCCGGCCGCGCTGGCCCGCTATGAGACCGAGCGCCGCGAGGCGACGGCGGCCGTCGTACGGGCGAACCGGGCCATGAACCGGGCCGGTGCGCGGACCCCCGAGGAGCTCGCCCGCGTCACCGACACCTACCGGGACAGCACGGGAAGCGACGTTCGCACGCTCAACGCCCGCGCCTCCCTGAGCTGCCGGTGAGCCGTCCGGTCGGCGGGAGGGAGGGGGAGGGCGGAGCGCACCGCGCCGGTCGCCGGCGCACCGCGGCCGGGTGACGCCGTGTCCATGGCGCCGACCCGGCCCGGTCGTTGGGCCGGATGCCAGCGTTGGCGCCCTCCTGACGCCGCGCTTAGCGTGGACATCAGACAGCGGTCTTCACGAGACGGCCCGACGCGGCGACGTGCCGGACCACTCCTGGTGCGGGAGGTCGGGAATGGACTCCGTCTCCTTCCTTCTGGTGGCTGTCATCCTCACGGCACTGGCCTTCGACTTCACCAACGGCTTCCACGACACCGCCAATTCGATGGCCACGTCCATCGCCACGGGGGCGCTGTCGCCCCGGATCGCCGTCGTCGTCGCCGCGGTGCTCAATCTGGCCGGGGCCTTTCTCTCCACGGAAGTGGCCAAGACGATCTCCAATGGCATCGTCGACGACGCCAAGGTCTCCCCGGTCATGATTTTCGCGGGACTGATCGGGGCGATCCTGTGGAATTTGATCACCTGGCTCGCCGGGCTGCCGTCGAGTTCCTCGCACGCCCTGTTCGGCGGGCTGATCGGCGCGGTGTGGGTGGGCGCCGGGGAATCCGCGGTGCGCTTCGCCGCCATCATCGAGAAGATCCTGATTCCGGCGGTCGCCTCACCGATAGTGGCCTGTGCGGTGGCCATGCTGGCGACCTATCTCGCCTATGTGATCACCCGTCGGGCGGCTGTCTCCGCGGCACGCAAGGGGTTCCGCGCGGGCCAGGTGGGATCCGCCTCCCTGGTGGCCCTCGCTCACGGCACCAATGACGCGCAGAAGACGATGGGGGTCATCACCCTCACCCTCATCGCCGGCGGTGCGCTCGGCCACGGCTCAGGGCCCCCGTGGTGGGTGGTGCTCGCCGCGGGCCTGGCGATCTCGCTCGGCACCTATGTCGGCGGGTGGCGGATCATCCGGACCATGGGGAAGGGGCTGACCGACATCCAGCCCCCGCAGGGCTTCGCCGCCGAGACCAGCGCCACCGCGGTGATCCTGGCCTCCTCGCATCTGGGCTTCCCCCTCTCCACCACCCAGGTGTGCACGGGCAGCATCCTGGGGGCCGGCCTCGGCCGCAAGCTGGCCCATGTGCGCTGGGGGATCGCCGGGCGGATCGCCGTGTCCTGGCTGCTGACCCTGCCCGCGGCGGCGGCCGTGGGAGGTGTCGCGGCCTGGGTGGCGGGCCGGGGCAACGCGGGGGTGGCCCTGGTGGCGGGCATCGCCGTGGCCGCGGCGGTGGCCTTCTACGCGCTCTCGCGCCGGCGCCCGGTGAATCCGGACAACGTGAACGAGCCGGGCGTCCCCGAGCCCGCCGAGCGCACCCTGGACAGAACCGTCTGACCCGGATACGACCGCCGTGAGGAGTTGATCCGTATGGGCACCACCTGGGGCACGATCGGCGGGGTCTTCGGGGTCAGCCTCGGGGTCACCGTTCTGGTGGTCGTGATGTTCTCCCTCGGCGTCGCCGCCTGGGCCCGCGCCGGTGGCGGCGTACCGCGCCACGGGGCGCGCCGCGGTCGTTCGGACACGGTGGCGGTGGCCGCGGCGGTGGTGTGTTTCGCCGCCTGCCTGGCGATCGCCGCCTATGGAATCGACCTGATCATTCCCGGCTGAGCCCGCTTGCGACAATGGAGCGCAACCGAGCACCGCCCGCATCGCGGTGCTCTTGTCCAAGCGGGAGACCACGCACGGTGTCACATCCGACCGAAACCCCCTCCTCCGGCCCGGCCGCCGCGGAGCGCACCGCCCTGCGGGCCGACTGCGGCAGCTGCTTCGGGCTGTGCTGTGTCGCCCTGCCCTTCGCCGCCTCCGCGGACTTCGCCATCGGCAAGGGCGCGGGGGAGCCCTGCCGTAACCTCCGGTCCGACTTCCGCTGCGGTATCCACTCCCGGCTGCGGGAAGAGGGCTTCAAGGGCTGCACGGTCTACGACTGCTTCGGCGCCGGGCAGAAGGTCTCCCAGCTCACCTTCGAGGGCCGCGACTGGCGGGCGCACCCCGGGACGGCCTCCGAGATGTTCGCGGTCCTGCCCACCATGCGCCACCTCCATGAGCTGCTCTGGTACCTCACCGAGGCCCTGACCCTGCCGGCCGCCCGGCCCGTCCACGGCGCGGTGCGCCGGGCGTTGCGGGAGACGGAGCGCCTCACCCACGGGAGCGCCTCCGAGCTGATGGAACTCGACGTGGCGGCCCATCGCGACCGGGTCAATCAGCTGCTGCTGCGGACGAGCGAGCTGATACGGGCCCGGATCCCGGGCAAGAAGAAGAACCGCAGGGGAGCCGATCTCATCGGCGCCGACCTGAGGGAAGCCGATCTGCGGGGCGCCAACCTCCGCGGGGCCCGCCTCATCGCGGCGGACCTCACCCGCGCCGATCTGACCGCGGCCGATCTGATCGGGGCCGACTTCCGCGACGCCGACCTGGGCGCGGCCGACCTCCGGGGCGCCATCTTCCTCACCCAGGCCCAGTTGGCCGCGGCCAAGGGCGACGCCGCCACCCGGCTGCCGCCGTCCCTCGCCCGCCCCGCGCACTGGTGATCCCCTCCTCGCCACCGTGCGGTGTGCGACCCTGGCTGCCATGTCCGACACCGTCGACGCGCCCGTGATCCGTAGCGATGAACCCGGATCGTTCGCCCGGAGTGTGCTGGCCGAGCGCCATCCCGCACTGATCGAGAAGGTGCGCGACGCCTTCCCGTACGGTCCCGGGCAGCACCGCGCCCTCGACGCGCTGCGCGACAACGCCGCCGAGGGCACCATCACCCCGCTCCCGCCCACCGCGTACGACCACGACCGGTGGGCGGAGTGGGGCCGGGAGCACTTTGGCCGGTCCTGGTTCGACGTGCCGTTCCTGTGGGCGGAGAGCTACTTCTACCGCAGGCTCCTGGAAGCCGTGGGCTACTTCGCCGACGGCCCCTGGCGGGGCATCGACCCGTTCCGCCCCTTCAAACAGGCCGAGCTGCACACCCCTGAGGCCGAGGCCGAACTGGCCACCCTCGATGACATCCTGCGCAAACCCGCCGGGGAACAGGCCGACGCGCTGGTGCACGGCTCGCTGTGGGGCAACCGCGCGGACCTGGGCTTCCGCATTTCCTCATCGGCCGCGGACGCGAGCGGCGCCGACACCCCGCCGCTGGTCGCGGACGACTCCGAGGCGCTGTGGTCCCTGCTGCCCGCCGGCTCCCCGGCCACGCTGTGCGTGGTGGCGGACAATGCCGGGCGGGAGCTGCTCCCCGACCTCGTCCTCATCGACCATGTGCTCCACCACGGGCGCGCCGAGCGGGTGGTGCTGCAGGTGAAGCCGTATCCGTACTACGTCTCCGACGCCACCACCGAGGATGTCGTCGACTGTCTGCGCCGTCTGCTGCGGGCGGAGGGTGCCGCGGCCGGAACCGGCAGACGGCTCTGGGCCGCCATGGGCGACGGGCGGCTCGTCGTGCGGGCGCATGACTTCTTCCGCGCCCCGCTGCCGTACCAGGAGATGCCCGGCGATCTGCGGAGCGAGTTCGCCGAGGCCACGCTCACCGTCTTCAAGGGCGATCTGAACTACCGCCGCCTCGTCGGCGACCGGCTGTGGCCCCCGACCACCTCCTTCGCCGACCGCACCGCGTACTTCCCCGGCCCGGTGGCCGCGCTGCGCACCCTGAAGTCGGATGTCATCGTCGGCCTCGACGAGCGGACCGTGGCCGCGCTGGACGCGCATGAGGACCACTGGCGCACCAGCGGCGCCCATGCGCTGATCCAGGTGCGGCGGTAAGGGCGCGCTCCCCTCGCCCCGGAGGGCGGAGGGGAGCGCAAGGGCCGGCGACCGTGGCCGCCGTGATGTTTCCCGACGTTACCCGCCGATCAGGTTGGCGCAGGTGCTGCCGATCTCCAGGTCACCGCTCGGGGCGGCTGCGCCGGTGGAGGTGGTGGTGCCGGTGTTGGTGTCACAGTCGTTGCTCTGGAAGATGAAGCTGGACAGGTTGAAGGTGGTGGGAACATCGGCGCTGCTGCCGTAGCCCTGGGCGGTGGCGGTGCCGGTGCCGAGGAGCACGAGGGTGCCGGCGGTGGCGGCCAGCAGGGCGGCCTTCTTCGCGATCTGCATGGATTCCTCCGTGTGGGGTCGCAGAGCGATATATCTGACGATCAGATTTAACGGAGAAGGTGCGGGGAAAGTCAGGTAAGCGCACCGAAGAGTGACCCGTTCGGCGCACCATTCGATCCGAAGAGAAAGCTCCCCCCATCGCCGGAGCGATGAGGGGAGCCTTCTGGTTCGGCGACCGTGGCCGCCGAGGTGTCGCAGAGGTCATCCACCAATGGAGTTGATGCAGGTGCTGCCGATCTCGATCTCGCCGCTCGGAGCGGCGGCAGCGGTGGAGAGGGTGGTGCCGGTGGAGGTGTCGCAGTCGTTGCTCTGGAAGATGAAGCTGGACAGATTGACGCTGGTGGGAACGTCGGCGCCTCTGTCGGAGCCGCCGCCGTTGCCGTAGGCGGCTGCGGTGCCGGTGCCGAGGAGCACGAGGGTGCCGGCGGTGGCGGCCAGCAGGGCGGCCTTCTTCGCGATCTGCATGGATTCCTCCGTGTGGGGTCGCAGAGCGATATATCTGACGATCAGATTTAACGGAGGAATGCCGGAGAAAGTCGGGTAAGCGCACCGTGGAGTGCCCCGTACGGCGTACGTCATCCTCTCCGGTGTCAGTCGGTCCCCGCGGGGATGTCCGACCCGGATGGCAGGATCGCCCCCGCACGCCGTCCGCCCTCTCAGGAAAGTGAGCCCCGCATGGCGCCGTCCCCCCGTGAACTCGCCGATCTGCCCTTCGCCGACCATCTGCGGCCGTTCGACGGGGTCTTGGCGGAAGGGGGCGACTACGACACCGTTCATCTGGACGGCGACGCGTTCGACGGGGCCACCTGCGACAACGCCCGGTTCCTCGAATCCGCGTTCTCCTCGGTGACCTTCACCGGGGGCCGTGGTCGCGGGGCCCGGTTCAATGAGGTGTGGCTGGACGGTGTGCGGTGGGTCGGCACCGATCTGGCGGACACCGACTGGCTGGACGGCGAGCTCAGCGGCTGTGTGCTGGCCGGCCTCGAAATGTTCTCCGCGCGGCTGCACCGGGTGGTCTTCCACCGGTGCAAGCTGGAATCGGTGAATCTGCGCACCGCCACGCTGCGGAACGTCACCTTCGTGGACTGTCTGCTGCGTGATGTCGACCTCGGCGGTGCGGGGCTGACGGAGGTGGCGTTTCCGGGGTCGGCGCTGGAGGACGTGCGGTTCGGCAAGGCGCGGATGGCGAAGGTCGATCTGCGAGGGGCCACCCGGCTGGAGATCGGCGATGGCTATGACGCGCTGCGTGGCGCCACCATCGGCAGCGGGCAGCTGATGGAGCTGGCGCCGATGCTCGCCGACGCCTTGGGGATCACGGTACGGGACGGTGGGGCCGCGCGGTGAGCCCCCACGTCCCACGGTGACCGAGGTTCACTGAGGGATCAGCCAGGGCTGCTGCGGCAGTGGACTCCCCGTCTCGATCAGCGACTTCAGGTTGGACAGCACCGCGGCCCAGCCACCGGCCGCCGCGGTCCGCTCGGCCTCGTCGGCCAGGTTCTCATGGGTCACGGTGAGCCGGACGATGTCGCCGTGCGGCTGGATGTCGAAGGTGACCCGGGAGGGCTCGGCGGCGCCATCCGCGTCGGGCGCGGCCCAGGTGGTCACCAGCCGGGTGGGCGGTGCGCTCTCCACGACCGTGCCGACGACATCGGCGGTGCCGGAGCCGTCCGTCCGCTGATGCTCCCACGGGGAGCCGACCTGCCAGTCCGACACATTGCTGTGGCCCCAGTACTCGGCCGTGAGATCGGCGTCGGTCAGCGCGTGCCAGACCTTCTCCGGTGTGCTCTCGATATAGATGACGTACACGAACGCGGGCTTGTCGGCCATCGCTTCCATCGCTTTCTCGGCTTGTCGTCTCACCAAGCTCAGCGCGCGCAGCCGCGGGCGCTCGAACTTGTCGATCCAGCGCTCCTGGATCTCATGGAGGGGGACGGGGTTGAGGTAATGGAGTTTTTCGCGGCCCCGCCGCACCGTGCTGACCAGATTGGCGGCCTCCAGGACGGCCAGATGCTGGGTCGCGGACTGGCGGGTCATCTCCAGCCGCCGGCACAGCTCGCCCAGCGTCTGGCCGTTGTGCTCATGCAGCATGTCCAGCAGATACCGCCGGGTCTGGTCGGCCAGCGCCTTGAAGACCTTGTCCATCTCTGAGCTCACACCGCACGTTATGCAGGCGATTGCCTGCATGTCAATGCGAGCGATATGACGGCCCCCGTTCTCCGTGATTCCGCGCTAGCGCCTGCGGATCGCGCCGCGGATGAACGCCGCCTGCCCGGCGTGCTCCAGATCGTCCCCGATCACGCTGACCAGCCGTACGCCGAGGGTCACCGCCGGGGTCCACCGCTCGTCCACGATCCGGTCGAGATCGGCGTCGCGGAGGCCGCGCACGAAGGCCAGCGTGTTCTCGTGGACGGCGTCGTAGTACCCGGCGAGCAACTCGGCGTCCGCCCGCACCGCCGCCACGTCCTTGCTCCGGTGGCCGTAGCCGGTGGCGTCCGGCGGGAACGGCAGACCGAACCGCTCGGCCCAGCCCTCGGACGTCCACAGCTGCTCGGTGCCCGCCGCGTCGGCGATGTGGTCGTCCTGGACCCGGGTCAGATGCCACACCAGCCAGGCGATCGAATTGGCCCCGCTGTCGAGCCGTACGGCCAGCTCGTCCTCGGAGAGCCCGTCCACGGCCGCCTGCACCTCCTCGCGCACCCGCTCAAAGGCGTCGGCCAGCAGATCGGCGCTGTTCATTCACGGCTCCCTCGCTCGTGGTTACCTTCCGGCCATGGTTTCACCCCGCGGCGCGGGCCGAGGGGTGCCGACTCGCCGGAACGCGACTCACACGGGCGGGACGAGGGTGAAGTAGCGGTCGGGCACCGCCTGGTCGCCGCGTTCGCCTTCGCTGTCGGCAGACCGAATCGGCCGCGGGCGAAGAAGCACGGGCCCGGCGCGCCGCCGCTGTTAGCTTCCCCCCATCCGGCTCGGCGCCCAAGAAGGCCCGAGAACCCCCAAGAGCCCATGAACGCCCAAGAACACGGTCGAGGACAAGGGAGCGCGGCGATGGTGACGACCAGGCGAATCGAATACCCCGTGGACGGCACGACCATGGTGGGCCATCTGGCGCTGCCCGGGGGAACGGGCCGGCGCCCCGCCGTGCTGATCGCCCATGAGGGCCCCGGCCTCACCGATCACCAGCGCGAGCGCGCCGACCGGCTCGCCGAACTCGGCTATGTCGCCTTCGCCCTCGACTACCACGGCGGCGGTCGGTTCATCGAGGACCGCGAGGAGATGTTCGCCCGGGTCGACGAGCTGCTCGCCGACCCCGACCGCATGCGTGCCCTCACCGGAGCCGGGCTCGCCGTGCTGACCGCCGAGCCCAGGGCCGATACCTCGCGGCTCGCCGCCATCGGCTACTGCCTGGGCGGCACCATGGCCCTCGAACTCGCCCGCGGGGGCGCGGACCTCAAGGCCGTGGTCGGCTTCCACCCCAGTCTGACGACCACCCGCCCCGAGGACGCCGCCAACATCACCGGCAAGGTCCTGGTCTGCGTGGGGTCGGAGGATCCGATCATCCCGGTCGAGCAGCGCCTGGCCTTCGAGGAGGAGATGCGGGCCGCCGGGGTGGACTGGCGCATGACCATCCACGGCGGCGCCCTGCACAGCTTCACCCACCCGGACCTCGACCCCGATCCCTCGGCCCGCCCGGGCATCGGCTACCACCGGGCCTCCGCCGAACGGGCCTGGCGGGCCATGCTCGACCTGTTCGACGAGGTGTTCCCGACCATGGTGTGAACAGCTGACGACCCCTATCGTGAAATGCCATGAGAGACCAACTGCGCTTCCGCCCGGCGAAGTTGGCCGCGACCGCCACGGTCACCGCGGTACTTCTCGCCGGATGCGGCGGCTCCGAGGAGGAGTCCGGGGCCCGGGGCGGGCCGGAGAAGAAGACGATCACGGTCGCCGGACTGCCGCTCGCCGATGTGGCCGCGCTGCACATCGCCATCGATCGGGGGCTCTTCGAGAAGGAGGGGCTGAACGTCCGCGTCCAGCCGGTCCAGCAGAGCGTCCAGGCGCTGCCCGCGCTCGCCCACGGCCAGGTGGACGTCATCGGCGGCGCCAACTTCGTGACGTTCCTCCAGGCCCGCGAGAAGGGCACCCTGGACACTCGGGTGCTGGCCGAGGGCGCGCGCAACGCCCCGCACATGATGGATGTGCTGGTGCCCTCCGACTCCAAGATCAAGGGGCCACGGGACCTCAAGGGCAAGAAGATCGCGGTCAACATCCTCAACAACATCCAGTCGCTCACCCTCAACGCCGTCCTCGGCAAGGCCGGGGCAGGGCTGCCCGAGTACCGGCAGGTCCCGTTCCCGCAGATGGGCTCGGTGCTGGAGCGGGGCCAGGTGGACGCGGTGCATGCCGCCGAGCCGTTCGTCACCGCGCTCAAACGCGAGCTGAAGGCGCGTACCGTGATCGACGGCAACGCGGCACCCACCGCCGGACTGCCGCTCAGCGGTTATGTCACCACCGACCAGTTCATCGACAAGTACCCCAAGTCCGCTGCCGCGTTCCAGCGTGCCATCACCGCCGCCCAGGCCGTCGCCGCCAAGGACCGCGGCGCCGTGGAGAAGGTGCTGCCCGGCTATACGAAGATCAAGCCGGCGGAGGCCGCCACCATCGGCCTGCCCGACTACCCGGCCACTTCCAGCGCCGCCCAGCTGAAGCGGCTCATCTCCCTGATGCGGGCGCAGAAGCTGCTGACCAAGGACCTGGACCCCGCCGCCGTCCTCTACCAGCCCGCCAGGTGAGCCCCGCGACGGCCAGGCGGAAGCGCACCGGGCGGGCCAGGGACGCGCTGCTCGGGGCCGTCGGCGTGCTCGTGGCCTTCGGCGCCTGCGAGGCCCTCAGCCGTTCCGGGATGGTGCGGCGCGCGTTCCTGCCGCCCGCCTCCGAGGTGCTGGTACGGGCCGTCGAACTCGGCGGCGACACCGCCTTCCTGAACGGCGTCGGCGCCACCCTCGAGGCATGGGCCACCGGGCTCGCCCTGGCCTGCGCCCTCGCGATCCCCCTCGGGCTGCTGCTGGGCAGTGTGCCGGCGGCCGGGCAGGCCGCGCGGGTGCTGATCGAGTTCCTGCGCCCGGTGCCGTCGGTGGCCCTGATCCCGTTGGTGTCACTGCTGCTCGGCGCCGGCAGCGAGACGACGATCGCCCTCGTCACCTACGCCTGTGTCTGGCCCGTGCTGTTCAACACCGTCTACGGGCTCGGCGAGACCGATCCGCTGGCCAAGGACACGCTGCGCGCCTTCGGCTTCGGGCGGCTCGCCGTCCTGCTGAGGGCCGGGCTGCCCTCGGCAGCCCCGTTCATCGCCACCGGGGTGCGCATCGCGGCGGCCACCGCCCTGATCCTCGCCGTGGCCAGCGAGATCCTGGCCGGATTCGGCGAGGGGCTGGGCACCTTCATCGCCCAGGCGGGCATGGCCACCGACGGCACCCGCGATGTGCTGGCCGGTGTGGTGTGGGCGGGAGCGCTCGGCCTCGTCGTCAATCTGGCCCTCACCGCGGTCGAACGGCGGTTGTTCCCCTGGGCGCCCGAGCACCGGGGGAGCCGCACATGACCGCGCAGGCCACCTCGCTCCGCACCGTCCGGCGGCTGCCCCGGACGCTCGCGCTGCGCCTCGGCGTACCGGTGGTGGCGGTGGTGCTGTGGCAGCTCGCCGCGCGGGCCCACGGCAGTGTGTTCTTCCCGACCCCCGCCCGGATCGTCGAGCACGGCTATCACCTGTGGTTCTCCGGCCCCGCCGGACGGGCGTTCCTCACCGACGCGGCGGTCCGCGATCTGCTGCCCAGCCTCGGGCGGGTGCTCGCCGGATTCGCCCTCGCCGCGGCCGGTGGCATCGTGCTGGGGCTCGCCTTGGGCCGCTCGCGCACCCTGTACGCGCTGTGCGACCCGGTGCTGCAGTTCGCCCGCGCCGTGCCCCCGCCCGCGCTGGTGCCCGTCTTCGTCGTCGTCTTCGACCTCGGCACGCCGATGCAGCTCGCCTCGATCGTCTTCGGCGCCATCTGGCCCGTACTGATCAACACGGCCGAGGGGGTCCGCGGAATCGACCCGCTGCGGCTGGACGTCGCCGCCACCGTGCAGATGCGGCCCGCCGAGCGGATCGTGCTGCTGTATCTGCCCGCCGCGCTTCCGCGCATCTTCGCGGGGCTGCGGCTGAGCCTGTCGCTCTCGCTGATCCTGATGGTGTTCTCGGAGCTGCTGCCCGGCACCGCCGACGGCATAGGTTTCCAGCTCACCGACGCCCAGACCCGCTCCGATCTGCTCACGGTGTGGGCGGTGATGGTGCTGCTCGGCGCGCTCGGCCATCTGCTCAACAGCGTGCTGCTCACCGTCGAACGCATGGCCCTCGGCAGACACCGTGCCGCGCACCGCTCCTGACGACCCGTACGCAGGACCCGCCCCCGCACCCAGCCGAGGAGGTGGCCCCATGGCCGCGCCCCCCGCCCACCCTCCGACCAGCACGGTCCGCGACGCGGTGCTGGCACTGTGCCGCGCCACCGGCATGACGACCGTCTTCGGCAATCCCGGCTCCACCGAACTGCGGATGTTCCGCGACTGGCCCGAGGACTTCCGCTATGTGCTCGGACTGCAGGAGTCGACCGCCGTCGCCATGGCCGCGGGCCACGCCCTGGGCACCGGGCGGGCGGCGCTGGTCAGCCTGCACTCCGCCGGGGGCGTCGGCCACTCCCTGGGTGCGGTGTTCAACGCCTACCGCGATCGGGTGCCGGTGGTGATCATCGCCGGCCAGCAGTCCCGTGCGCTGCTCCCGCTGCGGCCCTTCCTCGGCGCCGACGAACCGGCCCGGTTCCCGCGCCCGTATGTGAAGTTCAGCAGGCAGCCGGAGCGGGCCGCCGATGTGCCCGCCGCGCTCGCCGAGGCCCACCGGATCGCCATGAGCCACCCCCGGGGCCCGGTCTTCCTCTCCGTACCGGAGGACGACTGGGACCGCCCCGCCGAGCCGGTCGCCCCGCGCACCGTCCACGGCGGCTACACCGCCGACCCCGGCGCGCTGGCCGGTCTCGCCCGCGCACTCGACGCCGCGGCCCGCCCCGCGCTGGTCGCCGGGCCGGGTGTGGACGACGAGCACGCCGTACGCGAAGTGGCCGAACTGGCCGAACGCCTGCGGGCCGCGGTGTGGATCAGCCCGCTCTCCGGACGCTCCGGCTTCGACGAACGCCACCCGCTCTTCCAGGGTTTTCTGCCGCCCGTCGCCGACCAGCTGGCGGAGCGGCTGGCCCCCTACGATGTGGTGGTCGCGCTAGGGGCCCCGCTGTTCACCTACCACGTGCACACCGAGGGCCCGCCGCTCGCCGACGGTACCGAGCTCTACCACCTCGACTGCGACCCCGCGCAGGCCGCGTGGCTCCCCGTGGGCACCAGCATCGTGACCACCCTCCGCCCCGCCCTGCGCACCCTCGCCGATCTCGTCCAGCCCTCCGATCGGCCCGCGCCAGAGGTGCGGCCCGCCCTCCAGCCGCTGCCCGCCTCGGCCGAGGAGATCTCCCCCGAGCTGGTGATGGAGCTGCTCCGCGAGCGGCTGCCCCGGGACACCGTGCTGGTGGAGGAGACTCCCAGCCACCGCGACGCCCTCCACGCCCGCCTCCCCATCAGCGGCGCGGGCCGCTTCCTCACCACCGGCAGCGGCGCGCTCGGCTGGGGGCTGCCGCTCGCGGTCGGACGCGCCCTCGCGGACGGCGAACGGGTGGTGTGCGTGGTCGGCGACGGCTCGGCGCTCTACTCGGTGCAGGCCCTGTGGACCGCGGCCCGGCACCGCGCCCCGGTGACCTACCTCCTGCTCGACAACGGCGGCTACGGTGCGGTCAAGGCGCTGGGCCGCCGCATCGGCATCACACCCGTGCCGGGCACCGAGATCGGCGGCATCGACTTCGCCGCGCTCGCCGGGTCCTTCGGCTGCCCGGCCGACCGGGTGGAGCGGCCCGACGAGCTTCCCAAGGCCCTCGACCGGGCCTTCGCTCTCGGCCGTGACGACGGCCCGGTGCTGCTCCAGATCCGGGTCCCCGCCGACGACTCCCCGGCGTACGAGCCCTGGGCCCGGTGAGGCGGAGATGCTGCGGATCGACCACCTCAGCCACCGCTACGGCGACGGCCCCGATGTGCTCCAGGACATCGAACTCACCGTCCCCGAAGGACAGTTGCTCACCCTCGTCGGCCCCTCCGGCTGCGGCAAGTCCACCCTGCTGCGCTGTGCCGCGGGTCTCGTCCGCCCCTCCACCGGGCGGATCACCCTGGACGGGGAGGTGGTGAACGGCGTCCCGGACCGGCTCGGTGTCGTCTTCCAGGACTACAGCCGCTCCCTCTTCCCCTGGCTCTCGGTACGGGAGAACGTGGCCCTTCCGCTGCGGCGGCGCGGACTGGCCCGCGCGGAACGCCACGCGGCGGCGGTGGCCATGCTGGAACAGGTGGGCCTGGCCGACGCCGCCCGCCGCCACCCCTGGCAGCTCTCGGGCGGGATGCAGCAGCGCGTCGCCCTCGCCCGCGCACTGGCCGCCCGGCCCGCGCTGCTGCTGATGGACGAGCCCTTCGGCGCGCTGGACGCCCAGACGCGGGAGGATCTGGAGGATCTGCTGCTGCGGTTGCACCGGGCCGAGGGGATGACGATTGTGCTGGTCACCCATGACATCGACGAAAGTGTCTATGTGGCGGACCGGGTGGTGGTGCTGGCTTCGGGCCCGGGCCGGGTGCGGGCGGATCTGCCGGTGGCGCTGCCCGCCGACCGCGACCAGATCGCCACCCGGGGGCTGCCGGAGTTCATCGCGCTGCGGACGGAGGTGGGGGCGCGGTGCGCCAGGGAGCGGCCGCGCCCCCACCTCGTCCCCTCTGACACATCTGACGCGTCTAGCCCGCCTGACGCAGGGTCAGCCAGTCGACGGCGGCCACCCGGTGGCCGCCCGTGGCGACGAGATAGACGTCATGGGAGCCGGTCACCGCGCGGGGGAGACGTACCGAAAGCTCCCGCCAGCTGTCCGTGCCGCCGCGCACCGGAAGCGTGGCCGCCACCGGTCCGTCCGGGGAGTCCAGGCGCAGTCGCAGGGCGCAGTCCCCGCAGCCGCCGGACGCCAGCCGCACCGTGAGCGTGTCCGCGCCCGCACCGAACCGCACCCCCCGGAAGCCGATCGCGCCCCCCTGCCCGAGGACCGAGGTGGCCGCCTCGCCGCGCTCGGCGCCCCGGACCACCTCGGCGCGCTCCGCCTGCAAGGTGGCGGCCGCGTCGGGGCCGTCGGCGTAGAGCCGGATCTCGTTCACCGCCCAGGGGTTCTCGCCCGGCGCCGTCAGCTCGATCCGCAGGTAGCGGGCGGTGTGCTGCGGGAAGACCGCGTCCTGGGTGAAGGAGCGGCCACCGACCCGGGCCACCGGCGTGCCCCAGTGGTCACCGTCGCGGCTGACCGAGACGGTGAAGCCATAAGGGTGCCCGGTGGCGTCCAACCCCGCGTCGATCGCCACCCGGCCGAAGGTCTTCACGGTGCCCAGATCGACGGTGAGCGACTGACCGGGGGACTGGGGAGCGCTTCCCTTCCACTGGGTGGTCTGGACCCCGTCGACGGCGGCCGAGGCATCGCCGCCCCCCGAGGCGGTCGCCTTCCAGCCGTCGTTGCGGACCCGGGTCTCACAGCCCGGCAGCCGGCAGCCGGACGACCAGATGGGCGCCCCGTATTCATACGCGCCCTGGTCCGGCCCATCGCCCCGGACCTCGCCGGTCACCCCGTCCACCATCTCACCCGCGTCGATGGCGGGAGAGCCCGCGCGTGGCCACAGCTCGCCGTTGCGCGCGTCGGTGTAGCGCGGATCCGTGGGCGGCAGCAGGTTGTTCCGTACGACCGGGGCCGGATCGCCGGGGCCGGAGATCTCCATCGGCGTGAGCGCCACGTCGTTGCTCACATACGTGCCCGTGGCGTCGGTCGCGCCGCTCAGCCGGACGGCGGCGGTGGAAATGCCCGTGCCGTACGAGGAGTTGTGGTCGCGGTTGCCGAGGCTCACGCTGCTGTGGCCGTTGAAGAAGGTGCCTCGGGTGCCGGTGTTGTAGGCCACGTTGTGGTGCAGCAGGAACTGGCTGGAGGAGTTGTCGATGTAGTAGCCGACCTGGCCGTCCGCGTCATGAACGGTGTTGTGGTCGACGCTGGTGCCCTTGGCGTCCAGGTTGCAGCAGACATAGAACGGGCTGCCGTCACGTGAGGTGCGCATCGCCTCGGAGAGGTCGTTGTAGGCGATCCGGTTGTCGTGGAAGGGCACGCCGTTCAGCTGCCAGGCGGTGTCGATGCTCGCGCGGCCGGTGCGGCGGATGGTGTTGTGGGTGACGGTCTGGCCGCTGCCGTTGATCTCGATACCGGGGGTGTAGCTGCCCATCCAGCCCACGTCGTGGATGTAGTTGCCGGTGACGGTGTTGCCGCTGCCGCGCAGCAGCACCCCCGTACCGGCGGAGTAGCCGATGTCGCTGTCGCGCAGGGTGTTGCCGTTGCCGAGGATCTGGACACCGGAGTTCAGCACCCGCGAGGCGACGATGTGGCCTTCGCCGGGCGGGATGGCCAACTCGTCGTCGCGCGGCATGGGGAGCGTGGAGAACTCCGAGATGTAGCGCGCCCGGAGCCCCTCGACCAGCACACCGGTGCTGTCCGCGCCGGTGCGCAGCGACGTGCCCCGCAGGCCGAGGCCGCGCACGGTGACATGCGAGCTGTGCGAGAGGTCCACGCCCCAGCTCTCGTGCTTCGCGGTCACGGTGTGGCCCGCGATGCCGCCCTGGGGCGGGACCAGATAGAGGCGGCCCGCGTCCTTGTCGTAGTACCACTCACCGGGCTGGTCGAGCGTGGCCTTGGCACCCACCAGGTAGTAGTTGCGGTAGGTCTGGTCGCCCATGCACAGCGGGGTGCAGCGGTAGTTGCCACCGGTGAAGTCCAGCGCCCCGGCCCTGGCGGCGGTCACCGTGCCGGTCTGCTGGCTCCATGGGTTGGATCCGGCCCATAGATGGACGGTGGCGCCGGTGAAGTCGCCGTCCGGCAGATCCGGGTCGTCGATGTGCTGATCGGTGGAGGAGCGCTCGGCCACCGCCCAGGACGGATTGAGCGGATCGGAGCCGGAGTTGGGCCAGCGGCCCTCCATGGCGCGCTCCCCGTCCAGGAACAGCGCGTTCTCGCTGTTGTCGAGCGGAAGGTCCACATCGGCGGCCACCAGACCACCGCCCGCGTCCCGCCAGCCGGTGACGGTCCTCGTCCCGTCCACCGTGACCGCGCCGTCGCCGTACGCGGCGAGGGTGATCGGAGCGTCCTTGGTGCCCGAGGGCGGGGCGACGCGCTCCTGGTAGCGGCCGCGGTGGATCAGGCAGGTGTCCCCGGGCCGGACCTGTTCGGTGCAGCGGCCGATGGTGTGGAACGGATGGAGCGAGCTGCCGCTGTCGCGGTCGGCACCCCAGGTGGCGACGTGATACGTGCGCCCCTGGTGCCGTCCTTCGGCCGATGCGGCGCCCGGCAGCGCGGTCAGGACCGCCGCTGCGGCGGCGACCACGGATATGCGCCTGAGCGCGGATCTCATCTACAGCCTCCCCGGTTGGGATTCGACCGCAACGTAGGAGAAACATCGGATGGGGTCAACGGTTGGGGAGGGAATGGCTGGAGATGTGGCCGAGAGGCTAGGGAAGATTTCACAGCTAGTTGCCTCTATCACCCCAAAGGGGGGCGACGACAGGTCCGATGTATCTGGAGTTGCTTTGCTTAATTCACGCGCTTTAAAGTGACCGCGACAGAGCTCACCGGAAGACGAACGGCAAGGTCCTCGTCTCCGCCGTGGCCACACCCGAGGACCGGAGCGCCGCGCACACCAACCTCTACGAGTACCTGGACCAGTTGGTCGGGGAGAAGCTCGCCAAGCCGGGTGACGACCTGCTCTCCGGCCTCGGCCGGCAGATCGCGGCGGGCGAGCTGACCCGCCGCGAGGCCGCCGCGATGGGCGTGCTGCTGCTCCTCGGCGGGCACGAGACCACGGCCAACATGATCACCATGGGGACGCTGCTGCTGCTCCAGCACCCCGAACAGCTCGCCCGCGTCCGCGAGGCCGACGACCCCAAGGTGATCGCCTCCGCGGTGGAGGAACTCCTGCGCTACCTCAGCGTCGTCCACCTCGGACGCCGCCGGACGGCGCTGGAGGATATCGAGATCGCCGACCGGACCATCCGGGCCGGTGAAGGGGTGATCCTCCTCGGCGAACTGGCCAACCGGGACCCGGCCGTCTTCCCCGAGCCGGACCGGCTGGACATCGGCCGGGACGCCCGCCACCATCAGGCGTTCGGCGTGGGCACCCATCACTGCCTCGGCCAGCCGCTGGCCCGGATGGAACTCCAGGTGGTCTACCCCACCCTGCTCCGCCGCGTCCCCACCCTGCGGATGGCGACGGACCTGGCGGACATCCCCTTCAAGTACGACGCGGTGATCTACGGAGTCTACGAACTCCCCGTCACCTGGTAGCCGCCCCGGCGCCGGGCATACGCAGCGGCGGAACGGCCGGGACCTCCGGCGCGGTGCCGATGTCCTCGGGCGTCAGCATGAACTCCTCGGGGTAGGCGTCGCGCCGGGTGCGCCGTGCGGGCTCGGTGGTGCGCCACATGTACAGGCACCGCCCGCACTGGAGCACCTCCCAGACGCCGGGGACGGGGGAGCCGGTGATGTGCTCGATCGTCTCGTGGGCACAGCGCGGGCACAGGGGCATGGTGTCGGACATCCGAAGTCCTTCCGTGGTGTGGGGTGGTGTGGTCAGCGGGCGGCGGTGAGCTTCTGCAGCCGGGCCAGCCACTCGGCCGTCTCGGGCAGATCGCGCACCTGGGTGCCGTAGGTGCCGCGGCGGTCGGGGGCGACGGGGGTGGTGGCGTCGAGGATGAGCTTGTCGGTGATTCCGGGGGTGACGGCCTGCGGGGCCAGCTCCAGCACCGACAGGTTGGGGATCTGGACCAGATCGCCGGCCGGGTTCATCTTCGTGGACAGCGCCCACATCACCTGGGGGAGGTTGAACGGGTCGACGTCCTCGTCCACCACGATCACGGTGGCCGCGTAGCCGAGGCCGTGCGGAGTGGTCAGCACCCGCATGCCGACGGCCTTGGCGAAACCGCCGTAGCGCTTCTTGGTGGACACGATGACGACCAGCCCGTGGGTGTACATCGCGTTGACCGCCTGGACCTCGGGGAAGTCGCGGCGCAGCTGCTTGTACAGCGGCACACAGGTGTTGGCGGCGATCAGATAGTCCACCTCGGTCCACGGCATGCCGAGGTAGAGGTGTTCGAAGACGGGGGCGGTGCGGTACGAGATCCGGTCGATGCGGATCACGGGCATGTTCCGGCCGCCGGAGTAGTGGCCGGTGAACTCGCCGAACGGCCCCTCGATCTCCCGCTTGCGGCCCTCGATGACACCCTCGATGACCACCTCGCTGCCCCACGGCACGGGCAGCCCGGTGAGCGGGGCCCGGGAGAGCGGGGCGGGAGCGCCGCGCAGGGCGCCGGCCAGCTCGTACTCGTTCTGTTCGTACTCCATCGGGGTGGACGCCACGATGGAGATCACCGGCTCGTTGCCGAGCGTGATGGCCACGGGCAGGTCCTCGCCCCGCTCCTCGGCGGTGTGCAGATGCTGGGCGATGTCATGCATCGGCACCGGCTGGATGGCGAGCGTCCGCCTGCCCTTGACCTCGATGCGGTAGATGCCGACGTTCTGCTTGCCGCTGTGCTCGGGGTCGGCGGGGTCCTTGGAGACCACGGCGGCCTTGTCGATGTAGAAGCCGCCGTCGCCGTCGTTGAGCCGGATCAGCGGAAGCACCCGGAAGATGTCGGCGTCCTCGCCCTCCAGGGTGTTCTCGGCCCACAGCGGGTTCTCGCGCCACTCGGGGGCGACCGGGAAGGTGTCCCAGCGGCGGATGAACTCCTCGACCTGCTCCTTGGTACCGGTCTCCTTGGGCAGGCCGAGCGCGAGCGCGTGATTGGCCCAGGAGCCGTGCACATTGAGCGCGATCCGCGCTTCGGTGAAGCCCTTGATGTTGTCGAAGTACAGGGCGGGGGCGTGGCCGCCCAGGCGCGGGGCGGCGTTCGCCGCGGCGGCGATGTCCGGCTCCGGCATCACCTCGTCGGCGATGTGCAGCAGTTGACCCTCCTCCCGGAGGGTGTCGAGAAAGGCGCGGAAGTCGTCGTAGGCCATGGGAACTCCAAGTGGGGGCGGGGCGGGGGATCAGGCGGCGGTGGGCTTCGGGCCGCGGGCGGCGCGCATGCCCTCCCACCGCTTGGCGGCGGGTGCGGGCAGATCGAACTGGTCGAGGAGGCGGGCAGTGAGGTGGTCGACGATGTCGTCCACCGACCGGGGGTGGTTGTAGAAGGCGGGCATGGGCGGGACCATCCGCACGCCCATCCGGGAGAGCGCCAGCATGTTCTCGAGGTGGATCTCGCTGAGCGGGGTCTCCCTCGGTACGAGGACGAGCCTGCGCCGCTCCTTGAGGACTACGTCCGCGGCGCGGCCCACCAGACCGTCGGCGTATCCGGCGCGGATCCCGGCGAGGGTCTTCATCGAGCACGGCGCGATGACCATGCCGTCGGTGCGGAAGGAGCCGGAGGAGATGGTGGCGCCCTGGTCCTCGGGGGAGTGCGTCACCTCGGCGAGCTCGGCCACCTCGCGGGCGGACCGGCCGGTCTCCAGCTCGATCGTGGCGCGCGCCCAGCGGCTGAGCACCAGATGGGTCTCCACCCCGGGCAGCTCGGCCAGCGTCTCCAGCAGACGGACGCCGAACACGGCACCCGTTGCTCCTGTCATGCCCACGATCAATCGCACGGTGGCGCGCTCCCTCGGCTGCGGTCGGTGGAAGGAAAGCGGTGATCCGGGGACTCTTTCGGTCACCCGTTCATCGCAACGCACTCCACGCTAGATGCGGACCAGGGCACACCAGCCGTACACTGAGGACGCGCTATGGACACAAACGGACACCGTGATGTCACCGAGGTTCCGTTCCGGCCCTCCGTGGGAGCCCCGCCGGGAGCGGCCGTCCTGGATTTCCCCGGGCTGGCCGCCCGTGCCCGGAGCCATGGCCTCGATGTCCACGCACCGATGCGGCTCGCCTTCCACCAGCTGATCACCGTGCGCTCCGGGGTGCTGCGCTGCTCGGTGGACTTCACCGAGCACGAGCTGACCGAGGGCGGCTGGATGTGGGCACGCCCCGGGCAGATCCACCAGTTCCACTCCCCGCTCGGCGCCGCGGAGGGCGCCGCCGTGCTCTTCCCGCCCGGCTATCTCGCCACCGCCACCGCCGTGGTCGCCCGGCTGGACCGGCCCGCGTCGCGGTCCCCGCTGGTGGTTCCCGAAGGCGTCGACGCCGAGGCCGTCCGCGGCGTCCTGGACCTCCTGGAGAGCGAGTACCGGACGGTGTCCGGGCCGCTGGAGGCGCATGTCGAGGTGGTGCGCCACCTCGTCGCGGTCCTCGTGCTGCGGCTCGCCCATCTGCCCGGCGCCCAGAGCGGGGACACGGCGGCCGGCGAGGCGTTCCGCCGCTTCCAGCAGGCCGTGGAGCGCGACTACACCCGCAGCCACCGGGTCGAGGACTACGCGGCCCGGCTGGGCTACAGCGTCCGCACCCTGACCCGTGCCACCCGCGCCACCGCCGGATGCGGCGCCAAGCGGTTCATCGACGACCGGGTGCTGCTCGAGGCCAAGCGGCTGCTGGTGCACACCGATCTGTCCGCCACGGCCATCGGCGAGCGGCTCGGCTTCCCGGATGCCACCGTCTTCACCAAGTTCTTCCGCCGCCGGGCGGGCGAGACCCCGGCCGGCTTCCGCACCCGCGCCTCGGGCACCCGGCACTGACGGCCCGGGACCCGCACGCGGTACATGAGGGCCGTCCGAGGTATATGAGGACGTCGGGGCGGTGTGCGAGGGCGACAAGGACCGTACGCGGCGGGGAGACGCACCGCGCGCCCGTCCGGCGGGGAGCCGCCGGACGGGCGCGCGACGAGGGGCCGGTGGCGGTGGTTCAGTCCGCCGAGAGCGCGGGGTCGCTCATCCCCGCACGGCCGGTCTCCACATGCCCGGCCAGCCGGCGCAGATAGCCGCTGTCGTGGTCGGAGACCACCGACAGGTCGTACCACTGGTGGCTGCGCCCGGTGCGCACGGTGTGCACCACCCGCGCCCCCGGCCGAAGCCGGTAGTGCACCGGCTTCTCCTTCTCGTAGCCGTCCGTGACGGTGAGCCGCACCGTCGCGTCGCCCTGGTTGACGAGGGTCAGCCCGACTTCCCCGGTCGCCCGGTCGTGACGGGCGCTCACCTCGGGGCCCGTGTCGGTGGCGTGGCCGGTGAAGTGGCGCAGGAAACCGGCCGGACCGTGCACCTGGAAGTCATAGGCGCCCTGGTCCGCCGAGGAGCGCTGCCAGCTGCCGGACAGCCGCTTGCCCGCCTCGACGGTGTAGCCCCACGGCCCGCCCGCATGGCTCGCGGAGGTCACGTGGAAGTGCGCCCCGGCGCCCCGGCCGTGGTTGACGAAGTCGACCCGCAGGCCGCCGTCGGCGGCGGTCGTGGCATCGGCCGACAGCTCGTACGGCAGCGGCCGGGCGCGGCGCAGCCCGGGCTCCTGCCGGGGCAGCGAGGGGTGCTCCGGCAGCGCCGGCACGTAGTCGGGGTGCCGGTCGTTGTCCTTGGGCCGGTAGCCGCTGGTGTCCGGCATGGCCGGGACCTTCAGGTCGGTCCGCGAGAAGTCGAAGGCCGCGGTCAGGTCGCCGGACACCGCCCGCCGCCACGGCGAGATGTTCGGCTCCTGGACACCGAAGCGCCGCTCCATGAGCCGGATGACCGAGGTGTGGTCCAGCGTCTGCGAGCACACCCAGCCGCCCTTGCTCCACGGCGACACCACGAGCATCGGCACCCGCTGCCCCAGCCCGTACGGGCCCGCGGGCTGCGAGGAGGAGCCGGGGAACAGCTCCCCGGCGGTGTCCACGGTCGAACCGCCCCGCTTGTCGCCGGGCGCGTACGGCGGCATCACGTGGTCGAAGAAGCCGTCGTTCTCGTCATAGGTGATGAGCAGCGCGGTCTTGCTCCACACCTCGGGGTTGGAGGTGAGCGCGTCCAGCACTTGCGCGATGTACCAGGCGCCGTAGTTGGCGGGCCAGTTGGGGTGCTCGGTGAAGGCTTCGGGCGCCGCGATCCAGGAGACCTGGGGCAGCTTCCCGGCCTTCACATCGGCCCGCAGGATGTCGAAGAAACCGTCGCCGTTCTTGGCGTTGGTGCCGGTGCGGGCCTTGTCGTACAGCGGGTCGCCGGGCGAGGCGTTGCGGTACTGGTTGAAGAAGAGCAGGGAGTTGTCGCCGTAGTTGCCGCGGTAGGCGTCGTCGATCCAGCCCCAGCCGCCGTCCGCGTCCAGCCCGTCGCCGATGTCCTGGTAGATCTTCCAGGAGATCCCGGCCTTCTCCAGGCGCTCGGGGTAGGTGGTCCAGCTGTAGCCGGCCTCCGCGTTGTCCAGCACCGGGCCGCCGCCCTTGCCGTCGTTGCCCGTGTAACCGGACCACAGGTAGTAGCGGTTGGGGTCCGTGGAGCCGATGAACGAGCAGTGGTAGGCGTCGCAGATGGTGAAGGCGTCGGCCAGCGCGTAGTGGAAGGGGATGTCCTCGCGCGTCAGGTACGCCATGGTGGTGGCCGACTTCGAGGGGATCCACTTGTCGTACGCGCCGTCGTTGAACGCGACATGGCCGTCGCCCCAGCCGTGCGGCAGGTCCTGCAGGAACTGCAGTCCGAGGTCGTTCACCTCTGGCCGGAACGGCAGGACCTCCTTGGAGCCGTCCGACTGGTGCCATACCGGCTTGCCGTTGGGCAGCCGCACCGGCCGCGGATCGCCGAATCCCCGCACCCCGCGCAGGGTGCCGAAGTAGTGGTCGAAGGAACGGTTTTCCTGCATCAGCACCACGATGTGCTCGATGTCCCGCAGGCTTCCGGTCCGGCGGTTGGCGGGTATCTCCGCGGCGCGCGCGATGCTGGCGGAGAGCAGGGAGGTGGCCGCACCGGCCCCGGCCAGTTGCATGAATCGTCGACGATCGAAGGAGGTCATGGCGCTCCGGTCTTCTATGGCGTGCGAGGGGAAGTAGCGGAATCGGTGCAGTCTGTTCCGCCGGGACGGTACGGACAACGGCAAATGGGCGAAACGGCGGGAAAGCCTCCGTAAATCTTGATCGCGGGCTGAAACTCTGCCGCGCCCCCCGTGCACGCTTCCACCGCTCCTACCGGCGCCTCCCGGACCGTTGTGACGCGTGACGCATCGGATGAGCCGGTATCCGCCGGGGCGAACTCCGTTTCGCGGGGCCGAAGGCGGGCACGCGAGCAGTGTGCTTCGGACCGGAGGCGCGCCACGGGAGCAGCCCGGCTGGGCAAGGCGTGTTCACGGTCGCCCGAGTTGTCTGGAATGTCTCCCGTGGTGACACGGACAACAGTCAAGGGAGGCACCGGCTCATGACGTCCGTACAAGCACATCCCCGAGCCCACCCCAAGCATGCGCACGACGACGCCCCCGACACCTCCGGCGCCTTCCGCCGGATCGCCGAACTGCCGGACGGCTCGCAGAAGGAGGCCCTGCGGGAGGAAGTCGTCCGGGCCTGGATGCCGATGGCCGAGCGCATCGCCTCGCAGTACCGCAACCGCGGTGAAACGCCCGAGGACCTGCGGCAGGTGGCCATGGTCGGTCTGGTCGAGGCGGTCAAGCGCTATGAGCCGGACCGGGGTTCGGCCTTCGAGGGCTACGCCGTCCCGACCGTCGTCGGCGAGGTCAAGCGGCACTTCCGCGACCACATGTGGGGCCTGCACGTGCCGCGCCGGGTCCAGGAGCTGCGCAACCGGGTCCGCACCGCCGCCCGGGAGCTGACCCGCTCACCGGACGACCGTTCGCCCGGCGTCAAGGACATCGCACGGCACACCGGCATGGCCGAGGAGGACGTCCTCGTCGGCATGGAGGCGCTCGAGAGCTTCCGTACGCTGTCGCTGGACGCGGCGCTGCGCGGCGCGGACGACGGCTACGCGCTGGTGGACACCCTCGGCTCCACCGAGTCCTCCTACGAGCGGGTGGTCCAGCGTGAATCCCTCGAGCCCTGCCTGCGCAGGCTCCCCGAGCGTGAGCGGGAGATTCTCTACCTGCGGTTCTTCTGCGACGAGACCCAGAGCCGGATCGCCGACCGGCTCGGCATCTCCCAGATGCATGTCTCCCGGCTCATCAGCCGCACCTGCGCCCGCCTGGGCGAGGAGGTGGGCGCGCGTGCCGCGTAGCGCCCCCGTCCCCGGCGACCGCGCCCCTGGTGGCCACTGCCCCGGCGACCACCGCCCCGAGCCCAGACGCCGTGAGCGGGGACGCCGTCAGCGGGGACGCTGCGAGTGAGGACGCCCTGAGCGGGGCGTGCCTCATCCACCCGGTCCCGCCTCCCGCTCCTCGGCGCATACGACACACAGCTCCGTGTGGGGCAGGGCCAGCGACCGCTCCCGGCCCTGAGGCCGGCCGCATCGCGTGCAGATCCCGAAGGATCCGGCGCGCAGCCGGTCGAGCGCCGCGACGGTCCGCTCCAGCAGGGCCTCATCCGCCTCCGCGCGCGTGCGCAGCTCCCGGAGCGTCATGGCCTTCGCGCCCGTGTCCCCCGCGTCGAGATCGCAGTCCGCGCGCAACGCGGACGCGGCCTCCTCCGTCCGGGCGAGCTGCGACCGCAGCCGGTCCGCCTGCTCCGAGAGCCGGGCCGCGGCCTCCTCCAGGTCCCGGGGCCGCAGCGGGCTCTCACTCGTCTCCGCTCTGTTCATCCGCCGCACCTCCCTGTGCGTCCACCCCCGGGTCCCCGCCATGGCGACGGTCACTCATGGCGGGCTATGCGATCGTTGAGATATGTACGGCACGGCGGTGACGCTGTTCCTCTGCGGCGATGTGATGCTCGCCCGCGGTGTGGACCAGATCCTGCCGCACCCCGGTGACCCGGAGCTCCACGAGCCCTTCATCCGCGACTCCCGGGCCTATGTCGAGCTGGCCGAGGAGGCCAACGGCCCGATCCCGCGCCCGGTCGACTTCTGCTGGCCCTGGGGCGACGCCCTGGCGGTACTGGACGAGGAGGAACCCGATGTGCGGGTGCTCAACCTGGAGACGAGCGTCACCCGCAGCGGTGAATTCGCCCCGGGGAAGGACGTCCACTACCGGATGAGCCCGGACAACCTCCCCTGCCTGACCGCCGTCCGGCCCGACGTCTGCGTCCTGGCCAACAACCATGTGCTCGACGGCGGCCGGCGCGGGCTGGAGGAGACGCTCGACACCCTGGCGGCGGCCGGACTCCGGGTGGCCGGGGCGGGCCGTGACGCGGCCGCCGCGCGGCGCCCCGCCGTCGTCCCGGCCGGTGACCACCGCCGGGTGCTGGTGTTCTCGTTCGGCGTGGCCTCCAGTGGCATTCCGGGCCGGTGGGCCGCGGCCGGGAACCGGCCGGGGGTCGACTTCCTGCCCGATCTGTCGGACGCCCGCGCCGCCGCGATCACCGACCGCGTACGGCAGCTCAGCCACCCCGGCGACATCGCCGTCGCCTCGGTCCACTGGGGCGGCAACTGGGGATACGGCGTCTCACCGGACCAGATCCACTTCGCCCATGCCCTGATCGACGGCGGTGTGGACCTCGTCCACGGCCACTCCTCCCATCACCCCCGCCCGCTCGAGGTGTACCGCGGCAAGCTGATCCTCTACGGCTGCGGCGACGTGGTCGACGACTACGAGGGCATCGGCGGCCACGAGCAGTACCGCGACGATCTGCGGCTGCTCTACTTCCCCGAGGTGGACCCGGACACCGGCCGCCTGATGAGCCTGCGCATGGTGCCCCTGCGATCACGACGGATGCGGCTGGAGCACACCGGCCACGAGGATGCCGCATGGCTGGGCGCGACCCTCGACCAGGCCGGATCCGGCCTCGGCTCGCATATCGACGTCCGGCCCGACGACGTCCTCACCCTGCGCCGGCCCTGACCCCGCCGGGTCAGACGATCTTCGAGCGCACCAGCCCGCCCAGCACCAGCGCCCCGGGGATCAGCGGCAGCCATACCGTGATGAAGCGGTACGCCAGCACCGTGGACGTGGCCGCCTCGACCGGCGCCCCCGCCGCGACCAGCGCGATGACCAGCGCCGCGTCGACCGAGCCGATACCACCGGGGGAGGGGACGACCGCGGCCACCGCCGTGGCGGCCAGATACGCGAGCATCACATGCGCCGGCCGCACCTCGAGCTCCAGCGCCAGGGCGACCGCCACCAGCCCCGCCGCCTGCAGCAGGGGAAACGCCAGCGAACCGCCCCACAGCGCCAGCGCCCTGGACGGCCGCATGTGCAGCGACCGGGCGTCGGCCATCGCGGTGCGGAGAAACCTCACCACGATCCTGCGCACCGGACGGATCAGCGCCACTCCGGCCACCAGCGCCCCGGCCGCCACCACCGCGCCGGCCACCACCATCCCGCTCACCGACTCCGGGAGCAGCGGGCCCAGCCGCAGCGCCTGGGGAAACACCAGCAGCAGCACCACCAGCAGCCCCACCCGGGTCGTGGCCTCCGCCAGGAAGTACAGGGCCAGCGCCGCCGAGGAACGGGCGGGCGGCAGCCCGCAGCCGGTCATGAACCGGATGTTCACCGCGCTCGCGCCGATCCCCGACGGCAGCAGATGATTGGCCGCTCCCGCGGCGAACTGGGTGGCGAACAGCCGCCTGGCCGGCAGCCGCTCCAGCACTGTGCCCTGCCGGGCGAATGACACCGCCACCCAGCCGAGCCCGGTCGTGGCCAGCGCCGTCAGCAGCCAGTACGGATTGGCGGTGAACATCTGACGGGCCCCGGAGCCGATCAGCGACCGGTGCTGGACCACCCAGTAACCGACGACGAGCAGCGGCAGCAGGCACAGGATCCGGCGCAGCGGCAGCCGCCGGAGCAGGGCCCAGCGCCCCGCCCGCTCCTTGGGGTGCTCCTCGGGCTGGTCCAGGGGCTGCCCCGTGGGGCACGGCATCACATCAGGCATCGGTCCGGACACTCCTCTGGTCATGGGATACGTGCCGGATACGGCTCTTGGCTCAGCATGTTCGCGGAACGCCCGCCGCGCAGCGGGAGCGCGATCAGCAGGCCGAGGCAGATCCACACATAGGCGTTGCTGCCGAGGAAGCCGTCCACCCCGGTGGAGTCGAACCGCCACAGCCACACCACGCTGCTGCAGAGGAGCACGTACACCACCGCACAGATCCGGAGCAGCAGCCTGCGCCGGGCCGGTGGTGCGTCCGGCCGCAGCCCGCTGTCGACGAGCACCGCCAGGGCCGGAATCAGCCACACCAGATGGTGCACCCAGGTGATCGGGCTGATCAGACAGGCGGCGACCCCGGTCAGCGCGAATCCGGCCCGCTCGTCCCCGGCGGCCGCCGCCCAGCGCACCCGGCGCGCCCAGACGGCCAGCACGGCGAGCACCCCGAGCCCCCACACCACACCGCTCGGCGGAACCGGGTCGACCAGCCGGGCCAGCACCCCCTCCCACGACTGGTTGGAGACGTAACTGAGCACACCGATCCGGTCGGTGTCCCACAGCGCCTCGGTCCAGTAGACCCGTGAGGCCCCCGGCGCCACCGCCAGGGCGAGCAGGGTGGCGGCCGCGGCGGTGGCCGTCGCCGTGGCGGCGGCGCGCCAGCGCCGGGTGATCAGCAGATAGCCGATGAAGATCGCCGGGGTGAGCTTGATGGCGGCGGCCAGTCCGATACCGCACCCGGCGAACCGGCCGCGCCCCGTGGACAGCAGCCAGGCGTCGAAGAACACCAGCACCAGCAGCAGCAGATTGACCTGCCCGAAGCTGAAGGTGTCCCGCACCGGCTCCAGCAGGGCGAACAGACAGGCCGCCACCACGAAGGCGAACCACTTGTTCCAGCCGTGCCGGCGGACGATCGGGCCGATCAGCCAGGTCAGCAGGGTGGCCGAGGCCGCCACGTTGAGCACCATGCTCAGGGTGATCGCGGCCGGCCAGTCGAACAGGGCCATCGGCAGCATGCACAGCGCGGCGAAGGGCGGATAGGTGAAGCCGTAGTCGGCTCCGTCCGCGCCGGGGATGGTGAAGTCGTAGATACGGCCGTCCCGCAGCCAGTGGCCCACGGCGCCGTAGTAGACGTTCAGGTCGAACCAGTCGCGGTGCAGCGGGACGAAGGCCAGGAAGAGCCCCACCGCCACGGTGAGGGCGAGCGCCAGTACCAGCCGTCCGCGAGATGTGGTGGGCCCCGTCATGCCGAACGCTCCGATCGGTGGCCGCCGTGGAGGGCGGAGAGCGGGGTGCCGGTGGCGAACCCCGGTGCGCGCCGTGCGCACCACAGCGCGCACACCGCCAGCACGCCCCCGCACACGGCGAACGTCAGCTGCCGCGAATCGGGCGCGAACCCGTTGGGCAGCACGGCCAGCGTGAGCACCCCGCTCCCGGCCACCACTGCCTTGCGCACCGTTCCGCCCGGCCCGGCCGCCGCGATCACGAACAGCCCCCACAGCACGTACCAGGGCCGGATCGCCGGGCCCAGCACGGCCACCGCCATCAGGCTCAGCCCCAGCGCGTACACGGGCCGGGGGCGGGGTGGACGCAGCCAGGCGATCCCTACGGCCACGGCGGTGGCCAGCAGCCCCAGACCGTGCCACGCGGGCGCGGCCAGCGGAGCCAGACCGCTGCCGACGGCCTGCAGCAGGGCGCCGGTGGCGCGGCCCAGGGTGCTGGTGAGCGCCCAGTTGTCCGGTGAGGCCGGGGTGGTGAGCGCGGAGATCCAGCCATAGCCGGTGCCGGCGACGGCCGTCGCCACTCCAGTGGTGGCCAGGGCCAGCGCCCCGGTGGCCGCCACGGCGCCGACGCGGCGCCTGCGGCCCTCCACCCGGCGCACCCATAGCGTGGCCACCGCCAGCAGCCCCAGCGCGGCCGGAGCCTTGACCAGGGCGGCGAGCGTGACCAGCACCGCGCCGCAGGCCGGCCATCGGCCCGTCGCGGCCACCAGCCCGGCCCCGAGCAGCCCGAGCATCACGGCATCATTGTGCGCCCCGCCCACCAGATGCAGCAGCAGGAGAGGGTTGAGCGCCCCCAGCCACAGGGCGGCGCTCGGGTCGGTGCCGCAGCGGCGGGCCAGAATGGGCAGCGCCAGAACCATCACCGCCACACCGAGCAGCGCGATCAGCCGCAGCCCGATCACCCCGAGGGACGGCTCGGCGCGCGAGGCGTGGGCGACGGCGGATTCGAAGGCCAGCGAGACCGGGCCGTACGGCGTCGGGGTGTGCTGCCACACCGGCGCCACCTCGTCCGCCAGCGGCCCGCCGAGCCGTATGGGGCCGTGGGTGTAGACATCGATGCGGGCGTGCACCATGGCGCCCTGGGCGAGATAGCTGTACACATCCCGGCTGAACAGCGGCGGCCCGGGCAGCAGCGGAGCCGCCCAGGTGGCGAGCGTGAGCAGCAGGGAGCGGGGCCCGGGCGGCCGCGGTCCGCGCACCTCGCGCCCCAGCAGCCACCACGCCGCGACCAGCAGCACCAGCCCGAAATAGGTGCTGATCAGCCCGAGCGCCTCTCTCTGGGAGTCAGGGGTGAGGGCGTCCCCCACCGGCAGCGCTCCGGCCGCCGCCCCGCCCGCCGCCAGGGCCATTGACCCAGCGAGCCCGAGAAGCCGGCAGTGACCCGGAGCGACGGCGACACCTTGGACGAGAACACGACGCAGCACCCCGCCAGGGTCGCGAGAGCGCATGGCCGGAAATTGACGTCGCGGTCACCGGAGACTGGCCGAGAGGTGTCGGCCGGGCCACACCGCAGGCGGGGTGGGCAGGATCGATGTCCATGGTGCCCGGTCGACCACGAGTTGACGCAGTTTGCGCAGCTCGCACGGGCTGTTCCAGCCGAGCACCCCGACCACCCGGCCGCGGTGTCCGTAGGCCACGACGAAGTGGCCGCCTTCGAGCTCGCCGTGGAGCACGGCGAGCTCGGCATCGGCGGGGAATATGCCGTACGCCTGGATATGGGCGTCGTACTGGTCGGTCCAGAAGTACGGCACGGGGGCGAACGGTTGGCCCTCGCCGAGCACATTGCGGGCGACGGCCTGGGCCTGTTCCGTCGCGTTCAGCCGGTGTTCCAGCCGCATCCGGCAGCCGAAGTGGTCGTTGTGCCACGAGGCGACATCACCGGCCGCGTAGACACCGGGCGCGGCACGGCAGGTGGGATCGCATTCGACACCGTTGCCCAGCTCCAGTCCGGATCCGGCCAGCCAGCCGATCGCCGGGGCGGCCCCGATGGCGACCACCACGACATCGGCGTCGAGCAGCGTGCCGTCGGTCAGCTCCAGACCGGTCACCCGGCCGCCGGACTCGAAGAACCGCCGCACCCCGGTGCCGCAGCGCATGGACACGCCGTTCTTCGTGTGCAGCCGCCCGACGAGACCGGCGATCCGGTCGCCGAACTGCCGCCGCATCGGCACCGGCCGGGGGTCGATCATGGTGACGTCCAGCTGCATCCTGCGGGCCGCCGCCGCGGCCTCCGAGCCGAGGAAACCCGCACCGACCACCGCCACCTTCACATCGGGCTTGTGGCGCAGATCGGCGCGCAGCGTGAGGGCGTCGTCGAGGGTGCGCAGCAGATGCACCCCGGCCAGATGGTGGGCGCCGGGCAGGCTGTTGGGGGTGACGCCGGTGGCGATGACCAGGGCGTCGTAGGAGACGCTGTCGCCGCCCTCCAGCACCACCCGGCGGGCGGCGGTGTCCAGACCGGTGGCGGACTTGCCGAACAGCAGCCGCGCGTCGAGGTCGGACAGCTCCTCGTCGGTGCGCAGCTTGATCCGGTCCGGCTCCCAGGTGCCCGCCAGGATCTGCTTGGACAACGGCGGCCGGTTGTAGGGGGTGTGGGGCTCGTCGCCGATGAGGGTGAGCCTTCCGTCGTATCCCAGGGTGCGCAGCGTGACGGCCGCGGTGAGCCCCGCGACCGAGGCGCCCACGACCACGACGTTCCCCGGTGTGTTCACGCGTCGGCCAGGGCGATGGCCAGGGCGGGGCAGACGGCGGCCGCTTGACGCACGTCGTCGTGGAGTTCCGCCGGCGGGCGATCGTCGAGGAGGACGGCGACACCGTCCAGGTCCCGCTGGTCGAACACGTCCTGGGCGGCGAGCACGCACTGCCCCGAGGCGACGCATTTGTCCTGATGCAAGGTCACCTGCATGGCGTTCTCCGGCACTGGGGGATCAACGGAAGTCGGTTACCAGACGAATGTTCGGTAACGGGCGGAAGGGAGGCTAGTTCTCCTGCGTACCCAGCACAACACGCTCCGCAAGAAGCTGGCCACGCAGCGAGACATATGAGCCTGGCATGTGCACCCTGGGCAGGCCGTCCGGCCGACCCGGGGAGTCCGTCCAAACCACCAGGTCACACCCGGGTATCCGGGTCGCGGACCGCCGTGGCGCGAGGTGGGGCATCAGCGCCTCACATGGCGGAAATACGCAGGTTACGAAAGTTCCGCATTGCTCACGTACGGTTCGAAGAGGCCCACGATTTCCACCTCACGGAGGATCCTTGCGCACGTTGCCCACACCGCCCGACTGGCTGACGCACCCCCTGCGCGGGGATCGGGCGCTGCGGGACCCCATACCCTGGGCGGCGGTGGCCCGCGGAGCCCTCGGCGTGGGACCGGTGGTGGCCGTTGGCGTGGCGTCGGGACATTTGCCCTTCGGGATGCTTGCCGGGCTGGGGGCCATGTTCGCCCATGTCAACGACCGCCCCGCCACCCGCGCCACCCGGATCGTGCGCATCGGCCTACCCGCCCTCGCCGGGACCGTCGGCCTGCTGACCGGGGCCTGGCTGGGCACACTGGGCCTCGGGATATGGATCGCGCTCGCCCTCGCCGCCGTCGGACTGGTCTCCGGCGCGATCAGCGCCATCGGGCCGGTCAGCTCCGCCGCCGGGGTGCAGCTGATGGTGCTCGCCGTGGTCGGCGCGGGCATGCCCGTCCCGGTGCCCCCGCCGGTCAAGGCGGGCCTGCTGCTCATCGGCGCCGTATGGGTGATCGCGATGGCCACGATGCTGCCACGTGTCATCCCCTCACGTCAGACCGCGCCCTCCGGTGAACGGGAAACGGTGGCCGCCGTATACGACGCCCTGGCCGACCTGATGACGGCGGTCGGCACCGAAGGCGGCCAGGCCGCCCGGCGCCGGCTGACCGCCGCCTACGACGCCGCGTACGGAGCCCTCTACGCCCACCGGCTCCCCTTCCACCGCCTCGACGAGGAGGAGCGGCGGCTGCGCGACCGGCTGGCGGTGGCCGGAGCACTCAGCGAAGGCGTCCTGACCCTCCTGTGGGAGAATGGACCGGTACCCGACCGCGTCGCGCGCACCCCCGCCCAACTGGCCCGCTCGGTGCGGACCGGACTGCCACCGGGCCGGCTGCCCGCCCCCGTACCCGACACCGCGGGCAATGTGGCCATGCACCGGGCCGTGCTGCTCGCCGCCCGGGTCTTCGACGGCGAACCGGCGCCCCCCGTCGGCGCGGTCGTCCCCGGCCACCGGCAGCGGCTGCGCCGCGCGCTCGGCCCGGCGGGCCGGGAGTACGCCGCCCGAGTGGCCCTGTGCGTGGGCGTCAGCACCGTGCTCGCCCAGCAACTGCCGGGCGAGCACTGGTACTGGCTCCCCGCCACCGCCGCCTTCCTGGTCAAGCCCGACATGGGCCCGCTGGTCTCCCGGGCCGTCTCCCGCGCGCTCGGCACCGCCGTGGGCGTGGCCGCCTTCGGCGGGCTCGCCACGCTGTTCAGCCCCGGCGCGGGCGCCACTCCCGATGCGGGCGCCCCCGCCATCTGGCCGGTCGTCGTCGCGGCGGTCTGCTCCGCGCTGATCCCCGTCTCCGTACGCCACTTCGCCCTGCAGACCGCCGTGCTCACACCGCTTCTGCTCTCCCTCGTCTACCTCGGCGGCGACACCGACCCCGGGTTCACCCGGCTCACCGACACGCTGCTGGCCTGCGGTGTGGTGCTGGCCGCCGGAGCGCTGCCCGGACTCGGCGGGCCGCGCGCCCAGGTGTCCGTGCGACTGTCGCTCGCCGTCCGCGCCACCCGCGACCACCTGGACCGGGTGCTGACCGCGGAAGCGCCGTATGCCACCCGGCTGCGGCTGCGCCGCGAGGCCTACCGCGCCCTCGCCGACGCGCGCAGCGCGGTGGAGGTGGCCAGCGCCGAACACCCGCCGTTCGGCCGGGACCTGGCGGCATGGGCGCCGGTGGTCTTCGCTCTGGAGGAGATCGTGGACGCGGCCACGGCCTGCGGCGTACGCCTCGATCAGGGCGCCCCGCAGCCCGAGCCCGCCCTCGCGGCCCGGCTGCGGGCCGCGCTGTCCGACCTGGCCGACGCCGTCGCCGCCCGCCGCCCCCCGACGGATCTCGTCCTGCCCGCGGGGGCGGCGGTGGGAGACTGCGCCACCCTCGCCGATGTCACCGCCGGGCTGCGCAGGGCCCGCGACCTGGCGGCGGGCTGAGCCCGCGCACCCTCACCGGCCCGGCAGCGGATTGCCCGGCGCGCATGCGGTACGCCGTCCTGCCCCGCGCACCTTGAGAACACACGTCACCGCCGCCGCCATCACCCACACCGCCGTACCGACGACTTGGTGGGCGCGGTTCCGCTCGGGGGCGCTCACTCGGGCCGGGCCCGCGGGGCGTTCCAGAGGTGGTGCATGGCGTACGAGCGCCAGGGCCGCCAGCCCTCGGAGTCCTCCAGATGCGCCCCGGCGCCGCGGGCCCCGGCCAGCACGGCGACATCCGACTCCAGCAGCACATCGGGGTCGCTCAGCGCCCGCATCCGGACGTAACCGGCCGTCCAGGGACCGATGCCGCGCAGCCCCAGGAGCTCTTTCTCGGCCCGGTCGCGGTCGGCCCCGGCGTCCAGCCGCACCGTGCCGTCCGCGAGCGCGGTGGCGAGCGTGCGGAGCGTGGCGCGTCGGCTCTCCGGCATGCCGAGCTCGGTGAGCGGCGCCTGGGCCAGATCCTCCGCGCGCGGGAAGAGATGCGTGAGCCCGCCGTCGGGCCGCGCCAGAGGCTTCCCGTACGCGGCGACCAGCGCATCGCCCAGCACGCGCCCGGCGGCCACCGAGACCTGCTGGCCGAGCACGGCGCGCACGGCGAGTTCATGGGGGTCGGCGGTGCCCGGGGAACGCAGCCCCGGCCGCGCGCCCACCAGGGGCGCGAGTGCGGCGTTGGCGCCGAGGCGCTCGGCGACCGCATACGGATCGGCGTCCAGGTCGAACAGGCGCCGGATGCGCTGGATGGCGGTGGTCAGATCGCGCAGCTCGGTCAGGCGCAGCCGGCACTCCAGCCAGCCGTCGCCGGGCCGTTCGTCGATCTCGACGATCGCGCAGGCGTGCGGCAGCCGCAAGGTGCGGCGGTAGGTCCGGGCGCCTGGGGTGCCCACCATCTCCTCCAGGCCGGTGAGGGCGCGCCGGGCGAGATAGTCGAAGACCTGCGTGGTGTCGTACGGGCCACGGTAGGCGAGCCGCAGCGGCACCCCCGCCGTCCCGCCGTTCGTCCCCAGCACCCCGCCGGTGGCCACCGCGGGCCCGGACAGGGAGGACTTCGCGGGCCGGGCGGCACGGAGTTCGGTGGGGGTGGCGGCGTAGATCTCGCGCAGCGTGTCATTGAACTGCCGGACGCTGGAGAATCCGGCCGCGAAGGCGATCTCCGAGGCCCGCAGGGCGGTGGTCTGCAGCAGGATCCGCGCGGTGTGGGCGCGCTGCGCGCGGGCGAGCGCGACCGGCCCGGCGCCGAGCTCGGCGGTGAGCTGCCGCTGCACCTGCCGGGCGCTGTAGCCGAGCCGCGCCGCGAGCCCGGCCACTCCCTCCCGGTCCACCACCCCGTCCCCGATCATCCGCATCGCGCGGCCGACGGCGTCCGCCCGCGCGTTCCAGTCGGCGGAGCCGGGCACGGCGTCCGGCCGACAGCGGCGGCAGGCCCGGAACCCCGCGCCCTGCGCGGCGGCCGAGGTCGGGAAGAACCGGACGTTCTTGCGCCGGGGCGTGGTCGCGGGGCAGCTCGGTCGGCAGTAGATCCCGGTCGTGGCGACACCGAAGAAGAACTCGCCGTCGAACCGTGCGTCGCGGCTGCACACCGCCTCGTACCTGCTGTCGTCGCTCATCACACCTCCACTGTGCGCCCTGGCAGGGGAAGCGTGCTGGCGGAAATCGGACATGGCGCTCCCGGCCCTGTGGGCGTGGGGGAGGGGCGTGCGTGGGCGGGTGCCGGCGAGGGCCGAGGACGATGACGTCGGGCAGGCCGCGGTGGTCGTGATGGGCTTGGGCGATCCCCGCGAGGGAGGACCGGCCCAACGCCCGGTAGATTCCGACGGGCAACGCATTCGCCAGCGCGTCGCTGACGGGGGCACCGGCCGACGCCCAATGCGGATCACGGCCCAGCGCCAGCGCTTCGGCACCGTCCAGGGCGGCGACCCCATGCGGGCCCGAGCGGCGCAACCACACCGTCGTGGGCGCGCACATACAGGGCGCCGGTCTCCTCTCGGTCGCCGGTCTGCAGCCCGGTGAGGGCCTTGCGCAGCAGCTTTGGCCCGTGGCGCCGAGCGGCCATGTGGTCCGCGTCCCCGGCCCCAAGGAACCGAAACCGGGGGCTGGGGGACCGACGACACGTGGGGCGATGCGGCCGGGGGTCAGCTCCATCCCATCTCGGTGTAGAGGCGTCCCGCCCTGATCCCGGCGATCGCGGCCCGGGCGTAGGCGACGGTCGGCTCCGGCAGGCCGTCCAGCGGCCACCAGTCCCAGCCGACGCACTTGTCCGGCTCCAGGAGTTCCGGCTCGCCCCGCCACCGCCGGGCGCGGAGGACCATCTGCATGCGTGGCTGGGTGCCGGGAGCGTCGATGAGGTGAACGGCATGCGCGAACTCCACGTCCTCGGGCTCGATCACCAGACCCGCCTCCTCCTGGGCCTCCCGGATCAGGCAGGCGACGGCGGACTCCTGCTCGCAGTGGCCGGCCAGGAAGTGGTACGTGGATGGCGCGTACGCCGAGTCGGGGTGGCGAAGCCCGAGCAGGACCTTGCCGTCGCGCTCCAGATACAGATGCACGCCGACGACATGGGGCACGGCCCGCCCGCCGCGGCGAGCGTCGGGTGCCCGCCGGGGCCCCCTGGGCGCGGGGATGACGGCGTCCGCCTGGTGGTGGGCGATGATGTCGGCCACCCAGGGCGCCATGGTCAGTTGTGCGGTGGTCGAGGCGTCGAAGAAGGCGAACATGATGCCCTCCGTCACCGGCAGGCGCGCGGGATCACCGTCCCAGCACCCCAGGAAGACCTGGATATGTCCTGTGGCGACGCCGTCTCTCCCGGTGCACTCGACGACGGTGTACGGAGTCAGCCCGTCGATGGTGAGCCCGGCCTCCTCCATCAGCTCGCGCGCGATCGCCTCCGAAGGCGTCTCGGCCCCCTCCCGGGCGCCGCCGGGAAGCGACCAGGTGCCCGGGTCGCAGATGGGCTTGTGCGCGTCGCGGAGATGGAGCAGGTACTGACCGCGCCGGTTGAGCAGCAGCGCGGCCGTCTGACGCGGGTCGGCAGCAGTCGTGGGCATGGGGACCGCCTTCGCATACGGAGGGGAGCGGGGCAACAGAAGGGGACGGAGCCGGAGTGCCGTCGGGGGCGCAAGGGAGCGATTCGGCCTGGTGGCATATGGGTCGGACAGCGTGGCGTTCGGACATGTGCTCGGATCAACGAGTGCCCCCGCATCGCGTCACGGCCCTGCGCCACCGCCAACTGCCCCTGGGGCCGGAGGGGCGGGCGCTGCTAGAGTCAGCAAGGTGACTGCCGGGTCGGCCATGGGCCACGCACGAGTGAGGCGCCCGGCCTCGGCGTGAGTCCAAGGCGGGCCAGAGCCCCGCCCCTTCCTCCGTGTCATTCCTCCTGGCGCCCGTACGTGGCGCCGGTTCCGGCGGATTCCACGATGCGGAGACACACCACAGATGCCCCACCAAACGCAGCCCCCACACGACTCCGAGCCCCGGGCCACCGTCGTTCAGCTGAATCACACCGCCGTCTACGCCCACGATCGGCAGCTGTCCGCCGAGTTCATCGCCGCGATTCTGGGGGTGGAGGTCGGCGCCCCGTTGGGCCCGTTTCTGCCCGTCGATCTCGGCAACGGCGTGACGCTCGACTATTACGAGAAGCGCGACGAGCCCATACAGCCGCAGCACTACGCGTTCCTCGTGCCCGATGAGCAGTTCGACGCCATGATCGCGCGCCTGGAAGCGGTCGGCGTCACCTACTACGCCGATCCTGGCCACACCGACTCCGGACGGATCAACCGTCTCTTCGGGGGCCGTGGCGCGTACTTCGACGATCCCGGTGGCCACAACATGGAGATCATCACCCGGCCCTATATCCGCCCCTAGCCACGGGGGGAGTCGGCCACCGGTGGCGCGCCCGAAAGGGCGCCCCGCCGGGCTGTACACCCGCGCGGCGCCTGCGTCACCATGTGCGGGGGGATGCGTAAGGGGGAGCGCATGCAGGGCGAGCCGGTGGCGCGCAACGAGTTCTCCGGTACCGCGCACACGGTGATCCAGGCGCACACCATCTACGGCGGTATCCACTTCAGCGACGGCCGCCGCCCGGTCACCGGCCTTCGGCTCGCAGGTCAACTGCTGCTCGCGGGCTGCTCGGTGGCGGTGGGCGCGGGTCTGTTCGCGCTCAGGGCACGGGACGACGGGGACGTTTCCGCGCTGCCCGGTTCGATGCTCGGGCCGGCGGCAATGGCACTGGCCACGTTCGGCGTGTGGCTGGCAGTCCGCGCCATCCTGCGCCACCGCCGCTCCAGGGTCCTGTGGGGCGACCTCTCCGGCTCGGAGCTGGACGCGGCTGCTGACCGGCTCGCGAGCGCCGTACGGGAGCAGTTGGGCCGGGAGGAGCGGCTGCGCCGCCTCCAGGATCCGGCGCCGATCCCGGTCCGCTGGGACACCGCCCGCCAGGACCTGATCGACCACTGGGTGAACGTCACCGGCGGCGGCCCGGTCGATCTCGGCGGGCGGTTCGAGGAGATCGCCGATGTTCTCGACCGGGTGCCGTCGGGCCGGCTCGTCGTACTCGGCCCGGCCGGTACCGGGAAGTCCGTGCTCATGGTCCGTCTCGCACTCGACCGCCTCGACCGCCTCGAACGCCGCGCCCCCGGCGAGAGGATCCCGGTGATCCTGCCCCTCGCCACCTGGCGGCCCCAGGCCCAGCCCGACCTATGGGAGTGGGCTGCCGAGTTGCTGGGCACCCGCTACGCCTCACTGGCCACCGGCACGGCCTCCGCACGCGACATCGCACGCGAACTGCTGCGCACCGGCCGCTTGTTGCCCATCCTCGACGGATTCGACGAACTGCCCGCGGCGGTGCGGCCGCAGGCCCTGCGCACCCTGAACGGAACTCTCGACCGGGCCGCACAGATCGTCCTCACCAGCCGCGAGGGCGAGTACCGCGCCGCGGCGGGGGAGGCGCGTGTGCTCACCGGCGCCGCCGCAGTCAGCGTGCGCCCGCTCACCCTCGCCGACCTCACGGCCTATCTCTCCCGCACCGCCGCCCCGTCCCCCAGAGCCGACAGTTCCTGGCGGCAGGTGCTCGATCCCCGCACGACCGACCCGGCGCGCGCGGCGCGGGCCCGGGTACTGGGCGAGGCGCTGGCCACCCCGCTGATGGCGTCGCTGGCCCGCAAGGCGTACAGCGACACCGGACGGAACCCGGCCGAACTGCTGGACACCAGCCGCTTCCCCGACAGCGCGGCCATCGAGGCACACCTCCTCGACCAGTTCGTGCCCGCCGTCTACGACGCCTCCCTCGCCGCCGCGAGCCCGGGGCGCCGCTGGGACGCCGAGGACGCACACCGCTGGCTCACCTTCCTCGCCCGCCACGCCCGGACCCTGGGCACCCCGGAGGTGACCTGGTGGAGCCTGCCACGCGCGCTGCCGTGGCCGGTACGCCACGCGGCGGTGATCGCGGCCATGGCGATGGGCCTGGTGGCGCTGACCCCCACCGGCTACAGCCGGCCCGTGGAGGGGCCGCTCGGCATGGGTTCGCCGCCCCTGTTCGCCGTGGCGGCCCTCTTCGGTGTCATCGCCGTCATCGACGACGCGGTGGACACCCCGCAGCCCCGCACACTCAGGGCCCGCGGCCGGATCCCCCTCCTCCTGCGGAGGACGACAGCCGTCGTCCCGTTCGCGGTCTTCGTGGTCATGGCCGCCACGGCGGCGGACCTGCGGTCGTCGCTGTACGCGGTGGTCCCGCTGGTACTGCTCGTGGGCGGCGCGGTCTGGCAGGACACCGCCGACCACGCCCTGGCCCGCAGTCCGCGAGCGCTGCTGCGCTCGGACCGCCGGACCGTACTGGCGCTGCCCGGCACGCGCGCCTTCGCGGACTCTCGCCATGCCTGCGCCGCGGCGCTGTGCCTCCTGTCGCCGCTGGCGCTGTTCCTGAGCCAACAGGTCACGACGTACTACCCTCCGGGCGTGACGCCCCCCGCTCACAGCGAGAAACTGGTCACCGGCGGGGACTGGTTGCTGGTGTGCCTGGCCGGCGCGGCGGCACTGCTCCTCTACGGATTCGCCTTTTCGGCGTGGGGGAAGTTCGCCGTCGCCAGACTCTGGCTGGCCGCCACCGGCCGTCTCCCCTGGCACCTGATGGAATTCCTGGAGGACGCCTGCCAACGTGGCGCTCTCCGCCAGACCGGCGGTGTTCTGTCCTTCCGGCACCGCACGCTCCAGGACCGGCTGGCACCACCCCGGCCGAGCCCGCCGACCTCCACCCCGAAACCCGATGCACCCTCACCATGGCAGGTGATCCTCCCCGCCCTGTCCCCGTTCGTGCTCTGCCTGATGCTGCCGGGGCTGATCATCACACTCAACACCCCGGACGACGAACGCCACCGGTCTGTCCCCGACGCCTGCGAACTGGTGGACGAGCACCTGGCCGCCCGGGCCATACCCCGACCGGAAGCGACGACCCGGGAACCCTTCAGCCAGACGCAGTCGCGCTGCTACTGGGCCACAGACGGTGAGATGACCCCCGGCATCTACTTGATAGTCACCATCGGGCGGGCGGAAGCGGGTCAGAGCGCTGTCCAGGAAGCCGTGATGGCGTTCCGCAACGCGGACACCATCAGCACAGAGCACGACAGCGGCCGCAGAACGACCCTGGAACTCGGGCAGGAAGCGGTCTGGCGGCGATTCGACAGCGGCGGCCAAGTGCTGGTGCGCCAGGACAACATCGTCCTCGACCTGAACATGTACGGAGTCGGCCCCAGCGTCGGCGCACGGCTGCCCGCGTACGCCGAGGAGGTGCTGCACCGGGCGCTGACGAAAGCCCGGCGCAGCAGCTGACCCTCAGGGGCTTGCGTCGGCCGGGCTCGCATCCCGGACGGCCTTTGGTGTGTGTTTTTCTTCCGTTTCCCTCGCCGCCGCACACCGTGCGTTTCCATGAGTGCGAGTGAATCCCACCCCTGGCCTGCGCATCATTCAAAGGCCCCTAGACTGTCTCGCAATCCTCACGTTGATCGGAGCACGACATGCGTCGCCTTGCCCTTGCCCTCCTGGCATGTTCAGCCCTCACACTCGCCGGGTGCGCGCAGGACTTTGACCGGGGGCCTGATGGGACAGTCAGCGACAAGGTCAAGGACGGGAAGAAGTTCTACTTGGTTGTCGATCCGGCCAAGGGTGGCGACGAGAAGAAGTTCCGCGTCAGCAAGTACGACTACCACGACTGCAACCGGGGCTCGAAGTACCCCAAGTGCGTTGACGACTAAGCGCTGTTGAGCCTCAGCGTATTCACCGTCGGCCCTGACACTCCGCCCATGTGCCGGGGCCGACTGCCATTGTCGGCGCTTTCCTGGCCTGCCCGGGAGGGGCGGGGCAGCGCCGGTTTATACGTTCGCCGCGGGGGTTGGGTCGTTCAGGTGAGCAGCTCGGCGAAGCGCCGCGCGAAGAGGTAGGCGTCGCCGGGCCAGCGGGCGGACAGGTATCGGCCGTCCTGAACGACGAAGGCGGGGGCGTCGTCGGTGGCCGTGCCGCGGCGTCGTAGCTCGATGGGTCCGCGTTCGAACTGGGCGGGGTCGTTCAGGGCGGCGACGACCTCGTCCTGGACGTAGGCCGGATAGGTGCGGTAGTAGCGGCCGCGGCGCCAGGCCGTGAGGTAGTAGGCGGTCCGCTCCATGTACGCGGGCAGGCAGGTGGTGCGCCGGTCGGCGAGGAGGCTGCGGCCGGTGGCCGGGTCGTTGGTGCGAGCCAGGGTGAGGACGCCGTGGCATATGGCGCCGACCGGGCGGTCCAGCCGCCAGAATTCCGCGATCTTCTCGCGCAGGACGTCGGAGCCGAGGTACTGGCGCATCCCCGGGGCGTGGCCGCCGGGCAGGATCAGCCCGTCGTACGCCTCGGGCTCGAGGTTCGCCCACGCGAGGGGGTGACGGAAGGCGGTCGCGTCGGTGAGCTGCCGGTAGAACTCCTTGGGCTCGGGCTCCGCGCCGAGTTGCCCGAAGAGCACCCCGGTGATCAGCAGCGGATCGGCGGCCGGCGGGACGTGGCCGTGTTCAGTGGCGATCACCACCTCATGGCCGAGGTCGGTCAGGAGCTTCCAGGGCACGGCCACCTCGGTGACGTCGAAGTCCCGGTCGGGCAGCGGCAAGAGAATACGCACGGGGACTGCCTACCACAGGGGCCCCGGCCGTCCGGAGCCAGGTGGCATGGAGGCCGTCGCGGCCGACGCCCCTGCCTCGGCGCATGCGTCGGGACAGGGGCGGGGGCGGAGCCGTGGGCTACTTCCAGATGGAGTCGACCCATTCGGGGTGGTCGATGAACGGGTTCCGGTTGTGCTGGAAGCTGTCGTAGATGACCTGGTTGCGGTTCTCCTCGAAGGCGTCGGGCGGGTCCTCGGCGCTCCACTCCTTCAGTACGGACAGGCGGCCGATATGGGGCGCGGAGCCGTTGTCGACGTTGTCGTTGGGCTCGAGGTCGGCGAAGCCGTCGTCTCCGTCGTAGCGGACGGCCATGTAGAGGATCATCCGGGCGACATCGCCCTTGACCTGATCACGGGGTTCGAAGGAGTCGTCGTCGGTGCGGTTGCCGGGGGCGTCGGGCACGTCCTGGCCGCCGTTGTCGAAGTCCTTGTTGCCGCGGATGCTGTTCACCGTGACGTTGGTGGGGCGCAGGTGGTGCAGGTCGGTGCCGGGCCCGGTGGCCGTGCCGAAGTCGCCGTGCGACTTCGCCCAGACGTGCTCGCGGTTCCAGTCGTCGGGGTTGCCGCCGCTCGCGTCCTTGGACTGGGAGCGGCCGGAGTAGAGGAGGATGACGTTCGACGGGTTGTCGGGGTCCTCGTCCGTGGACTTCAGCGCGTCCCATACCTCGTCGTAGGACACCTTGGTCTGGTCGCTGATGATCGTGTGCAGCGCCGCCTTCAGCTCCGGGCCGCTCTTGCCCATCGCGTCCTGGTAGTAGGTGTCGTCCAGCGCCTGCACGGCCGTGGGCCGGTTGGTGTCGGTCGCGGCCGGTGTGTTGGCGGCGGCGACCGAAGGAGCGGCGATACCGGCCACGGCCACTACGGCCAGCAGGGGAAGGCGCCGTGATCGGCTCGGGCGATGAGTGGACATGATGTGGGGGGTGTCCTCTCCTAGATGTGTACCCGGACCGCCAACCGGCGCCGCGAGTACGGATGTTCAAGGCACAAGCTCTGGGAGATTCCCATGCGCGAAGCCCGAACGCGTGTACATAGTGTGCCCGTTCGGTGCGGATCCGATGAACGCCCTGTGGCAAAGGGAGGACCGGCCGACGTCGACCGCGGCTCGCGTGAGGACTCGCGTGAGGAGCGGGAGTCTGCGGCCGTGAGGAGCGGGAGCGGGCGGCTCGGCCCACCATTGGCACAGCCCCCAGACCGCCGATGACCAGGTCTCCGCCGTGCCGGATGAGGGGTGCTGGCAGTATCGACGTATGGCTGAACAGATCATCGCCGCGTGTGACGGGGCATCGAAGGGAAACCCCGGGCCCGCGGCCTGGGCATGGGTCGTCGCGGGCACCGACGGTGCGGTGGAGCGCTGGGAGGCCGGGCCGCTTGGCACCGCGACCAACAACGTGGCCGAGCTCACCGCATTGCAAAGGCTGTTGGAGTCCACCGAGGCGGCCGTGCCGCTGCAGGTGCGCATGGACTCGCAGTACGCGATGAAGGCGGTCACCACATGGCTGCCCGGGTGGCGGAAGAAGGGGTGGAAGACCGCCTCGGGATCGCCGGTGGCCAACCGCGAGCTCGTGATGCGTATCGACGAGCTCCTGGACGGCCGCAAGGTGGAATTCGTCTATGTTCCGGCGCACCAGGTCGACGGGGACCCGTTCAACGCGGCCGCCGACCGGGCGGCCAGTCACACCGCCCGCACTCAGCAGCCCGCGGGCACCTCGCTCGGCTCCGCCCTGCCACCGCCCGAGGCCCGGACGACGACACGCTCAGCGGGCCGCGGTGGCACGGCGCGCCCGCGCACGACCACGGCACAGCGGGGGACAGGCATCCGCTCCAAGGCGTCCATCAAGGCGAAGTTCCCCGGCCGGTGCCGCTGCGGCACGCCTTACGCCAAGGGCGAGACGATCAGCAAGAACTCCGACGGTTGGGGCCATCCGGCCTGCGCCGCCTGAGCCACGGCGCATCCGTGGCCGCGGGCTGTCCGATCCAGCCCAGTCCAGTCCGCTCCGATCCCAGTCCGGGGGAGGGCGGTCCGCTCCGATCCGGTCCCCGGCCGGATCAGGGCGCGGTGAAGAGTGTGGGAAACCGTGGCGCGAGCCAGGGCTTCCGGCCCCAGGCGAGGACGTGGCCCCTGGCGGCGGCGCCCCACGGGCCGAGGCGGCCCAGCGCCATCAGGAGGAAGGCGACGGGCTCGGTGAGGATGGTGCAGTCCGGGCGGCTCGGTGGGTGCGGGGTGACGGTCACCGCCCCGTCGGTGAAGGTCGTGCCGAAGCGGGCGCCGCCTCTGAGGCGGACGGTGAAGCGGGCGGTGAGCCCGGCGGTGGCCGTGGTGTCGACCACCCGTGGCATGGCCGTGATCAGGAAGGGCAGGGTCAGCTCGACCCGGTCCCGGTTGATCATATGCGGGCGGCCCAGCGCGCGGGCGAGGTCATAGCCGTGGCCGAGCATATGGGTCAGCAGATACGACCCCAGTACGTCCAGGCTCATCGGGCCCATCGGCGTGATCAGCTCTCCGGGTGACGCGGGCCGGGCCGCCGACCGGAGGAAGGCATCGGCCTGCTCCACGATCATGGCGGCCAGCGGCTCGGCCCGGCGCTCGGCGAACGCGGCGAGCGCGAGCTGGTTGGCCTCGGCCAGCCCGTGCGGCGTGCCGTCCCCGTAGCTGCGTGTCCTCCCGTCCGCGAGGTGCGCCATCAGCTCGTTGGCCTGTGCCAGATGCGCCGCCGCCTCCCCGACCGTCCACTGTGACCCGGGCACCGGAGCCCCGGTGTCGGGTGCGGCGCGCAGCGTTGTGGCGATGTCGGCCGCGGTGGCGCGTATCGCCTCCTCCAGCCCCGAGGGCCACGTGCCGCCGTCGCCCTGCCCGCTCACGGATTCCACGCGCCCTCCCTGCACCGAGCCGGGGAACTTCCCCGGGGTACGAACCCTGTCACGGCCCCACGGCCGCCACGATCACGGTGTCAGCACGATCCTGCCGAACACCTCACCGGCGTCCATCTTCTGGTGTGCCAGCACGGCGTCCTCCAACGGCAGCAGCTCATGGACCACCATGGGCAGCTCGCCGCGGCTTGCGGCAGCGAACTGCTCGGTCCGCACCGCACGTCGATCGGCTTCGGTCACGGTGTCGGCGCTGAAGGTGGCGAAGGACATCGACTTCTGGAACGCCGCCATCATCGTCATGCCGAAGTCCGCCGGCGGCCGGCCTCCGACCATGCCGACGGCCACCATGCGACCGTTCGGGTTGAGCTTGCCGAAGAAGGAAGGCATGTCCGCACCGGCGACGATGTCGATGATGACGTCGTAGCCCTCGGGGGCGTCCTGGCCACCCTCGCCCGAGCGGTCCAGCACATGGGTCGCGCCGAGCTTGCGCAGACGATCGCCACGCTCGGCCGACGACGTCGTGACCGCCACCGCGCCGGCACCGCCACGAGCCGCGAGCTGGACCGTCATGATCCCGATGCTGCCGGCCGCGCCGCGCACCAGCACTGACTCGCCAGGAGCGAAGTGGGCATGGGCAAGGCCGAAGTGGGCCACCACTCCGGAGCTCCCGAGCGTCACCGCGTCGACAGGCGACAGGTTCGCGGGGAGGGTCAGGATCTCCTCGACCGAGGCGATCGCCTGTTCGACGTAGCCGCCACTCACGCCGGTGAACGCCCATACGCGCTGACCGATCCATGACGGGTCGACGCCGCCGCCGACCGCGGTCACGGTGCCCGCTACCTCGCTGCCGGGGATATGGCCTTCCTTGAAGCCGTAGGAGGCCAGAACACCGCTGCGGATCAGGACGTCGACGCCACCGACGCCGATCGCCTCATTGGCGATGAGCACCTGCCCCTCGGCGGGAGTAGGGGCGGGGAGGTCGATGAGTGCCAGACCTTCGGGGCGTCCGAACGCCTGGATCGCGACTGCCTTCAATGTCGTCTCCTTGTCCTGGGGCGGCCGGGATCGAATGGGACCGGTCGGGACCGGCCGACCCCCGTCCCGGCGCCGAGGGGCCGCACTCGGAGAAGTGCCGGGCTTCCATGCCTTCGGACGCTAACGGACGCCCCCGTCCGTTTGGCTAAAGTGAGAGTGGTGACCGACCGTTTGCCTCACCCCCTGCGCTCCGACGCCCTGGACAACCGCGAACGCATCCTCGACGCGGCCCGCGCGCTGTTCGCCACCGAAGGTCTGAACGTGCCGATGCGGGAGATCGCCCGGCACGCCGGGGTCGGCCCCGCCACCCTGTACCGCCGTTTCCCGACCAAGCAGATGCTGGCCACCGAAGCCTTCGCGGACGAGATGCGCGCATGCCACGTCTTCGTCGACGAGGGGCTCGCCGAGCCGGACCCGTGGCGTGGCTTCTGCCTCGTGATCGAGAAGACCTGTGAGCTGCACGCACGCAGCCGAGGCTTCACCGAAGCCTTCATGTCGGCCTTCCCCGACGCGATGGACTTCTCCGCGGAGCGTGCGTACGCACTGAAGTCGATCGCCGAACTGGCCCACCGCGCCAAGGACGCCGGCCATCTGCGCCCCGACTTCGTCCTGGACGACCTGATCCTCATGCTCATGGCCAACAGGGGCATCCACACCACATCGAAGGCCACCCGGGTCGCGGCCTCCCGGCGCTTCGCCGCGCTCGTCATCCAGGCATTCCGTGCCTCCCCGCAGCACTCACCGCTCCCGCCGGTGGCACGGTTGGCACCCGCTGCACCAGGCAAGATCATGTGAAGACACCATCGAGGACCTGTCCGGGCGACGACCGTCGTGCGGACCGGCCCCGCGGCCCCTCCCACGTGCGGGCCCCAAGCGCAGCCCGGCCCGGAGAAGTCACCGTGCTGGTGGGTCCGAACGGCAGCGGGAAGTCGACGCTCCTGGGCACGATCGCGCGGTTGCGGCGGCCCAGGGCCGCCACACTCGTCCTGGACGCCGACACCGACGGGCCGGCCCTCAGCCCTCGTGAGTTCTCGCGCCGCGTCGCCCTGCTGACCCAGGGGCGTCCCATGCCCAGCGGGCAGACCGTACGGGACGTCGTGGAGTTCGGCCGCTATCCGTACCGGAGCCGCTGGAGCAAGGCGGACCCGGACGGCAGGGTCGCCGTCGAGCGAGCCCTCGCCATGACGGGGGTCACGGAAGTGGCGGGCGCCGCTCTCCAGGCGGTCAGCCGCAACGTCCTCGCATCCCCCGACACCCTCGCGGTGAACGCGGGCTCCTGCCTGGCCCTCGGCCTGGCCGCCGTCACCGGCACCTCGCTCCCGCTGCTCGCCTCCTCCGGTGTCGCGTTCATCGGCGGGCTTGTGGCGGCCGCCGTCGTGCTCGGGCTGTCGGGCTTGGGCGAGGGCACCGTCCGGCTCGTGCTCGCCGGCAGTGCCCTCGCCCTCGGCCTCACCGCCGTCACCGAAGGGCTGCTCCTGCTCTTTCCCGAGCGGAGGGAGGGCCTCTTCCAGTGGAACCAGGGCAGCATCTCCCAGAACGGGTTCGACCGCGTCGTGCAGATGGCGCCCATCGGCCTCATCGGGCTCGCCGGACTGCTGCTCCTCGCCCCCCCCGCATGAACGCCCTGACGCTCGGTGACGACGCCGCCCCCGGCCTCGGCGTCCCGGTCCGTGCCACCCGGGTCACCGTGGTCGTGCTCACGACGCTGCTCTCCGCGGCGGCCGGGCGTGCATCGAAGTGCGTGGCACGGGAGACCGAGGCGTGCCCCGTGTCTGCCTGGTGGTGCGAGATGGCGACGGTAGCCTCTACCGCGGACGGCGGCACGCAGGTACGGCGTTTTCACACGCGGGTGCGGATTGCCACCGGTTGGTCGTACGGGGGAGCGTTCTGGTGGCCGGGTCCCACCGGAGTCCGCGGACGGCCGCCAGGAGACATGAAGACATCGGGAGGGGCGGGCATGGGCCTGTGGGGCACGGCGCTGGATGCCGCGGGGATCAGTGACCCCCGGCTGCGGGAGGACTATACGCGCCAGCGGAAACTGGTGGCGGGCTACCGGCGCAGCTCCTACCTCGCCGCGCGCCTGCTGCTGCCCCCGCCGTTGCTGCCGCATCTGATCGCGGCGACCGCCTTCATGCATCGCACCGACACCCTCCTCGACAGCGGCCCCGCCGAGGAGCGCGCCGGGGCCTTCGCGGAGTGGGTGAAACAGGTGCGTGACGGCCTGGCCGGTGATGAAAGCGAGCATGCTGCCGTACGGCCGCTGCTGCACACCGTTTCCGCCCACCCAGGGCTGCGCGACCGGGTCGAGGACTTCCTCGACGCGGCCCCACTGGAGCTGGAGTTCACAGGATTCGCCACCGAAGCGGACTACCAGCGTTACGTCGACACCTATGCGCTACCGGCGTTCATGCTGATCGCCGGGCTGATCGCCGGGGAGGACACCGCGGTGGGCTACCGCGAGGCCTGCCGCGTGTACATCGACGGCAGTCAGCGCCTGGACTTCGTCAACGACCTGTCCGAAGATCTCGCCGACGGGCGCCTGAACCTGGTGCGGGAGACCCTCGACGCGCACGGTGTCACCCGCGACGACCTGGAGAACGCCCGGGACACCACCGGAACCCGGAGCCTGCTGGCGCACCTGCTCCGCCAGGCCCGTCAGTCCCTGTCCACCAGCCGGAGCCTGGTCGGCCTCGCGCCGCCCGAGGGCCGCCCGCTGTTCCGCGCCATGATCGAGATCGAGCAGCTCACGGCCACGGCGGCCGCCGCCAAGGGCCCCGGCGTCCTCCGCGCCCCCGCCCGTCCACCGCTGCCGACCACCGCTCGGGTGCTGCTCCGCGAGCGTCGCCGCGCCCGCCATCCGCGCGGAACGTGGCAGACGCTCGCGTAGATGCCGAACGTGGCACGCGCGCGCGTGAGTGCCGAGCGGGCAGCGGCACAGCTCGCCTCGTCGTCCGTGGCCTCTCAGGAAGCGCGTGCCTCGCTGGGCTCGGCCGCACCGGTGTCCCCGTTCGGGGTGGCAGTCGAATAGAAGACGGACTTCTGCTGCTTGGTGCGGTGTGCTTGGCCCTTGGCGACGAGTGATTCGAGGGTGCTGCGCACCACCGTGGGCTTGATGTCGCGTCCCGGAAGAGCCTGGGTGAGAGTGGCGGTGATCTCGGCCGCGGAGCGGGGCTCGCCGTGCTGGGTGAGGTCATCACGCACAAGCTCTCGGAGCGTGGGCGCGCCTGCTTCGCGCACGGACTTGCGGCTCGGGCGGCTACCGGCTGACGCCGCCCCCTTCCGCTTTCCGCCGGTCGCATCGGCTTTCTTCTTGGGCTTGCGCGTGGCAGGCAGCGCCACGGACTCCAGTGTCGCGGACGGACCATCCCCGGAGTCGCTGACGCCACCCTTCTCCGGTGCGCCACCAACGGCGTCGTCACCAAGAGTCTCTCGCATGCTGAGCAGAAGCGCCCGGTTGTCCTCCAGCACCGCCAACTGCTGTTGCAGTGAGGCGATTTCGGAGCTGAGACGCTCGTGCTCGGCGGAGTTGCGTTCCAGATCGGCGGCGACCTGAGCCGCGTACTGGGATTTCAGGTTGGTGTTATCGGCAGGAGTGTCCACTACAAGCTCCCTCATCTGGGCGCACACCACGTTGGTGCTGGATGGTACATCCGTGTGATTGCCACGTGGAGGCTGAGCCCGCCGTTGAGCCGGCGCGGTGGCCGCGGCCACCGCGCCAGGAGGTGCACACGCGGTCGGCCTCTCGGTGGCCGGGCTCTGACGGTCCCACAGCCTCTTGCTTCGCTCAGCCTGACACTCGTAAGGTGACGAGTGTCAGGCGGCTTGGGCCGTACGGGGGAGACGAGGACGTGTGGGTGGCGTCCACGCTTCCGTCCTGCCGGGCCGCCGACGCTTCAACTCCGCAGCAAGGAAGGCGAGATGACGACCATCGCATCCGAGGCCGCTTCCATCGAGGAAGCACCGTTCTTCCCCGCCCCGCGCACGTGTCCGTTCAGCGCGCCTTTGCAGCACACCGCGTTCCGGGAAGCCGGCGGTCTCCACAAGGTCACCATCTGGGACGGCTCCACGCATTGGCTGGCCACCCGGCACGCGGACATCCGTGCCGTCCTCTCCAGCCCGTCCTTCAGCGCCGATGTGCGCAATCCCGACTTCCCGCTGGTCCACTCCAACCAGCCCGACCACGAGGGCGGTCTGTTCCTGCGGCTGGATGACCCCGAGCACGCCCGGCTCCGGCAGATGCTCACCAAGGAGTTCAGCGTCAAGCGCACACAGGCGATGCGCGAGAACCTGCTGCGGATCACGGACGAGTTGATCGACGCCATGCTCGCCAAAGGCGGCCCGGCCGACTTCATCCGGGACTTCGCGCTACCCCTGCCCTCCCGGGCCATCTGCCTCGTCCTCGGCGTCCCTTACGAGGACCACGACCTCTTCGAGCGGCACGCCAACGCCGGGACGGACCTGGACATCAGCCACGACGAGCGCGCTCGTACACAGCGGGAGGCGTTCGCCTACTACGAGGCCCTCGTCGAGCGCAAACGCCGTGAGCCCTCGGACGACATGATCAGCCGGCTGCTGGCCCACCACACCGGCCCGGACGGGTTCGCGCCCGAGATGATGCCCGTCCTGGTCGGGATCCTGGTCGGCGCCGGGCACGAGACCACCGCCAACATGCTGAGCCTGGGCACGGTGGCGCTCCTGGTCAACCCCGACCAGCGCGACCGGCTGCGGGTCCACCCCGAGTTGGCCCCGAGCGCCGCGGAGGAGATGCTGCGCTACTGGAGCATCGTCTCCACCGATCCGCGACGTGTGGCCCTTGAAGACGTCGAAGTGGGCGGGCAGCGTGTCCGCAAGGGCGAGGGAGTCATCGTCTCGCTGATCGCGGGAAACCGGGACCCCCGTGCCTTCGGCGCCAACGAGGGCGAGTGTCCCGCGGACACGCTCGACATCGCGCGCAACGCCCGTCGCCACGTGGCGTTCGGATTCGGCTCCCACCAGTGCCTGGGCCAGAACCTGGCGCGAGTGGAGATGCAGGTCGCCTGGCCGCGGCTCTTCGAACGCATCCCCGGGCTGCGGCTCGCCATCGCCCAGGACGAGCTGCCGTTCAAGAAGAACTCCATCGTCTATGGCCTCAACTCCCTTCCGGTCACCTGGTGAGCCGGGCGGACCCCTGACGACAGAAGGACTGGCCATCGAGGTACCGCAGAATGAGGTGCATGAACGAGGACACCGCCACCGACACCACACGCAGGCGCAATCCCCGCGGCCAGGGGGACCGGCTCCGCGCGGAGATTCTGGCTGCCGTGGCACGGCTCCTTGACCAGAAACTCACGGGAAACCCACTGCCGGTGTCCCTCCGGGAGGTCGCACGCGAAGTCGGCATCGCCGCCCAGAGCATGTATCTGCACTTCGCCGACAAGGACCAGCTCGCCCGCGCCGTCGCCGAGGACGGCTACCAACGTGTCGTCGCGGCCATGTGCGACGCCGACACCCAGGCGGCCGACCACGGAGCCGACGCCGGCGAGCGCCTCCGCGCCCAGGCGAACGCCTTCTGCACCTTCGCCCGCACCGAGCGCGGTGTCATCCGCCTGATGTTCGGTCATAACTCGTCCAGCTTCGGCGAGCCCGGTCAGACGCACCCGGCCCGCCTGCTGTGGCAGCAGTGGCTGGACGCCATCCGCGCATGTGAACAGGAAGGGCTGCGCTGGCCGGACGGTGCCGAGCAGACCGCGATCCTCCTGTGGTCCGCCCTCTTCGGCCGCTTCGCCCTGTGGGCCTCCACCTTCGGGCGCCACGATGCGCAGGAGCTCACCACCTTCGTCGACCGTACCGTCGACACTCTGCTGCGCGACGGGCATCGGTGACGGGGCCTCAGGGTCTGTCGGCGGGTGCGCCGACATGGGGCAGACTGCGTGCGGCATCATGATCACTCGCCGTCCCCGTACCGGCGCGGTGACCGGCCGCTCCACCCGGCGAAGCACCTGAAAGGAACCACGGATGACCTTGGACGCAGGACCGATACGCTCCGGCGCGCACTCAACGGCAGACGCGGTGGCGGACGCGCTCCCGGCCACGATGCGCGCGGCGCGGTTCGACACGGCAGCGGGCACGCTCACCGTTGAGGATGTGCCCGTGCCCCGGCCGGGAGCGGGCGAGGTCGTGGTCAAGGTGGCCGCGTGCGGCATCTGCCAGTCGGACCTGAGCCAGCTCGACGGCCATATCGCACCCCGGCTGCCGGTGGTCACCCCCGGGCACGAGGCGTCGGGCGTGGTGGCGGCGGTCGGCGATGGCGCCGGGCACTGGAAGGCGGGCGACCGGGTGGTCCTGGGCGCGGGAAAGGCGTGCGGCACGTGTCCCGCCTGCCGGTTCGGCGGTGGCACGAACACCTGTGAGGACCTCCAGGTCATGGCCTTCCACTACGACGGGGCCTGGGCCGAGTACGTACTGACCGACGCCACCACGCTCATCGCCGTGCCCGACTCCGTACCCCTGGAACACGCCGCCGTGCTCGCCGACGCCGTGTCCACCCCGTACGGCGCCATCGACACCGCCCAGCTGCGGTCGGCCGAATCCGTGGGCATCTGGGGGCTGGGGGGCCTGGGCACCCACCTCGTGCAGCTGACCCGCATCTGCGGCGCCTCCCCGATCGTCGCCCTCGACCCCCTGCCCGCCGCGCGTGAGCGCGCCCTCGCCCTGGGGGCCGACTTCGCGCTCGACCCGACGGACGATGACACCCGGGCCAGGCTGAAGGAGATCACGGCGGGCAAGGGCCTGGACGTCGCCTTCGACTGCGTCGGGCGCACGCCCTCCTTCACCCAGGCAGAGCGTGCCCTCGGCCATCGGGGCCGCCTGGTGCTCGTCGGCATCTCTCCCGACCCGCTGTCCGTGGGCCCGGAACTCCACTTCGTGCGCAACCGCCACACCGTGATCGGACACACCGGGTATCGCATGGAGCATCTGGAGGACTTGGTCGAGCTGACCGCCCGGGGCCGTCTGGACATCTCCGGGTCGGTCAGCGCGATCCTGCCACTGGAGGAAGTGAACGAGGCCATCCGCCGGCTGCGCGACCGGGAGGGCAACCCGATCCGCATCCTGCTGCGGCCCTGAGCCGGGTCTGCTGTTGGCGAAGGCCGTTCTGCCGGTGGGCCATTCGCCTGGCCTCCCCGCTCAGGCCCCAGTCGCCCGGGCGGTCTGATCGACCCGTTCGCGTACCCAGGTCAGGAAGGTTCGCACCTCGGCGGCGGGCAGGGGGATCGCGGATGAGCGGGGGCGCTCGAAGCTGCGCACCGCGGCCTCGATGAGCGGGCGGAAGTCCTCCTCGGCCAGGGCGACTTCCCGCGCCGCCCCGCGCTTGGCCATCCAGCGACCCGTACGGCAGAACATCACCGAGCGGCAGCCGTTGAGCACACGGTTGTCCGCGAGGTGGCCTTCGCCGTCGCTGTGCTCACGGACGGAAGCGCGGATCGCGGCGAGCAGGTCCGGGCGCCGCGGCGCGGCGATCACCTCCCGCGCGGGGCGGCCGGACAGCGAGAGCCCGGTCTGATGGGCGACGGAGCGGTCGATGACGTACCAGAACGCCGGGGACCGCGCCGCGTCGAAGTCGGCGCGGTTCGGCAGCAGCGGGCCGGTGTTGAGGTCCAGAAGGTACCCGGCCGCGGCGGAGGGGCGGCTGAGGAAATCCGTTCCGTAGACCACCAGTTCCAGGCCCGCCGCCGGGCAGGGCAGGTGGGGGTGGGCGAGGGCCCCGGCCAGGTCGTGCAGGGCCGGTCCGGGCAGTGACGGCTCCACGGCGACCGTCACATCGACGTCGCTGCGCCCGTGCCGATAGTCCCGCAGTGCCAGGGAACCGACCGCGAAGACACTCACCAGATGAGGCCCGCACACCGTGCGGGTGCGCCGGACGAGTTCCTCCAGGTAGGACCGCAGTTCGGTGGGGAGGGACTGCGGATCTTCGTGAGGGTGGGCCATGTGTCCAGTATCCACGGCGTGATCCGGGCCGCAGATCCCCTCCGCGCACCCCAAGCATCCCTTATTGTGCCCTTTGTCGTAGATCCTTCGTGAGCGGGACGGAGTCGGGGACGTGGCGTTCGCGGAGTCGGCCGGTGGCGGCGAGCCCGCGTCCTCTCCTGAGCCCGGCCCCGTGTCCGGCATGCGGTCCTGGGTCCCGCTGCTGGCCGTGTGTGCCGGGTACTTCATGGTGATCCTGGACGTGACGGTCATCAACGTGGCCGTGCCGGTGATCGGCCGGGAACTGTCGGCTTCGCTCACCGGCATCCAGTGGATCACCGACGGGTACACCCTGGTCTTCGCCGGGTTCCTGTTGAGCGGCGGTGCGCTGGGGGACAGGCTGGGAAACCGCCGGATCTTCTGCACCGGCGTGGCGGTGTTCACCGTGTCCTCGGCCGGGTGCGCCTTCGCGCCGAGCGCCCCCGTCCTGATCGCTGCCCGGGTGGTGGAGGGCCTCGGTGCCGCGTTGATCGTGCCCGGCTCACTGGCCCTTCTCCAGCAGGCGTATCCGGCTCCGGCCGCCCGCTCGCGGGCCTTTGGGGTATGGGGCTCCATCGCGGGCATCGCGGCCTCGGCGGGGCCGCTGCTGGGCGGGCTGCTGGTCTCCACCGTGGGCTGGCGGTGGGTGTTCCTCATCAACCTGCCCGTCGGCGTCGCCTGCCTGGTGCTGACGCTGCGCCATGTGGCACCCTCCGACCGGCTCACCGGCCGGGCTCTGGACTGGCCGGCGCAGTGCGCGGTGGTGGCGGCAGTGGCCTCGCTGACCGCCGCGCTCAACGAGGCCGGCCGGCGTGGGTGGTCCGATCCGGTCGTCCTCGCCGGGGTGGGCCTGTCCGTACTGGCCACGATGGCGTTCCTGGCGCGCGAGCGGCTGGCCCGCTCGCCCGCCGTTCCGCCGAGCCTGCTGCGCTCGCGTGCGCTGGGCGGCGGAGCCGTCATCGGCCTGCTGTTCAACTTCGGCTTCTACGGCATGGTGTTCACCGCCAGCCTGGACTTCCAGCATCAGCGCGGCTACAGCGCCCTCGTCACCGGCCTGGCGCTGTTCCCCGCGGTGGCGATGACCATGTTCGCCTCCGTCCTGTCCGGGCGGCTGGCCCGCACGACCGGCGACCGTCCGCTGGTGTTCACCGGCATGCTTCTGGCGGGCCTGGGGCTGGCCGGCTGGGTCGCGGCGGGAACCGAGCCCGCCTACCCGCTGCTGGTGGCCCCGATGATGGCTGCGGGATTCGGCACCTCCTTCGCACTCACCGGCTCCGCCTCCACCGTCATGGGCGCCGCGCCCCCGGCGTACTCGGGGACCGCCTCCGCCCTGTTCAACACCACCCGCCAACTCGGAAGCGCCATCGGCGTGGCACTCGGTGGCACCCTGCTGGCCACGGCTGCCGACTACGGGGAGGGGCTGCGCACCAGCATGGCCATCGGCGCGCTCGCCTACCTGGCCGCCGCGGGGCTGGCATGGTTCTGCGTACCGCCGGGGCCCAAGGGCGAAACGCCTGATACGGAGGCTCGCACATCCCGCTGAGCGGTTGCCGACCCTATTACGGAACGTCGTGCGGCTGCCCGTCGTCGCGGACCCGTTGCACTCTGGTAAAGGTAAGTGACAATTCGTGGCCGGCGGTTCGGACCGTCTCGGGGCCACTGCCTCGACCTGTAATTCAGTCGAGCGAAACCGTTGTTTCGCTGCCCCCGCGGCTTCTGCCTCTGTCGTAGGCAGGATGCGCGCGTCCGTGTACGCGCGATGGCCGGGGAACCGCCCCGCGCACCCGCTCGTGGCCGAGGAGGGTGCGGAAGCCGAGGCGAGTGTGGTCGCTCCGTTCCGTGGTCGGCGTGCTCACCCCTGGAACGCCGTGGCGAATCGCCGGTCTCGAGGACGGTCCCCCCGGCCTGCCGGGCATCGGCTTGTCTCTGCCGCCGGAATCAGGTCATCGCGGCGGCCAGGTCATGGACCGCGGGCCGCCGTCGAAAAGGCACCGTTCCGTTGGCCGTTCGGCGGTGTCGCCGGTAAACGTGACCCTGCCTCATGGGTCGGCTGATTGGCCGAATATCGAAATGGTGAACGTGTCGGCCGGACCGGACCGGGCGGGCCGCGGCACGCGACCGACGCCGGCCGTGCGACCGGCCCCGGTCCCGTCGGATCGTCACAGCATGCCATCTGTGCGGTTGAATCATGCATGAATGTCCGAAAGTAAATCGGGATGAAGCGGTTTTATGGTGGCAGTACTTACGGCGAGGTGGCCGGGATTAGCATGCGACCTCGCGCGGCGGCAAGGGTGCCTGTGGGGGATTGGCTAAATCGAAATACATGATCGATTTAGGCTGAAACTAGCTGGCTGAACATCATTGCCGCTCCGGAAGAGGCCCAGATACCGTAAATGCGGGCCCCGTACGACGCGAAATGCGCAGGGAAACAAATTTCTGCCCGGGGTCCATTTCGCTGGACCCACCACTCCGGTATAGCGCAGTAAGTGAACGTATTGTCGAGGGCTTTGTCGCGCCGTCATGGCGTTTCGGAGCCCGGTCGGCGGATGAGGCCTCGCCGGAGGCCGGGACCGAAATGAGGGTGATGCACAGGTGGATGCTGTCTTCGTCATGCCCGGAACTGTGGCCGCTCCGCGCGGGGGCGTCCTTCGCGACCTCCACGACCGTTACGAGACCGTCCGTGACGCGCTGTCCCGCATCGACAAGGCAGCCGGGGGCCTGGGACTGCCCGACATCAGCACCAGGCTGATCGAGGACAACGGCACGAGCGACCGGCGCGGTCCCGAGGTCCAGTATCTGGAAATCTTCGCCGTCAGCCTCGCGACGCACCACATGCTGGTCGCCGAAGGCGTCGAGCCCATCGCGATCGTCGGACAGAGCATCGGGGAGCTGTGGGCCCTCGCCGCCGCGGGCCACCTGCCGGTGGAGGACGCCGCGCGCCTGGCCGTCGCCCGGTCCCAGGCGCTGACCCGGCAGAGCTGGCGGGGGAAGATGCTCGCGGTCGGCGTGGACGGACGGCGGGCGGAGTCGCTCGCCGGGCTGATCGACCATCCCCACCTGGTACTGGCCTGCGAGAACGCCCCTCGACAGAGTGTCATCAGCGGGCCCGAGGAACTGATCCGGCATGTGGAGCGGGTGGCCGACGCGCTCGGCTGGCCGAGCCTTCCCCTGGACGTCCCGCACCCGACGCACACTCCGGCGATGGCGCAGGCCGCGCGGGATCTCCGGACGACCGCGCCGAGGGTCGCGTACGGTTCCGGACGCTGGCGGGTGCGCTCCCCCTGGCTGGGGCGGGACGTCGGCGACGACGACCCGGTCGACCTGGTCGCCGGCGCGCTCACCGCCCGGGTCCGGATGCTGCAGACGGTCCGTGAGCTGCACGCGGCGGGTGCAGACGTCTTCGTCGAGTGCGGGGAGTGGCCCGTCGTCACCAAGTTCGTCGAGGCGTCGATCCCCGGTGTGCGGTGTGTCGTACCGCTCAGCGAGAGCGATCCGGTCGGAGCCGTCCGGGCGCTGGCCGAGGACTCCACGGCCATCGGCCCGTTCTACTCACGCCCGCCGGCACGGCCGAGCGACAGGCTCCTGCCCTCCGCGCGGGTGAGCACGCCCGAGCCGGCCGGCCCGCCTTCGGCGGTCGCCGTCGCGGAGGCGCCGGCCAGGGTCTCCGCGCCCGTGTCCGCCGCCCCGGCGTCCTACGCGGAGCCCGCCGCTCCGCCCGTCCCGGCCGCTCCGGTCATCGCCGCCGCTCCGCCCGTCCCGGCCGATCCAGTCATCTCCTACGCTCCGCCCGCTCCGGCAACCGCCCAGGCTCCAGCCGCTCCTGTCACGCCGGCCGCTCCGGTGGACGCGGTCGCCCCGCCGTCCACCGGGCTGGACTACGAAACGGTGCTGGCCGAGTTGCGCACGCTCTACGGTGACTTCCTGGGCTACCCGCCGGACCTGCTCGGCGAGGACGACGGTCTGGAGTCCGAGCTGGGCGTGGAGTCGCTCAAGCAGGTCACCCTGCTCGGCCGGGTCTCCGAGCGGTACGACCTGCCCGATCTGAGGTCGAACTCCTCGCTGCTGACCGCCGGTACGCTGCGCCGGATCGCGGAGAGCGTCGTACAGGGCCGGGCGGGGGCCGCCGGGTGACGGACGACAGCCTGCGGGGCAAGGTCGCCCTCGTGACGGGCGCCGCGAAGAGCCTCGGCGCGGACATCGTGCGCCGCCTGGCGCGGGGCGGCGCCCATGTGATCGTGAACTACTTCCACTCGGTCGACCAGGCGAAGCTGCTCCATGAGGAACTGGAACAGGCTGGCCACAGCTGCGAGTTCATCCGTGCCTCCGTGGCCAAGACCAGCGAGATCGACCGGATGTTCGACCTGGTCCAGGAGCGCCACGGTGGCCTGGACATCCTGATCAACAACGCCGCGGGCGGGGCGTTCCTGCCCCTGTTCGACATCGACGACACCTACTGGCAGCGGGCGTGGTCCACCAACGTGATGGCGGCCTACCACTGTTCGCGCCGGGCGGCCGAGCTGATGGCGGGACGTGAGGGCGCGAGCATCCTCTGCCTGTCCAGCGTCGGGGCGCACCAGCCGGTTCCGGGCTACGGTCCCGGTGGTGTCACCAAGGCGGCCCTGGAGTCGCTGGTCCGCTATCTCGCGCTGGAACTGGTCGGCCAGGGCATCCGGGTCAACACCGTGCTGCTGGGCTCCGTCGCCAGCGAGATCGTTGTGAACCTCGACGGTCCGGCGACGTTCGGCGGCACGGCCGTGGCCGACGAACTGATGAACCGCACCCTCTCGACGCCGGAGGCGGCCCGGTTGATCGTGCACCTCCTCCACGAGGACGCCGGTTTCATCACCGGGCAGACCCTCGTCGCCGACGGTGGTATCAGCATCGGCGGGATGCAGGGCCTGCGACTGCACAGCAGGCTGGCCGACCAGGTGAGCAAGCCCGTGCGCCGCCCGGTCCTGTCGGCATCGGCGCCGACAGCGTCCGCGCCGTCCGCGACCGTACCGGCCCCCGCACCGCCAGCGACCGCGCCTTCCGCCTCCGCACCCGCCCCCGCCCCCGCGCCATCCGCGTCCGCACCGTCACTCGCACCGCCCCCAACACCCCGACCAGTCGTGACCCCGGTGTCGGCCGAGGTATCGAACGAGGTGTCGGACCGGTCGGCGGAGGCGGATCCCGGTGCCGTCGCGGTCGTCGGACTCGGCCTTGCACTGCCCGGAGCCAACAACACCGCCGAGTTCTGGGACCGGCTGCGGGAGGGCGTCCTGCTCTCCAGCGAGCCGTCCGCCTTCGACCTGAAGCACTTCTGGGCTCCCACCCGCGAGGAGACCGACGCCTTCTACGTCCGCGAGGCCGGATACCTCCACGACTTCGTGCCGGACCCCGCCTCGATCGCCGAACCGGACGGGAACATCGGACACCCCGGCTGGCCGCGGACCACCCGCTGGCTGAGGCACTGTGCCGTCCAGGCTCTGGCGGGGGTGCGTCGGCGTCCGACGGACCGCTGGCTCACCGCGACCACCGGCATCCACGACCAGACCGGGCTCGGTCCCCAGGGCATCGTCCTCGGCGACGAGTACCGGCGCATGGTGCGCGAGGCGATCCCCGCCGACCGGGACGGCGACTGGCTGGCGGAGCTTGCCGACCACGCGATCAGCGCGCACTACGGCGGTGACGGCGGCGACCCGCAGTCCTACCTGCCCGCGTCTGTCGTCCGTAACGCGTTGCGCGGGCTGATCCCCGATGACACACAGCACCTGACCCTCGACGCGGCCTGTGCCAGCGGGCTGTTCGCCCTGGACGCGGCGGTCAAGGCGCTGCGCGAGGGCTCCTGCGACGTGGCGCTGGCCGGTGGCACCTCGGTGATCGAGCCGATCGGGTTCACGCTGTTCTGCCGGGCGCAGGGCATCTCGATGAGCGGCCGGGTACGGCCCTTCGACCGGGCGGCCGACGGGACCCTGATCGGCGAGGGCGCCGTCACGCTCGTCCTGAAGCCGTACGCGCGGGCCGTCGAGGACGGCGACCGGGTGCTCGGCGTCATCCGGGGCACCGGACTCGCCGCCGACGGACGGGGCAAGGGCATCCACGCCCCGGCCACGCGTGGGCAGGAGTTGGCGATCGCCCGTGCCTGGGCCGACGCGGGCGTCGAGGCCGACGACGTGGACTGGGTCGTGGCGCACGGCACCGGGACGCCGGTCGGCGACGAGATCGAGCTCCGCTCGTTGCTGTCCCGGCTCGGGCCGGGCGAGCGGACGTGTCTGCTGACGTCGAACAAGCAGGTCTTCGGGCATACCGGGGTTCTGGCGGGCCTGGTCTCGGTCGCACATGCGCTGGTCGCCCTCGAACGCGGAGCGGTGCCCGGCCAGCCCGTGGTCACCGATCCGCATCCGTTGCTGGGCGACGGCGAGCGGCTGACCGTGCCGGTCAAGGACGCCCCCTGGCCGGCCGACGGGGCGCGACCGCGCGTCGTCGGGGTGTCGTCGTTCGGCCTCGGTGGGGCGGACGCGCACGTGGTCCTGTCCGACCACGTGCCACGGTCCGCCCCCGCGCGGAGGCGGGGCGCCGACGTGCGCGACGACAGGGAGGACCTGGTCGTCGTCGGCTGGAACACCCACCTTCCCGGCATGGAGCCCGACCAGGTGCCCGCCTGGCTCCGTGGCGACGGGCCGCTCCCGGAGCCCGGCTTCGGTACGCCGTACCCCCTGCCCTCCCCGCGTGACGTACGCATCCCGCCGCTGACGATGCGGCACATGGACGCCGCCCACCTGATGGTGCTCCAGGCGCTCGGCCCGCTGCTGGAACAGCTCGGCGAGCCGGGCACGAGCCTGCGGCCCACCACGGCGATCGTGATGGGCTCGACGCTGCCGACCACGCACAACACCCAGGCGGCGCTGCGGGTACACGCCGCCGAGTGCGCCACCGCCTTCGACCTGCTGCCCGACCCGGCGCAGGCCCAGGTGCTCAAGGAGTACCTCGCGAAGGGCATGGCGGAGGCCAAGGGAGTGATCCCCGGCGATCTGAACGAGGACGACTTCACCGGGGCGGTCTCCTGCATCCTGTCGGGCCGGGCCGCCAACTACTACGACTTCCAGGGCCTGGGGACCAGCGTCTACTCCCAGCGGGACTCCGCGCACACCGCCGTCGACCTGGCCCTGCGTCAACTCCGGCACCGGGCCTGCGACCTCGCCCTGGTCGGCGCGGTGTGTCTGCGGCCGATCAGCGGCTGGGACCGGCACCTCGCCCACCTGGTGCCGGAGGGCCGGTCCATCGCGGAGGGCGCCGCGGTCCTGGCGGTCACCCGGCGCTCGACCGCGCTGGAGCACGGATTTCCCGTCCTGGGCACGCTCTCCGCCGAGGTCGCCGTCGCCGACCCCCGGCACCCGGTGACGCCCTCGCACGCCCTTCCCGTACTGGCCGGCACCGGACACACCTATCTCTCCCTGGATGCCCTGCTGACGGTTCTCAAGGCCGTCGTCACGGAGACGGACACCGTGGTCCGGCCCGCCGCCACCGGCTCGCCACTGATCCGCTTCACCCCGCCCGCGGGCCCGCGGGACGCGCTCACCGACCCGGAGCAGTCCGAACCCGAACGCGCCGGACCCCAACGCGCCCGGGCGGAGCACACCGGATCCGGGCACGCAGGGTCCGCGCACGCCGACCCAGCACCCGTCCGGTCGGAGCATGCCGGGTCGGAGCAGGACAGGGCGGAGCACACCGAGGAGTTCACCGGCCGCCGTCAGACCTTCCGGCTCGTGCCGACCGATCCGCCGCAGGCTGCGCCCGCCACGCCGTCGATCCCGCCGGGCACCGTCGTCATCACCGACGCCCCCGACCTCGCCGCCGCGGTCACCGGTCCGGACACCGCCGTCTGGTCACCGCGGCCGGGCGTCGCGGGCACCGCCCATGTCCCACCCGAGGACGCGCCCGGCGCGCTGACCGGCCTGCCGTTCGTCCCGCGCCACATCCGGGTGCTGGCCCGGCTGCCCGTCGACGACGACGGGTGCGAGGAGTCCGAGGCCGCCCGGATGGAGGACCTTCAGGACCTCGCCTTCACCACGCTCCAGGCGGCGCTGCCCGCACTGCGCTCCGGCGGCTCGCTCGCCGCGCTGCTGCTCGGAGAGGTGCAGGACGACCTGCCGCCCCCGCTGAGCGGGCTGTTCACCGGTCTCGTCCGCTCTGTGCGGGCCGAGGTGCCGCAGTGCGGCGGACTGACCCTGATCAGCGACGCGGTGGACGCGGCGACCGCGCTGGACCAGCTGGCGCGGGCGGGCGCCGCCCAGGTGCCGACCCACACGCTGGCCTGCCGCGGGGACGACTGGTTGGCCCTGGCAGTGGCCGACGATCCCGTATCCCCGTCCGACGGCGTCCCGCTGCCCTCAGGCGCGGTCGTGGTCGCCTTCGGCGGCGCCCGGGGGATCACTCCCGAGCTGCTGCACGAGGTGGCGACCGGCACCGACCGGCCCCATGTGTACGTCATCGGCCGCACCCCGCTGCCGGACACCGACGACGCGCTGCCATCGCAGGCCGAGTTCATGGCCGCCGAGCGCCGACGGCGTCCCGACGCCTCCGTGCGCGAGCTGCGCGTCGCCTACGAGAAGGCCGAGGCGCGCCTGGAGGTGCGCCGTACGGTGCGACGGCTGGCGGAGCTGTGCGGCCCGGACCGGGTCCACCACCGCGTGTGCGACGTCCTCGACGCCGAACGCACCACCGCCGTCCTCGGCGAGATCCTCGACCGGCACGGACGGATCGACCTGCTCATCAACACCGTCCTCGACCTGCGCTCGCGCGCCCTGCACGCCAAGACCCTCACGGACTTCCGGGCCGTGCGGGCCACCAAGGCGACCGGCTACCGCAACCTGAAGCGGGCCCTGGCCGGACGTACGCCCCGGATCTGGTGCAACTTCAGCACCCTGGCGACGCTCGCCCCCGCGCCCGGCGACATCGACTACTGCGCCGTCAACGAGTACCTCGCGTACGCGAGCGCAAGGGCACAGCGGCACGGGCCGGCGGGCGGCCACGAGATCGCGGTCCTGTGGAGCGGCTGGCGCGACGTCGGCGTCGCCAGCAGCGTCACCATGCGGGAGACCCTCAAACGCAACAAGATGGACGCCTACATCAGCACCGCACAGGGACGCGCGCAGTTCCTGTCCGCGGTGACCCGGCCGCCGGCGGGCGGAGTGGCGTTCTTCATCCGGGAGGAGGAACGCGTCCTGCTGGCCCGGCGCGGCATCAGCACCCATGGCTCCCGCGCCGAGCCGCGGATCGAGGCCCCGGACGCGCCCGATCCGGCCCCGCCGGACCCGGAGCTGACCACACCTCTGCTCGACGGAGTGCTGTACCGGGGCGACGACTGGGCCGTGTTCACCAAGACCTGGGATCCGGGCACCCTCGCCGAGCGGGACGGGCGGTGGATGCGGCATCACCAGGTCAACGGTGAGTACACGCTCGCGGGCACGTTCACCCTGGAGGCGGCGGCCGCGGCGGCGGCCACCCTCTGTCCCGGACTGCGGGTCACCGGGTTCCGCGGTCTCGTCTGCCGGTCGTCGATCACGGTCCGGCTCGCCGGGCCGATGCGCACCGTCGCGGTGGAGGCCCGGGTCGTGAGCCGTGCGGGCGACCGCGCCGAGGTGGCCGTGCGGATCACGGCACACCGGATCGGCAAGAACGGCAAGGTACTGCGCTTCAACGACCTGCTGTGCGAGACGCGGGTGCTGCTCGCGGACCGTTTCCCGGCGCTCGCCGGACCACCCGACTTCTCGGGCCACGAACCCGAACCCGACTTCGCGATGCCGGTGTACTCCCCGGATCCGCCGATCTCGCTCACCGGACCGTTCGCCGGCACCGGTGACTACGCCCGCGGGCCGGATGGCAACAGCGCCAGGTTCCGTCTGGACCACGCCGCCTGGGCTCCGGTCCTGGCCGGGATGACCGTACCGGCGATCCTGCTGGACGCCATGGTGCACCTGTTGCTGCTGCCGCCGCGCGGTGACCTTCCACCGCTGGTCGGCCCGATGGCCGGACTCGACGAGGTCGACCTGGGCGGGCCGGGCGACGACTGCCGGCTCAGCGCGCTGCATCCGGTCATCCGGCTGCACTGCGACTTCGCCACCGGGGAGCTGACCGCGCTGACCGGTGACGGGCAGGTGCTGGCCCGGATATCCGGGGTCAGCGCACACGCCCTGGACCACAGCGGAGAACTCGTCCGGCCCCGCGGCGACGCGCCACGACCGGTCCGTTCGTGACAGCCGATTCGTGACAGCCGAGGAGACAGCAGTGTTGTGGCAGGACATCACGATCGCCGGGACCGGTGCCTGGATACCGCCGATCCGGCAGAAACACGAGCCGTGGGACATGCCGGTGGACAACGGGCCGCCCTCGCTGGTCGCGCTCAACGGATTCACCTCGGCCGCCGTCTCCACGGACAGCACGCCGTCGCAGATGGCCGCCCGCGCCGGCCTGAAGGCACTGCGCCACGCGGACGTCACGGGCGCCGACCTGAGCCTGCTGGTGCACGCCAACTTCCAGGACGAGGACCACTACGCGCCCTCGGCCTATCTGCTGCGGGTGCTCGGCGGGCCGGACACCAACGCGATCGAGCTGGGCGCCGCCAGCGACGGCGGGGGAGCCGCGCTGGTCACCGCGGCCGAGCACCTCACCGCCAAACCGGTCGCGAAGGCCGCTCTGGTGACCGCCGGTGTCCGGTTCCGGCCAGAGCGGTGGGGCCACGTCTCGGAGATGGGGCACCTGGCCGGTGACGCCGGGGCCGCCGCCGTCCTCACCCGGGGGACGGGCTTCGCGCGGCTGCTGGCGACCGATCAGGCCGCGCAGCCGCAGCTGGAGGTGCTGACCCGGGCCCGGACGGCGGCCGACGGCAGCGGCCGGCCGCTCCTCGTCGAGGAGACCGGATTCATGCCGTACATCGACGCGCTGCGGCAGTCCACGCGCCGCTGTGTCGAGACCGTCCTCGAGGAGACCGGCGTCCGGCCGGAGGGCATCGCGCGTGTGCTGCCCATCGCGATCGGATCGGAGGTGCTCGACCTGCTGCTCGGCGGTGCGCCGCTGGGCCTGCGGGCCGCCGACACCAGCTGGACCTTCGGCCGGCACCTCGGCCACTGCGGACCGTGCGACGTCCTGCTCGCCCTCGACCGGGAGTTCCGCTCCGGCACGCTGCGGGCCGGAGAACGGGTCCTCGTCGTGAGTTTCGGGCTCGGCTTCCGCTGGACCACCGCGCTGCTGGAGATCACCCGCGATCCCGTCACCGCGGTGCCGGACGGCCACTCAACGAAGAAGTGAGGTTCCCCATGACAGACACGAGTACGGCCTCCGCCGGGTCGGTGCCGCTCGCCCCGCGGGCGTGGCCGCTGCTGGGCCACGCGCTGCCGCTGCTCCGTGACCCGCTGGCCTTCATCATGTCGCTGTCCGGATACCGCGAGATGGTCCGCGTCCGGCTCGGCCCGAGCTCCGCCGTGATGATCTGCGACCCCGACCTGACCCGGCAGGTGTTCCTGAACGACCGGACCTTCGACAAGGGCGGCCCGATCTACGACCGGATCCGCGAGGTGATCGGCGACGGCCTGTCCACCTGCGCCTATCCCCTGCACCGGCGGCAGCGCCGGCTGTGCCAGCCCTCGTTCCACCCGACCCGCCTCGCCGGGTACGGCGCGGTGTTCGCGCGGGCGGCCGCGGCCAAGGCGGGCTCCTGGCGGGACGGCGACGTCCTCGACGTCACCCAGGAGATGATGACGCTCACGACGCGGGCCACCATGGAGACGATGTTCAGCGGCGCGCTGCCGGCGGAGACCATGCGGCGGTGCCTGGCCGACACCGCGGTGATCGTGAGCGCGTTCTTCCGCCGGATGATGACGCCGGCCCTGCTGCGGCGGCTGCCGACCCGGCAGAAGCGGCGCTACGACGACGCCCGCACTCGGCTGGCCGCCACCATCGCGGAGATCATCGCCGAGCGGCGGGCCGACCCGACCGACCACGCCGATCTGCTCTCCACGCTGGTCGCGGCGGTCGACGAGGAGAGCGAGGACGGCCGCCGGCAGCTGAACGACGCCGAACTCGCCGACGAGGCCCTCACGTTCTTCCTCGGCGGCATGGAGACCACGGCCATCACCCTGGCCTGGGCGCTGCACCTGCTCGCGACGAACCCGGACGTCCAGCACCGTCTGAAGGCCGAGACCGACCGGGTCCTGGCGGGCGGGAAGCTCGACCCCGCGCATCTGCCCTCGCTCGGTCTGGCCTCCCGGGTGGTGACCGAGACGCTGCGGCTGTATCCGCCGGCCTGGATGATGACCCGTGTCGTCCGGGAGGACGCCGAACTGGGCGGCGTGCGGTTCAAGGGCGGCAGCACCATCGTGCTGAGCCCCTACCTTCTGCACCGCCGGGCCGACCTTTACGACGAGCCCGACCGGTTCGACCCGGACCGCTGGCTCGACGCCCAGCCCGACCGGGCCACCTACATCCCGTTCGGCGCCGGTGCCCGCAAGTGCATCGGGGACCAGTTCGCCCTCACCGAGGCCATCCTGGCGCTGACCGCCATCGTCGACCGCTGGGAGCTGTCCCCGGTCGGCGACCAGCCGTTCCAGCCCAAGGTGGAGACCAGCCTGAGTTCACGGGGACTGCGCCTGCGGCTCACCGAGCGGCGGTCCTCCGGCACCGGCGACGCGGAGCACGGCGCCACCGCACCGCTGTCCGCCTCCCTCCAGCCGTCCACCCAGCCGGGCGCCGCCGCCTGCCCGGTGAAGCACGGGAAGTGATCCCATGAGGCCTCACCTCAAGCCCCTGGTGAAGCAGTTGCTCGGCTCCCGGGAGATCAGCCTGCACGCCGCGGAGCCGGCCGACACCCTGCACGCTCCCTCGCGGCCCTACCCGAACGGCTGGTTCTGTCTGGCCTTCAGCGACGAGCTGCGGGCCGGGTCCCTCACCACTCGGCGGCTCGCGGGCGCCGAGGTCGTCCTCTACCGGACGGCCAAGGGCGTGCTGCGGGCGGTCCGGCCCCAATGCCCGCACCTCGGAGCCCATCTCGGCGTCGGCGGATCGGTCGAGGGCGAGGACATCGTCTGCCCCTTCCACCGGTTCGCCTTCGACCCGTCCGGTGCCTGTGTGCGCACGGGCTACGACCAGCCGCCGCCGAAGGCGTCGCTCACGCAGTACCCGGTGTGCGAGGCCAATGGCTCGGTCTACGTGTGGTGGCACGCCCTCGGCATGCCCCCGCAGTGGGACGTCCCGCTCTTCCCGATGGACGACCGGCAGCCGTTCAGCCACGGCACGTTCGACATCGCCGGTCACCCGCAGGACGTCATCGAGAACGCCTTCGACTGGGGGCATCTGCCGGCCCTGCACGGTCTGGAGGAGGTCGACATCGAGGGCCTGCCGGTGACGGGGGAACCGGTCAGCACGGTCACCGCGACCGCCCGCAACACGATGATGCGGGGGTTCCACCAGTCCTACACGCTCACGGTGATCGGACTGGCCACCATCGCGGCGCGGACGGTCCTGCCCGCGGGCGCGGGAAGCCTCTATGTGATGCTCCACGCCACCCCGACCGCCCCGGGGCGGATGCAGGTCCGCTTCGGCACGAAGCTGGAGCTGAACGGACTCCCGGGGGTGCCGGACTGGCTGGGACGCCCGGCGGTGCTGCCCCTGGCCCGGCTGCTCAGCGAAGTCCTGCAACGGGTGGGCAGCGTCGACACCGGCGCGGACCTGCTGATGTGGCACCACCAGGAGCACGTCGCGCGCCCCCGGCTCGCCAAGGGCGACGGTCCGATCGGCCGGTACCGGCAGTGGGCGCAGCAGTTCTACACGGAACCCTCGGGCGATCTGCTCCCCCCGCGGCCCGAGCGCTCCGAGGTGAGCGGCTCGGAGGAGTGAGCGCAGGCGACAGGGCATGGGATGGCTGTGTCGCCGGTCGACCCCGACCGGCGTCGGCTGGACGACGAGGCCCCGGGGCGGATCGAAGGCGCTTCTACGAGTACGAGGGAGAAATAGGCATGGCCATGTCATCGGACCCTGCGGTTCCGGAGCCCCTGGGCGACCCCGGCGACATCGAGACGGAACTGCTGCGGCACCTCGAACTGCGTACCGGGAAAACCTGGTCGGCCGACGCGGATGTCTTCGGCTCCGGCGGGCTGTCCTCGCTCTTCGCCATGGAGCTGGTGGTGCACCTGGAGAGGACGTACGGCATCGCCGTACGCGGCGCGGATCTCCAGATGGACAACTTCCGGACCGCGCGGAGCATGGCCGCGCTGGTCGGCCGACTCCGGCGGCCGGCCGTGGGCGGCTCCGGCGCTTGACGCCGTCGCAGCGGCGGCCCCCGCGGCCTACTCCTCCGAGCCGGCAGCCGACGGCGGTACCTCGACGACGAAGAACAGGAAGGTGGTTTTGGTCGAAAGGTCATGAAAGCCGTCGGGGAACAGGTCACGGGCGGCCGGGTCGGGCTGCGGCTCGCTGATGACGGCAAGGCGGAAGCCGGCGGTGGTGAAGGCATCGGTCATCGCGTGCAACGGCTTGCGCCAGAACTTCATCGGGAAGTACTGCCCGTTGAACGTCCAGTCGAACGTATAGCTGGTGGTCGCGAAATAGTCGGGCCGAGGATCCTGGAACGCGTAGGCCACGAAAGGGTGGTCCACCGAAGCGATCAGCCGGCCGCCGGGCCTGAGCACGCGCCGCATCTCGGCCAGCGTCGGCCCCCAGTCCTCCAGATAGTGCAGGACCAGCGACGCGACCACGTCGTCGAACGCACCGTCGGCGAACGGCAGGGGGTCGCCCAGGTCGGCCATGCGCAGGGCCACGTCGTCACCCAGCCGCCGCCTGGCCAGCGCCAGCATCCCGGCGCTGGAGTCGATGCCGGTGACGACGGCACCGCGCTCGCGCAGCGCAGCGGACAGGGGACCCGAGCCGCAGCCGGCGTCCAGAACCCGGCGACCGGCCACGTCTCCGGCGAGCGCTAACATCGCGGGCCGCGCGTAGTAGGCGTTCACGAGGTTGTTCTCGGTTTCCGCCGAGTACGCCTCGGCGAAGCTGTCGTAGTCATTCGCCCGGGCCGGATCCGCAGGCCGGGCGAGAATCTCGGGCATGTCGCTCACTCGGTCCATCGCCGCAGCCTAGCGTTCACATGATCCGCCGGACAGAACCCAGGCTGCCCGGCCTCTCGAAGCCAGATCAGCCTCTGGCCACCACGCAGAAGGGATGCCCAGCCGGATCGGTGAGGACCCGCCAGCGATCTTCATTCGGCTGGCAATCCGGCTTGCCCGCGCCCAAATCCAGTAGCCAAGCCTCGGCCTTGTCCAGGTCGTCGACGTCGAAGTCCAGGTGGAACTGCTGGGGAACGGTTTGGCCGGGCCAGCGGGGAGCCTGGTAGTCGTCCACCCGCTGGAAACCGATGAAGAGTCCGTCCGCACGGAGGAGACCGGCAAAGTCGGCGTTGGACTTCGGATGCGGTTCGAGGCCGGTGGCCTGCTCATAGAACGCTGCCAGCACCAGGGGGTCGGCGCAGTCGAGTGTTATCGCGGACAGCTTCATCTGCGGTGGCATGGCAGCTCCGGGCCAGTCGGTGACCTTCGCGATGTCACACACTAATAGGTGGGACAGTCCCGTTCGCGCGTTCAGGCGTCCTCCATGGGCGGCAGTCCGGGCAACAGCTTCTCCAGCGTGACGGGGAAGTCGCGCACACGCACCCCTGTGGCGTTGAAAACCGCGTTCGCCACCGCCGCACCGGACCCGCAGATGCCCAGCTCACCGAGGCCCTTCGCGCCGAGGATGTTGGCCTTGTCGTCGTATCCGTCCAGGACGACGGCGTCGACGTCGGGGATGTCGGCGTTGACGGGCACCAGGTATTGCGCGAGGTCCCGGTTGACGAAGGCGCCGGAGCGTGGGTCGACGACGGCCTCTTCCTCGAGGGCGGCGCCGGCGCCCCAGATCATGCCGCCGATCAGCTGCGAGCGGGCCGTCTTCGGGTTGAGCAGGCGGCCCACGGAGAACACGCCGAGCATCCGCCGCAGACGGATCTCGGCGGTGTCCGCGTCGACGCCCACTTCGGCGAAATGGGCTCCGTAGGTGTGGATCGAGTAGTTGGTGTAGTTGGGCTCATCGCCCATGAAGCGGGTTTCGCCCATTGCCTCCACACCGTCGGGGTGGTTGCGTGCGACCATCTCGCTCAGCGGCTCCGACGCGCCACCGATGCGGACGTCGCCGTCGGAGAACACGGCATCTGCCGGGTCCAGGCCGCGCAGCGCGGAGCGCGCGTCGTCGTGCGCCTCGGCCAGCAGTTTCTCGCGCAGCGTCGCGCACGCCCGGTCCACCGCGGTGCTGGAGTTTGCGGCGCCCCACGAGCCGCCGGATCCCCAGCTGGTGGGGTTGTCGGAACGCCCGAGCTCAATGCGCACCCGGTCGGGCGGCAGACCGAGCCCGCCGGCCGCGACCTGAGTGAGGATGGTGTACGTGCCGGTGCCGATGTCGGTCATGTCCGTCTGGACGACGGCGGTGCCGTCCGCCTCCAGCCGCACCCGCGCCGCGGCCGGCCCTTGGAGATGCACCCGGATGGCCACGGCCATCCCGTAGCCGACCAGCCACCGTCCCTCGCGTCTGCTCGCAGGGGTGGCGGGACGATGCTCCCAGCCGAACCGGCTCGCGCCTTCGCGCAGGCATTCGACCAGGTGCCGGTCGCTGTACGGTACGCCTCGCTCGGGGTCGAGGGTGGGCTCATTGCGGATCCGCAGCTCGACCGGGTCCATCCCGAGCGTATCGGCCAGCTCGTCCATCGCCGACTCGACCGCCAGCAGACCCGGCTCCTCGCCCGGCGCGCGGACGTCCGTCCCACGCGGCAGGTCCAGCGGCGTGAGCCGGTGACTGGTGAGCCGGTGGGGCGCGGCATAGAGGCTGCGGCTGGTGGCGGCGGTCTGCTCGGCGTACTCCACGTCCGGATTGGTGTGCATGGTGACGTCGTGGGCGATCGCGGCCAGCCGTCCGTCGCGCTCCGCGCACAGTCGGACCCGCTGGTCCGATGTGGGGCGCATGCCGACGAGCTGGAAGACCTGCTGCCGGGTCAGCGCGACCTTGACCGGCTGGTCCAGTTCGCGAGCGGCGAGCGCCGCCAGGATGGTCTCGGAGTGGATGCCCAGCTTGGATCCGAATCCGCCGCCGACGAAGGGGGTGAAGACGTGAACCCGCGCCGGGTCGATCCGCAGTGTGTTGGCGATCGATGCCTGCGCCGCGTCGACGATCTGGGAGCTGACATAGACGATCAGGTCCTCATCACGCGGCGCCACCATGCACGCGTTCGGTTCGATGGGCATGGAGAGCTCATACGGCGTCGTGTAGTGCTGGTCGACCTTGACCGCCGCGCCGGCGAATCCGGCATCGAAATCGCCCACTGACGTGTCCGTGGGCAGTCCGGCGTTGACCGTTTTCGGGACGTACGCCTCACCTTCGTGCTCGGCGAAGGCGAATCGCCCCCGGCCGCCCGTGTACTCCACCTCGATGAGCTCGGCCGCCGCCCGGGCCTGCTCGAAGGTCTCGGCGACGACCAGCGCCACCGGCTCGCCGTAGTAGTGGATGTCCGGTCCGGTCAGCACCGGCTGGGCGCGCCAGTATTCGAACGGAATGGACTCATCGCGGATGCCCTGCTCGGGAGCGTTGAGATGCGTCATCACCATGCGCACTCCAGGGGCGCCTTCGGCGTCCTCGGTGTCGATCTCGATGATGCGGCCCTTGCCGATCGTCGCGCCGGCGATGAACCCGTAGAGCGGTTGGCCGGCCTCCCAGTGCTCGTAGGCGTAGGCGGCCCGGCCGGCGACCTTCAGCGGGCCGTCGACACGCTGCATGGCTTGCCCGATCATCTCGCCTCCTCAGCTCGCCTGGGCCGCTTGCGCCAGCGTGCGGTACAGCGTGCGCTTGGCCAGCTCGATCTTGAAGTCGTTGTCACCCCGCCCGACCGCGTCGCGCATCGCCGCCTCGGCCGCGGCGCGGTAGGTGGCCATCGTGGCCGGACGGCCCGTCAGCGCGTCCTCCGCCTCGACGGACCGCCACGGCTTGTGCGCCACTCCGCCGAACGCCACGCGTGCCTCGCTGATCGTTCCCTGATCGATCGAGACGATGGCCGCCACCGAGACCAGCGCGAACTCGTACGACGCCCGGTCGCGCACCTTGCGGTAGATCTGGCGGCCCGGCGGGGGCGAGGGCAGCGCCACGGCCGTGATCATCTCATCGGGCGCCAGTACGGTCTCGATGTTCGGGGTATCGCCCGGCAGCCGGTAGAAGTCCGTGATGACGACGCGGCGCACCGAGCCGTCGGCCCGGAGCAGCTCGATCTGCGCGTCGAGCGCGGCCATCGCGACGGCCATGTCCGAGGGATGGGTGGCGATGCAGGAGTCGCTGGCGCCGAGGATCGCGTGTATCCGGTTGAACCCGCCGATCGCCGCGCAGCCGGATCCAGGGGTCCGCTTGTTGCAGCCCGCGGCCGTGTCGTAGAAGTAGGGACAGCGCGTGCGCTGCAGCAGATTTCCCCCGGTGGACGCCTTGTTGCGCAACTGGCCCGAGGCGCCCGATACCAGCGCCTCCGAGAGCACCGGATAGCGAGTGCGCACCCGGGAATCGGCGGCCACGTCGGAATTCCGCGTCTGGGCGCCGATGCGCAGCCCGCCGTCCGGCAGCTCCTCGATGTCCCGCAGCGGAAGCCGGCTGATGTCGACCAGATGGCTGGGATCCTCGATGTCGAGCTTCATCAGGTCGAGCAGATTGGTGCCGCCGCTGATGAACTTCGCGCCGGATCGCGCCACCGCGGTGACGGCATCCCGTGTGTCCGTCGCCCGCTCGTAGGTGAAGGACCTCATCCAGGGCCTCCCTTCGCGCTGTCGCGGATGGCCGCGACGATGTTCGGATAGGCGGCGCACCGGCAGATGTTGCCGCTCATCCGCTCGCGGATCTCGTCATCGGTCAATGTGATCCGCGGCGCGGCCACGTCGGCGGTGGCGTGGCTGGGCCAGCCCGCGGCCACCTCGGCGAGCATGCCGACAGCCGAACAGATCTGGCCGGGAGTGCAGTAGCCGCATTGGAAGCCGTCACGCTCGACGAAGGCCTGTTGTATGGGGCCCAGGTGGTCGGGATCGCCCAGGCCTTCGATCGTCACGATCTCGTCGTCCTCATGCATGACGGCGAGCGTCAGACAGGAGTTGACGCGCCGGCCGTTGATCAGCACCGTGCACGCACCGCACTGCCCGTGATCGCACCCCTTCTTGGTCCCGCTCATGCGCAACTGCTCGCGCAGCGCGTCGAGCAGCGAGGTCCGCGGATCCACCTCGAGAGGCCGCACCTGATCGTTGACGTTCAACGTGATCGCCGAGAGCGGGGCCGGCTCGCCCTGGCTCCGCCTCATGGCGTCCGTATCCGAAGCGCTCATCACGGCCCGCCTTCCTCACTGGGTGCGGAGGTCACCCCGGATGTGCGGCGCCACTGCCGGGCGTGACCCCGCGGCCCGTCGCCACTACCCGGGCACGCTCCCCTGTTCCCAGCGTCTCGCAAGAACGCGACCGTCGCACCGCGAGGGTTTGTCACCGGCGGCGTCGGCTGCCACCGGTTCCGCATCCCGATGGAAGTGACAGTGTGTTGTGTATCTGTCGCTTATCGTGGTCGTGTAGGTGGCCGTCGAGCGGAGTTGGCGAGACTCGGCTGTCTCCTGTGGTGGCTGCGGGGATACAGTCCGGCCAAGGTCCGGATGGGTACCAGGGGAGGGGCTGGTGTGTTCGAGGCCGTGACGGTGAGTGCGCTCACCGCATTCCTCACCGCGGTGGGGAACGGTGCCGCCGGGGAGATGGGCAAGCAGATGCTGCTGTCGACGGGCGCACTGGTGAGACGGACCCTGGGGCGGGAGACGCCGCTGCCGGCCACCCCGGAGGGGTGGGAGGTGCTGGCGCGGGAGATGCACGCGCGCCTCAGCGGGGATCCGCGGCGCGGTGGTGAGTGGGCCATTTTGCTGCGGACCTTGCAGGACTCCGAGGTGACGCTGCGTCCCGGTGCCGGACTCCCGCCTGCCACAAGGGATTTCACCGACCGTCAGACCGTCTTGCGGCGACTGAAGCGGGAGGCGACCCGCGCCGCGGCGGGGCGGCCACGCGTCGCGCTGTTATACGGGCCGCCCGGGATCGGAACCAGCGCGGTGGCTCTCCACTGGGGTGCCGACCAGGTTGCGCACTACCCCGACGGGCAGTTCTACGTCGACCTTCGGGATGCCGCCGGGGAGAGCGGACTGGAGCCGTCTGCCGTCGTGCTGCGCCTGCTGGGGCAGATGGGCGTCGAGCCCGAGGGGATTCCGCCCGCGGAGTCGGCGCGCGTGGACCTCTATCGGCGGTTGCTGGCCGGCCGCAGGGCGCTCGTGGTGATCGATCACGCGTCCTCGGTCGCGCAGGTCCGCGCCCTTGTCCCGGCCACGCCGGAGGTCTTCCTGCTGGTGGTCGCCTCCGGTCCGGCCTTCGCGCTGGAGGCGGAGCGCATCGAGGTGCCGCCGCTGAGCGACCGGGACGCGGTGAAGATGCTGCGCAAGGTGGCCGGCCCGGAGAAGGTGGCGCTGGCCAAGCCTCGGATGCCATCCCTGCTCGGCCACTGCGCGGGCAACGCCTTCGCCCTGAAGGCCGCGGCGATGAGCCTGCTGGCCGAGGAGCCGCCCCTGCCGGAGGACGCGGCGGAGTCCGCGGCACGTCATCCGGTGCACGGCATGGTGCACAGCGCCTGCCGTCGCCTCAGTCCGGACACGGCACGGCTCTGCCGACTGACCGCCCTGGGCGGCTGGCCCGCGATCGACGCCCGGCTGGCGGGGGACACCGCGGCGGTCGGCCAGGAGGAAGCCGCCGGGATGCTCGCCGAAGCGGCGGACGCACAGCTGGTGGAGGCCCTGGGCGACGGCCGGTACCGCTTCCGGCCCGAGGTGCGTCGCGTTCTGGCGGACACCGCCGCCCTGGAACACGGGATCCCGGAGTGCTCCGCGGCGATGTCCCGGGCCCTCGACGGGCTGCTGAACCGAGCGCTGCACGCCGCGCACGCGGCGCTGCCGCAGAGCTGGCGGACCGAGCCGGCTCCGTCGCGGGGCACTCCGTACCGTGACGAGGCCGAGGGCATGGCGGCGCTGCTGGCCGAGACCGGAAACGTGGTCCGGGCGGTGTCCGTGGCGGAGGAGTACCAGCACATCGACACGGCGATGCGCATGGCCCGCGCGCTGTGGCCGGTGCAGCTGAAGGCCGGGTTCTGGGACGAGGTGCTGCCCGCCCTGCGGATCGCGGCCCGGTGTGCCGACCGGCATCACGCGGACTCCCGCATGGCGGGCGCGCTGCACTTCCAACTGGGCCACTGTCTGGGCGAATTGAGGCTGTGGAACGAGGCCGACCGCGCGGTGCACACCGCCGCCGCGTGTGAACGCGTCGCGGGACATGTACGGGGCGAGGCGTCGTCCGTCGAGATGCTGGGCCTGCTGAAGCTGAACGACTGGCGGTACGACGCGGCGTACGAGCGGTTCGTCGAGGCGGAGCGCATCTACCGGCGGATCGCTCCCGGCCAGGAGGGCGCGCAGGACCTGCCACGTGCCCTCGCCCTGGCCGAACGCCACCAGGGGCGTGCCCTGCGCGGTATGGGCCGGCTGGAGGAATCGCGTGCTCGCCTGGAGACCGCGCGGGACTTCTTCGCGGAACGAGGAGAGGCGTACAACCAGGCCCGCGCCCTCACCGACCTCGCCGAGACGCTGCACGACGCCGGCGACGACGCCGAGGCGCTGACGAAGATCGCCGAGGCCGAGCGCCTGCTCAACCCGGAGAAGGCGACTCCGCACCTGAACCATCTCGCCCGTCTGCGGCTGCGCTGCCAAGCCCCGCGCTAGCGGGCACCACCGCCACCGGGTGCACGCCGCCGGCCGTGTGCACCCGGAGCGTCATCCCACCGGGCGGCACGGTCCGGCCGTCCGCCAGCCAGGCGTGCAGCGAGGAGGCGTACGCGGCCGGGTCGGCGTCCGCACCCGGGCCCGCCTTCAGCTGGAACACGCCGTGCGCCCGGCCGCGCACCGTGCACCGGTCCGGTCCGCTCACGTACACGGCGAGCGCACAGTGCGGATGCCGGTCCAGCACCTCCGCGCTCCACTCCTCCGGGCCACCGAGGCGGGGGTCGTCCGGCTGCCCCTCGCGTAGGATCACGTCGGCCAGGGCCAGGTCGCCGGGGTCCCGGGTGTCCTCGTGCACGGCGAGGTGTGTTTCGCCGACGGCGTCGTACGGGTGCCCCGTGGTGCGCTCGATCCGGACCTCGGTCCCGTGCACACGGGTACGGACGTTCAGGGGAGCCGTGCGCCCTGGGGGATCGTATGGCGGCAGGGGCAGCGGCTCCAGCAGCGCGGGGGCCGCGGGCTCGGGGAGGTCCATCAGGCCGTAGAAGAGCCGCCGCAGCAGCGCCGCCGAGGCGCCCGGGGCCGAGCTGGTGAACTCCGCCGGACCGGCGAGCGGCCGGTGCCACGCCAGCAGTTCCTCCAGCTGATCCCGTGGCGGGCCATGCGGATCGAGCCGCGGCGCCTCCCGGACGAACGTGGCCAGTGGCGCCGCGGGATCCAGCCTGTCCTGTGTGGCGGACGCCAGCAGTACGGGGATGCCCAGCGCCGCGGCGTAGTAGGAAACCGCCCCGAAATCCCCCACGACGACATCCGCCGCCAGCAGCGCCTGTCGCCATGCGTGCACGGGGTCGATCAACGTGAGACCGCTGCGGCGGGCCCGGTCCAGCCACACCCGGATCTGCCCCGGGCCGTGTCCGTACCAGATGTTCGGATGCAACACGGCCACCAGCCGGTAGTCGTCGGCCGGCAACTCGGCGGCGAGCCGCGGCAGCAGACTCGGCAGGACGTCATGGTCACCGCCGTTTCCGAAGAGACCCTCCGGATTCCAGGTGGAGTTGAGCACCACGAGCCGCTGACCGCGCCGCACACCCAGAGCCCGCCGGAACCGCTCACGGTAGGCACGGCCGGCCAACAGGCGGTCGAAGCACGGGTCGCCCGCGAGGACGGCCGCCTCCTCGGCTTCGGGGCATACGCGCCGCAACCGCTCCAGCTGCTCCGGGTGGGACAGCACGAGGCCGTCCACGAAGGGTTCGCCGTTCGCCAGCAGCCACTCCGGTGACAGCCCGAACGTCGGCTCGCGGCCTCCGGCTTCCGTCACCACCAGCTTCTTGGTGTATCCGACACCGTGGGACAATACGGCTAACCTGCCGCGGAGAAGGCTGAGTTGACCACCGAAGCTCGCGGAAACCGCCAGGTCCACCGGTGTTGCCAGCGCCTGCTCCCAGGGCAGTACGGGCAGACCCAGCTCGGCGAACAGCTCGCGGATTCCCCCTTGGAATGCGGATGACTCCGTCGACGTGGCCAGCAGTTGCACCCGAAAGTCGTCGTGGAACAGCGGCAGCACGTCCAGCAGGCGTCCGGCAGAGGTGACGTTGTGCACCACCAGCAGGACGCGGCGAGGGGTGGCCCGGCTGGCCCAGCGATCGGAGCCTTCCCCGACCGGGACCCGTATCGCCCGGGGATCGGCTGACCCCACTCGCCACCTCCTGCTGGTCACGCGACGTCCTCGGTATGCCGGATCACCCTAGCCATGCGATCGAGCGCGCGGTGACGCCCGGCCGCGACATTTCAACACGCTGCTCCAGGTGCTCGACGACGGCCGGCTCACCGATGCCCACGGCCGCACGGTCGACTTCCGCAACACCGTCGTCGTGATGACCAGCAACCTCGGCTCCGAGGCCATCGGTGGGCGCGGCGCCCTCGGCTTCGGGACGGCGGAGGCCGAGACGGACGAGCAGGCCCGGCGCGAGCGCGTCCTGCGACCGCCGCGCGAGCACTTCCGCCCCGAGTTCCTCAATCGCATCGACGAGATCGTGGTCTTCCGGCAGCTCACGGACGAGCATCTGCACCGGATCACCGATCTGTTGCTGGAGGAGACTCGCCGTCGGCTGGACGCCCAGGACGACCGGGCCCGAGCCGAGGTCGCGGACGGACACCTGGTATTCCACACCACCGGCACGGCCTCGAACGCGAACCAACCGTGACGCTCACGGTGGGCCGCGAACGCCACGCCGTGCCCGGCGCGCTTTCCGCCGTATCGTGGGAAGAGTCCACCGGGGCCGGTGCCTCGTACGGGTCGTGCGGGGTGGCGGGCCCCGGGCAGGCGGCGCCCCGAAGGCGGAAAGGAGCGCAACGGAGATGGATCAGACGAACCCGGTCCCGGACCCCGAGCGCAACTCCGGACTACGGCCCAGCGTGGGCGTGCCCCCGGGGGAGACCCCACCGGCCGAAGACGGCCTCTCGGAAGCGGGCCCTCAGGAGACGTACAACCCCACGAAGGGCTGGTCGAAGGGTCCCACGATCATCATTTGGGCCTTTGTGGCGCTGTTCGCGGCCTTCTGCGTCGCGTTCGCGATCGCCGTGCTGTAGGTGACCGGAGAGGCCCGGCCCCCCGCGTGCCTGGCACTCGGGGGCTGTCGGAGTGCCTGTTGTCAGGTGTCGCTCGCCTTCCTCTCCACTGACGCGTGGCCTCGCACGTCATCTTCACCTCTCCACTGACGCGTGGCCTCGCACATCATGTTCACCTTTCAAAGTGGCTGGGAACACGGGGGTGGACGCGAAGGAGGCCGGTTGATGCACGACGACCACGAGGCGCGGAGGAACGAGGGCGGTGAAGTGCGGTCCGGCCGTGCGGAGACCCGGGAGGAGCGGGCCGACCGCAAGTGGGCCGAGTTGCTGCAGGAGGTGAGGGTGACGCAGACGGGCGTGCAGATTCTGTTCGCCTTCCTGCTCACGGTCGCCTTCACCCCGCACTTCCAGAGCCTTGGCCAGGTGGACAGGTCCATCTACGTGGTGACCGTCCTTCTGGGGGCGGCGGCCACCGGCGCGTTGATCGCGCCGGTTTCCTTGCACCGGATCGTCACCGGACGCCGGCTGAAGCCGGAAACGGTGGACTGGGCCTCCCGCTTCACGGTGGCCGGGCTGGTGCTGTTGCTGTGCACGGTGGCGTCGGCGCTGCTGCTGATCCTGCGTGTCGTCGTGGCCGATGCCACCGCGTTCTGGCTGGCGGCCGCGGCCTTGATCTGGTTTGTGCTCTGCTGGGTCGTCCCCGCGGCCTGGCTTTTCCATCGCTCGCGCAGGGGGAGCTGAGGAGCTGCGAAGGGCCGCTGAAGGCCGCTGTAGGGCTGCGATGCCCGGCCGCCCGGCCCGGCGTCGCACGGTTTCCCGTCCAGGTGGCGGGGCACCCGTCGCCCATGGATCACATGGAGGCTCCCGTCCTGGAGGCCCTGGCCCGGTACCACGAGCGTGGGGCCCTCCCCTTCACCCCGCCCGGGCACAAGCAGGGCAGGGGGGCCGACCCGGAGGTCGTCAAGGTCCTGGGTGAGGAGGTGTTCCGCACCGACCTCCTCGCCTTCGGCGGCCTGGACGACCGGCTGGGGTCGGGCCGCGTGCTGGAGCGCGCCGAGGAGCTGATGGCGGACGCGGTGCGCGCTGAGCACACGTTCTTCTCGACCTGCGGCAGCTCGCTCTCCGTCAAGGCGGCGATGCTGGCGGTCGCCGGCCCCCACGAGACCCTGCTGGTGGGTCGGGACGCGCATAAATCGGTGATCTCCGGCCTGATCATGTCCGGTGTCCGGCCGGTCTGGGTGGAACCCGAATGGGACGGTGCCCGCCACATAGCGCATCCTCCCTCGGTCGCGTCATTCGAGCAGGCCTTCGATGCGCATCCCGAGGCCAGGGGCGCCCTGGTGACCAGCCCCACTCCGTACGGCTCCTGTGCCGATCTGGCGGGGATCGCCGAGATCTGCCATCGGCGCGGACGTCCGCTGATCGTCGACGAGGCGTGGGGAGCGCATCTGCCGTTCTGTTCCGAGCTGCCGAGCTGGGCCATGGACGCGGGTGCCGACGTCTGCGTGACCAGCGTCCACAAGATGGGCAGCGGCCTGGAGCAGGGCTCGGTGTTCCATCTGCAGGGCGACCTGATCGACCCGGCCGTCCTGAAGTCCCGCGCCGATCTGCTCGGCACCACGAGTCCGTCCGTGCTCCTCTACGCGGGAATGGACGGGTGGCGCCGGCAGATGGCGCTGAACGGCGAGGAACTGCTCGGCGCCGCGCTGCGCCGGGCGCATGCGGTACGCGAGGAGATCGGCGCCATCGACGGACTGCACGTGGACGGGCGCGCGGACTACCTGGGCCCGGGCCTCGCCGTCGACTTCGACCCGTTCCCGGTCGTCATCGATCTCACCGGGCTCGCGGTCAGCGGCTACCGGGCGGCCGACTGGCTCCGGGAACACCACGACATCAACGCCCACCTGGCCGACCACCGGCGGATCAGCACCCAGCTCACCCACGCCGATGACCCCTCGACGACCGGCCCGCTGCTCACCGCGCTGCGCGACCTGGTCGGCCACGCGGACGACCTGCGGCCCGCTCCCGAGGTGACCGTACCCGCGGCGGGCGAGTTGCGGATGGAGCAGTCCTGCCTGCCGCGGGACGCCTACTTCGGCTCCGTGGAGGACCTGCCCCTGGCCCGCGCGGCAGGCCGGGTGGCGGCCGAGATGGTCACCCCCTACCCACCGGGCATACCGGCCGTGCTGCCCGGCGAGGTGCTCAAGCGGCCGGTCCTGGAGTATCTGCGCACCGGAGTGAAGGCCGGGATGAACCTCCCCGACGCGGCCGACCCCGGCTGGGACACCATCCGCGTCCTGGTCGAAGGGACCGGAGCCGACTGACACACCGACGCAGGTCGGCTCGAGGCGGGGCCGACCACGACAGAGATGGCCTATCACGACAGAGGCGGCCCATCACGACAGAGGCGAGGAACAGTGAGCGAAACGCGTCCTGCGAAGCCGACCCGGCTGATGCCCTTGCCCACGGCGCGGGGAGAGGTGTCCGCCGCGCTCGTCGACGCCCTCGTACAGGAGCCCGGCGGGGCGACACTGCCCGTCGGCCGCGCGCTCCGGGCGGCCGATCCCTACGGCGATGATCTGCAGCTCGCGTTGTACGTGTGCTACGAACTCCACTACCAGAGCTTCTCCGGTGTGGACGACACCTGGGAGTGGGACCCGGATCTGCTCCGGGTGCGGCAGGCGCTGGAACGCCGCTTTCTGGCTGCGCTGCGCTCCGATGCCACCACCCACGACGACCCGGACACCGCCGTGGCCGAGCTGCTGGTGGAGCCGGCCGATGGGACGGGAGTGTCGCACTATCTCCGGGACGAGGGTGAGCTGTGGCAGCTGCGTGAGTACATCGCGCATCGGTCGCTGTACCAGCTCAAGGAGGCCGACCCGCATGTGTGGGTCATTCCTCGGCTGCGCGGCCAGGCCAAGGCGGCGATGGCGGCGGTGGAGTACGACGAGTTCGGGGCCGGTCGCGGGGAGCGGGTGCACGCGGAGCTGTTCGCCGATCTGATGGCCGACCTGGATCTGGATCACACGTACAACCACTATCTGGACGCCACATCGACGCGGATGCTGGCGGTGGTCAACATGATGTCCCTGCTGGGGCTGCACAGGGCGCTGCGCGGCGCTCTGGTGGGACACTTCGCGACGGTCGAGATCACCTCGTCACCCGCCTCCGACCGGCTGGCCCAGGCGCTGCGACGGCTGGGTGCGGGTGAGGCGGCGGTGTTCTTCTACACCGAGCATGTGGAGGCCGACGCCGTCCACGAGCAGGTCGTACGCCACGAGGTGATCGACGAGCTCCTGAAGCGCGAACCGGGACTGGCCGCGGATGTGGCGTTCGGCGTCGATGCCACCATGTTTCTGGAAGACCGCCTCGCCGAGGAGCTTCTGGGCGCCTGGCGGGAGGGCCGGTCCTCACTCCGCGTTCCGCTGTGATCCCGGCTGTACCGCTTCCTCGGACTCCGGCTCGGGCACCGTCGCCCCGGTGGTTCGGCCCGGCAGTACGACCAGCGCCACGGCCGCGCCGACCAGGGCCGCCGCCACTCCGACGCTCATCGTGACGGACTGGGCGTCCGTGAAGGCCGAGCGGGCCGCATCGGCCAGCGCCCCGCCGTCCGCGTGTTTCCGGGCGTGCGACAGGGTGGCGCCGAGCGAGGACATCGCGTCGTCGGGCAGACCGTCCGGCAGCTTGCCCCGGTAGAGGGTGGCGAGCAGACTGCCCAGCCCGGCCACGCCGAGAGCGATGCCGAGTTGCTGGTGGGTGTCGTTGAGCGCGGAGCCCATACCGGCCCGCTCGGGCGGCACCGCTCCCAGCACCGTGCTGGTGGCCGAGGGCCCCGCGATACCGGATCCGATGCCGGCCAGCGCCAGCCCGATGGACACCGACGCATAGCCGCCGTCCTCGGAGAGCGAGGCCAGCACCACGAACCCGGCCGCGGTGACGGTGAATCCGGTGACGATGCAGGCCCGTGGCCCGAGCTTCGCCGGGGCCCGGCCGCCCACGGTCGAGCCCGCCACGACCCCCGCCGCGAGCGGTACCGCGGCCAGACCGGTCTCGAACGCGCTGTAGCCCAGCACCAGTTGCAGATACTGGCTCAGCACGAAGAGGGTGCTGCCGGTGGCGATCGTCATCACTGCCACCGCGAAGCCGGCCCCGGAGAACCGCCGGTCGCGATAGAGCCGCAGATCGACCATCGGCGTCGCGGAGCGATGCTGCCGTACACCGAAGCCGACCAGCGCCATCAGCGCCACCGCCGTCCCGCCCAGCACCGCGGGCGCGGTGTACCCGTACACCGGGGCCTCGATCAGGGCCCACACCAGGCCGGTCATGCCCGCGGTGACCAGAACGGTGCCGAGCAGATCCAGCCCCCGGCCATCGGCCGCCCGCGTCTCGGGCACCAGCCGTACGACCCCGAACAGGGTCACCGCCACCACGGGGATGTTGATCAGGAAGACCCCCGCCCAGCTCCACATGTCCACCAGGGCGCCACCGAGCAGCGGCCCCGCCGCCATGCCGACGGAGGCGACCGCGCTCCACACCGCGAAGGCCCGCGGGCGCTCCTGCTCGGGGAAGACCACGACGAGGACCGCGAGGGTCGCGGGCATCACCAGCGCCGCGCCCACCCCCATGAGCGCCCGCATCGCGATCAGCCACCACACCGACGGGGCCGCCGCGGCCAGCGCCGACGCCGCCCCGAAGACCAGCAGCCCCGCCACGAGGGTGCGCCGCCTGCCGTAGCGGTCGCAGAGGACACCCGCGGTGATGAGGAGCCCGGCGAAGACCACGACGTAGGCGTCGATCACCGCCTGGAGCTGGTCCGTCGGGGCGCCGAAGGCATCGCCGATGGCGGGCACCGCGACATGCAGGACCGTGTTGTCGATCACGATCACGAGGAGGGCGGCACATAAGGCCACCAGGATCGCCCACCGGCGCGGATGGCCTTCTTCGTCCCTCATGGTCCTCCCTCGTTCACTTCTCCTACGCTGTCGGAATCTATCCAACAGCGTAGGAGTGATGGAACGGTGACGGCAACGGAGTAGGCTGCGGGCTCGTGAGCGCGAAGCCGAACGGGACCAGGGGAACGAACGGGAACAGTGGAAGGAAGGCGCTGGACAACGCGCCGGGAGCGGTATGGTTCCGCGCCGAGAAGACGTCCCGCCCCCGTCCTCAGCTCTCACATGAGCGGATCATCGCCACCGCCGTCCAGCTGCTGGACCGCGACGGCGTACAGAAGCTGAGCATGCGCCGGCTCGCCGAGCGGCTCGGCGCCCACGCGACCAGCCTCTACTGGCATGTGGCCACCAAGGACGACGTCCTCGACCTGGCCCTGGACGCCGTCTTCGCCGAACTCGACCTCCCCGAGGAGCACAGCGCCTCATGGCAGGAGGACATCGAGGCGTTCATGACCGGCCTGCGCTCCGTCCTCCTGCGCCACCCGTGGGCCGCGGCCCTGGCCAACTCCCGCCCCCTCATGGGGCCCAACGCCCTGCGCTCCTCGGAGTTCGCCTACACCGCGCTCACCACGGGCGGCTTCGAAGGCGTCCACCTGTCGTCCGCCGCGGCCACCATCACCCACTATGTGATCGGCTCCGCCTCCTGCGAAGCGGTGTGGCAGCAGCGCTCCGACGAGGCGGCGACCCGCTCGGCCGTGGACGCCCACATCCGCGACCACATCGACGATTACCCCACTCTCGCCGGTCACTTCCCCCTCCTCCAGGAGGACGACTGGGACTCCCACTTCCACCGCGGCATGCGTCTGCTGCTGGCCGGTCTCACCTCCCCCGGGGCTCACGCGTGAGCGGTTCGGCGCCGCAGGACACCGCCCACGCCGACGAGCCAACGCATCACCCCGCCGACGAGCCAACGAAAGGAGCGGTCATGACCGCCCCGGCCCCGACGCTCATCGAGGCGGCCCGGCGCCTCGCCGATGAGGTGCTGGCGCCCGGCGCCGAGTCCGCCGACCGCGAGGGCGTCCCCCTGGCCACGATCGCCGAGGTCAAGAGGTCCGGCGTGCTCGGGGTGGGCGGCCCGGTGGCGTACGGCGGGACGCAGGCGCCGGACGCGGTCGCCCGCGAGATCGCCGAAATCCTCGCCGGGGCCTGCTGCGCCACCTACTTCGTGCAGGCCCAGCACCACAGCCCGGTCAGGATGCTCGCCGCCGCCGACTCCCCGGCGCGCGAGCGGCTGTTGCGGCCGCTGTGCGACGGCACGCTGCTGTCCGGTATCGCCTTCTCCCATCTGCGGGCCTACCCCCGCAAACCGGTGCGGGTCACCCGTATCCCGGGCGGCAGGCGCTTCGACGGCCGGGTGCCGTGGTACACCGGCTGGGGCCTGAACGACGTGATGCTCCTCGCCGGGGTCACCGACGACGGCGAGGCGCTGTTCGCCTTCGCGGACGCCCGTGAGCAGCCCGGTCTGCGCCCCACTCCGCAGCTCCAGCTGGCAGCGCTGACCGGCACCCGCACCGTCGGCCTGGAGCTGGACGGCCTGGTGGTCCCCGAGGAGGCCGTGATCTGGAGCCGTCCCTACGAGGAGTGGGCTATCGCGGACCGGCCGAAGAACACCAACCCCAACCCGGCCGTGTTCGGCGTGGCCGGCGCGGCCCTGGACCTGCTGGAGGCCGCCGGGGACGCGGAGGCGAAGGAGACGGCGCAGGTGCTGGGCGAGCGGCTGGGTGAGGTGCGCCGGGAGGCGTACGCGCTGGTGGACGAGGTTCCGGCGGGCGAGCGACTGGCGGACCGGCTCGCGGTGAAGACCCGGGCCTACGACGTGCTGCGCGCCGCCACCACCGCGGCGATCGTCGCGGGCGGCGGCCGGGCGTTCGGCCTCGGCAGCCCCGCGCAGCGGCTGGCCCGGGAGGGCCTCTTCCTGGTGGTGCAGGGGCAGACCGCCGACGTCCGCAGCGCCCACCTGCGGGCGCTGCGTGGCTGACCCGCCGCCGCGGCCCCAGACGTGATCGGTGGCCCGGCCATGCACGGTCGTCCGTGTCCGCATGCCTATTCCAGGCCGGACGCCCCGAGGATCCCCCGGGTGGCCGTGTCGTCGAGGTGCCGGCCCAGCAGCCGCAGGATCTCCGTGCCGTGCCGCAACGTACCGCGTTCGAGGGAGCGCCGCGCACCGGTGTCCAGCTCATGCCACAGCAGGGGATCCGCGACCAGGACGCGCAGGTCGAGCGTCACCCGGCGGCCGTAGACGTCGCACAGGAGCAGGCGGGTGGCGATCCGGCCGTCCCGCCACACCTCGGCCAGGGCGTCGGTGCGTACCCGGCGGACGCGTACCAGGCCTCGTACGGTCAGCCAGCCGTCGCCCGCCGTCACCCGCGGTGGCCGCAGCACGGTGAACACCGCCACCGCGAGCAGGGCCCACAGATCGGCCCGCCCCACGGTGAGCCCGCCCGAGGCCCAGTCGAGCAATGTCGTCACCCCGCCGAACGCCAGCGCGAGACACACCGCCCACCGCGCGTCCGCATGCGGACGGCCGCCACGGGGCGTCCGGGCGGGCCCGCCCATCAGCCGTTCCATACGCGCACGCTAAGCGGGGCGTGGGGCGGGCGGAACGCACCCATGGCGCACCCTGACGCTCCTCTTACGCCGCCGTGCTGACCTTTAACGGGACGTTGGCGCTCCGCCGGTGCGGAAGGTGGCCGGACCCGGCGCATCAGGTCCGGCCACCCCGTTTCACACGGTGAGCTCCTTGCGGATGCGGTTCAGCATGAAGGCGGAGGACTCCCGGGCGCGTTCCTCCCAGGCGAAGACACAGGCTCTCGGCGGTGCGCTCGGGGCGGCCGTTGAACTCCGAGTTCATCAGCGGGCATTCGAGGTCGGCGGTGATCTCGATCATCCGCTTCCAGTAGCGGACGGCGGCCTGCCGACTACCGCGCCGGTAAGAGCGTGATCGAGGTCCGCCGGCTGGCCGAGGTGCGCGAGGCCAAAGGGCTCGTCATCGACGAGTAGTGGCGGGCGGCCCGAAGGGGTTCACAGCTTTTCGAAGGGGTCGTGTGCGGCGAGCAGCTTGTCCACCCGCGCCTGGTCGACCCGGCTGACGATCTGCCCGGCCTCCTGCCGGTCCCGGATCACCTTGGCCAGGGTGAAGGCGGACGTCACCAGGTAGAGCACGGAGATGGCCAGGAAACCGCGCACCCAGGCGTCGGCGCTCAGCTGGAAGATGCCGATGGCGGTGGCGGCCATGGCGACCGCGAAGGAGGCGACCGCCTGACCGTAGAACGCGGCCGTGCTCTGCTGCTTGACCGGTGTCTCACTCATGCGGACAAGAATCGGCGGATGCGGTGGTCCCCGCATCCGTCCGGATACTCAGAAGGTACTCAGAAGTCGGGCGCCGTCGTCCGTCCGCCTGGTCCGGGCCGCGGGCCCCGCGCTCTTGTCGCTGTCGTTCACCGCGCCGCTGCCTCCGCCGCCGGGCTTGCCAACCGGAACAGTGTTCCGTATCGTTACCGGAGCGACGTTCCGTTTGCTCGTGCTGTCAGAGCAGGGACCCGGCGAGCACGCCGCGCATGGCCACCACGCTTCCGCATCCTTCCGGAAGTCGGCCGACCAGAAGCTGTTCCGCTTGAACCTCGGCAGCGCGCCCAGCCGCCGCTGCCGGTGCCGAAAGGACCGACGGTTCCATGTCGCATACACCCCCACCCCGTTTCGGGATCATGACCGCCCCCATGCAGGTCGACTACCACGACGTCCTGCGGGTCTGGCGCGAGGCGGACACGATCCCGGAGATCGAGCACGCATGGCTGTTCGACCACCTCATGCCGATCGGCGGCGACCCGGACGGACCGGCCTACGAAGGCTGGACGCTGCTCACGGCCCTCGCCGCCCACACCCGTCGGCTGCGGCTCGGCCTGCTGGTGACCAGTAACCGGTTCCGGCCGCCCGCGATGCTGGCCAAGATCGCCACGACCGTCGACATCGTCTCCGACGGTCGGCTGGAGTTCGGCATCGGCGTCGGCTCACGACCTGGCCACCCCCTGGCCCGGCGTGAGTACGCGGCACACGGCCTGCCCTTCCACGACTCCGCGCACGCCGTGGGCAGTCTCGCCGAAGCCTGCACGGTGATCCGGCGGCTATGGACCGAGGAGAAGCCGTTCGACTTCCACGGCACCTATCACCAGCTCACCGGAGCGTTCGGCAACCCCAAACCCGTCCAGCGCCCCCACCCTCCGATCGTCATCGGCGGACGCTCGTCCGCGACGCTGCGTGTGGTGGCCGAGCACGCGGACGTGTGGAACATGCCCGGCGGCGAGATCGACGACGCCGTCAACCGCAGCGCACTGCTGGACCGCTACTGCGCCGAGATCGGCCGCGACCCCGCCGCGATCACCCGCTCGATCGTCCTGTCCGTCTCCTACGACCAGCCCGGCGTCACCCGGGCCGCGATCGCGGAGGCGATCGACGCCGGTTTCGGGCACATCATCCTCGGCCTGGCGGCGCCCTACCCCGCCGATGTCGCACGGTGGGTCACCGACGAGCTCATCAGCGCGTCGGCCTAGCGGTTCTCAACCGGCATCCATCCGAACCCGGGTGAGCGCGGCGACCGCCTCCCGCGGGTCGTCCGCGTGAAACCGGAGCGTACGGGCGAAGCCCTCCGCGCCCAGCGGCCGCACGAACTTCACCGGTTCCGTCAGCTCCACCGTCACCGTGGTCTGGCTGCCCACCGCGAGGTCGAGCACTCCGTCCGCGCTCACCCGCACCGGCCGCCCGTCGGGGTAGCGCCGGTCGACGCGGGCGGTGGCGATGGTGGCGGCCGGGACCCGCAGGTCGAACAGCGCGCCGTACCGTACGCGCAGCGAGCCGTCCGGCCCCACGATGTGCGGCCGGACCACGCAGGCCGCGTGCAGGGCGAGGATCAGCACCACCCCGTACACGTCGATGACGAGCAGGACCGCGTGCACGGCCGGCCAGGGGATCACCATCGCCAGCGCGACCGTCTCGATGACCGAGACGAAGACCATCCCGTACATCATGGCCGTCTGGGGTCCGGTGTAGGCGACGGCCAGCGCCCCCTCGGGGATCTGGTGGCGGCGGCGCAGCACCCACTGGGCGAGGCTGTGCAGGGACCGGATCTCGTGTGCGAGGAGCCGGTACACGACCACCGGGAGCAGGGTGTGCAGCGCGCCTCTCACCCACGCCACCGCCCGTGCGATCGGAGAACTCATGACGCCCTCCTGTCGCGCAGCCGGGCGGTCAGCTTCTCCATCACCCGGCGCACCACCGCGGCCTGGGCGGGCGAGTAGTCGGCGAGAAGCGCCTGCTCGAAGCCGGTCGCCGTCGGGCCGCTGTCCGGGATGGCCGCCAGCAGCGCGTCCGGTACGGCGGCGATGAGGTCGTCGGCCAGCGCCGCGATCCGTGGATCGTCCGCCTCGGCCCCGTCCAGTTCGTCCAGCCGCTCGTACAGGGGGAGTATGGCGGGGTCCTCGGCCAGCGGCCGCAGCGCCGCGTACACCGCGTCCCCGCCGACGATCCCGTCCATCAGGATCAGGTGCTCGCGGTCCTTGGCGGCGGCCGGCGAGGCGGTGGCGGGAGCGACCTTCAGGAGCTCGATGAGCGCGGGGGAGAGTGGCGCGTCCGGTGTGAGCGGGTCCTCCAGAAGAGCTTTGAGGACCCTGCGGTGCTGCTGGATCTCGTGTTCCTGGCGCGCGAGGTCGGCGTCCAACTCGCCCAGCACTTCGGTGAGTTCGCGCCCGGCGTCGTCCGCGAGGACGTCCCGCACCTCGTCCAGGGCGAGCCCGAGCTCGGTCAGCCGCCGGATCCGGGCCAGCAGGATGGCGTCCCTGAGGCTGTAGACACGGTAACCATTGGCCCGCCGCTGGGGCTCGGGCAGCAGGCCGATGTGGTGGTAATGCCGCACGGTCCGGGAGGTGACTCCGACCAGCGCGGCGATCTCTCCGATGCGCATGGTGCCAGTAGAAACCCTGCCGCTACGACAAGGTCAAGCGCGGCCCTGGCCTGCCCGGGCTCCGCCCGGCGGGCCCTCGACGGCGCCGATATCGGGGCGGCCGCGGTAGAGCGGGGCGCCCCGGTAGTCACGGCCGCCGTTGTCCGGGACGACGGTGCCGTTGCCGATCAGCGGTGAGCCCGGCCGGGGAGCGAAGCCCAGCGCGGTGCGCAGCCGCGGGCCGCTGTCGGCCGTGCCGTACGGCACGGACACCGCCGGGTTCACCAACAGCGGGTCGCCCGTGCGCGCGGTGGTGTCGGTGGCGGGTACGGGCAGTGGGGCGCCGCCGTAGAAGTTGTTGGCGTAGCGGATGGTCGGGCTGGCGGTCAGGCTCGCGTCGGCGACCGCCGAGGAGAAGGCGTTGTCGTGCAGGTCGTAGCGCGCGTTCAGGGAGGAGCCGTAGCCGTGGACGAGGTACCGGCTCGCCGGATTGTGCACCGTGTTGTTGTAGACCTCGGCCGAGGCAGCCCGGTCGGCCGCCGCGCGTTGTCCCCGAGACATGGATACCGCGCAGATCCCGTAGATTCTCGCCCGGAGCCCCGGTCGCGGGCGTCTCGTTGCTGACGTCCAGGTCGCGGATCTCCCAGTACTCCTGGTTGAACAGCCGCACCGCGTCATCGACGGTGCCCTCCCCGCGGATCCGCGGCTTGGGCCCCGGGCCATAGCTGCCGATCACGATCGGACGGTTCTTCTCGCCCGAGCCCTTCGGCCACAACTGGCCCTTCCAGGAGCCACCGGCCTTCAGCAGGATGCGGTCCCCGGCCCGGAACGTGGTCCGGTCGACGCGGCCGAGGCTGCGCCAGGCCCTGGCGGCGCTGGTGCCCGGCGCCCCGTCGTCCCCGGAGCGGGAGTCGACGTAGTAGGTGGTGCCGTGGCCGCGGGGGCGGTCGGTGTGGCCTGCGCGGCTTGTGCCGTGGTGGGGTGCGCGACCAGCGTGGCCGCGCCGAGGGTGGCGGCCGCGAGAAGGCCGAGCGGCCGCCGGCCGAGTCTGACGGATCGTCGTCCAGGTGTCATTCGTCGAATGGAAAGCGCTGTCGCAGCTAGTGTCAAGGGTCCGGATGGGCGTGCGCGAGGATCACGCAGTACAAGGAGGAAATCGCTTTCTTGGATGGCGTCCCATGGGCACGCTCGCGCGGTGGGCCGCGGCTCTCATCCGGCCGTCCAGTGGCGACCCGTGTAGGGGGCAACGGCACGGTAGCGTAAGGAGGTCGACATACGGTCAGGTGCGGTGAGACCGCACATCCGGGGAAACAGTGAGGGAGCCCTATGCGGCACGAGATCAGCCCCGAGCCCATACTTCAGGTCGGGCTCGGCTTCATGGCGTCGAAGGCACTGCTCACCGCCGTCGAGCTGGATCTCTTCTCCCAGCTCGCGGAGGGCCCCCGCACGGGCGGTGACCTGGCCGAGGCGCTCGGGCTGCATCCGCGCGGCGCCGCCGACTTCCTCGACGCGCTGGTCGCCCTCGGATTCCTGGAGCGATCCGGGGGCGTGTACCGCAACAGCCCGTCCGCTGACACCTTTCTCGACCGCGAGAAGGCCACCTATGTCGGCGGCGTCCTGGAGATGGCCAACAGCCGGCTGTATCCCTTCTGGGGGTCGCTCACCGAGGCGCTGAGAACAGGCGAACCGCAGAACGAGCACAAGCACGGCGGCGACGTATTCGACGCCATCTACCGGGACCAGGAGGGCCTCGAGGGATTCCTGCACGGAATGACCGGGCTCAGCATGGGCAAGGCACTGGTGATAGCCGAGCGGTTCCCCTGGGCCGACCACCGGACGGTGCTGGACGTCGGGGGAGCGGTGGGCTGCCTTCCGGTGGCGGTGGCCCGGCGTCACCCCCATATGAGCGGTGGTGTCTTCGAGCTGCCCCGGGTGCGGCCCGTCTTCGAGAAGTACGTGGCGTCCTTCGGCCTGGAGGACCGGCTCACCTTCCACGCAGGCGACTTCTTCACCGACGACCTGCCCGGCGCCGATGTCATCGTGCTGGGCCAGATCCTGCACGGGTGGGGCCTGGAGGAGAAGCGGCTGCTGCTGAAGAAGGCGTACGACGCGCTGCCCGACGGGGGAGCGGTCCTCGTCTACGACGCCATCATCGACGACGACCGCAAGGAGAACACCTTCGGTCTGCTGGCGAGCCTGAACATGCTCATCGAGACCCGGTCCGGCTTCGAGTACACGGCCGCCGACGGCCGCGCCTGGATGACGGAGGCGGGATTCCGCAGCAGCCGGATCGAACCGCTGACGGACGGCTACTCCATGCTGGTGGGCATCAAATAGCGGTCACATGGCCGCCCGGCCTATAGCCATCACGCACCCGCCCGGCCCGGCGCCGGGACCGCCCGGCGCCGGGCAAGCGCTCCCTCGCGGTGGGCCGCTAGAAGCGGTAGCGCAGGATCCGGCCCACATCCCGGAAGCCGGGCAGGTGTGCCATCACCCGCATGCTCATCCGGCCGGAGGTGGGCATCCTCTCCACCCCCGGCATGTCCACGCTGCGCACCGCATCCAGGCAGGTCAGCCCCGGGTGCCAGGTCTCCACCTCATGGGGGTCGTCCAGACCCCAGTGGAGTGTGGCGCCCGCGTTGCGCACCGCGGGGACCATCTTCTGGAGCCGGATGCCCAGCGGACCGTAGACGTCGAAGAGCAGTTGGCCGCTGGGGAACCGTTCGGTGATCCGCTGGATCAGCCGCTTGCCGTCCTCCTTGCGCAGATACATCGTCAGCCCCTCGGCGACGACCACGGTCGGCCGGTCGTCGGGCACCGCGCGCAGCCACGCCTCATCGGTCACCGAGGCGCCGACCATCTCGTAGTTCCCCGACGGCTCGGGTAGCAGCCGCCGGCGCAGATCGATCACCTCGGGATAGTCGATGTCGAGCCAGCGCACCGACGAGGGCGGGTCGAGGCGCTGCACCCGGGTGTCGAGACCGCAGGCGAGATGGAGCACGGTCGCCTTCTGATGCTCGGCCAGGAACTCCATGGCCCAGTCGTCGAGCTGTTTCGCCCTCAGGGCGATGCCGACCGCCGTCGTGTCCGTCATCCCCGTTTTGCTGAAGTCGTAGGCCACGCGCTCCACGGCCTCGCGGGCCGCGTGGTCGTGCAGGATGGAGTCCGGTGAACGGCTGTCGACCGCCCTGCCGTACAGCGTGGCGAGCAAGGTCTCCTGAGCGCCGCTGAGAGTGATCTTTTCGCGATCCATGGTTCCTCGTCGATGTGGGGGGACCGGACGGAACATTCCGCGTGGTTGCGTACGGAACGGACAGAACCCGTGTCCGTACGGTCCCACGTTCCCCCGGGCAAAAGCGACCGGCCCCTGGGCCATTCGAGTTCATCCGGCCAACATCAGGGGGCCGGGCGTCAGCGGCCCTCGCCGTCGCCCCGCGGCAGCCACAGATCGGGCCCGAAGACCTCGTAGTGGATCGCGGAGGGGTGCACACCGCGCTCCAGCAGCTGGGTCCGCACCGACCGCATGAAGGGCAGCGGCCCGCACACATACGCCTGGACGCCGTCCGGGATCCCGATCCCGGACAGGTCGACATGGCCGGTGCGCTCGGCCGGCCAGTCGCCCTCGGGCCGCTCGTACCATACGTGCGCGGTGCCCTGTGCCAGCTTGGTGACCAGCCGCTCCTGGTCGGCGCGCAGCGCGTGGTCGACGGGGGAGCGGTCGGCGTGGACGGCGATGACCGGGGCCCGATGACCTCTGGCCACCAGCTCCTCCAGCATGGCCACTATCGGGGTGCAGCCGATTCCCGCGGAGGCGAGCAGCAGTGGCGTGTCCGTGACGCCGAGCACGATGTCGCCGTAGGGCGCGGAGACGGTGAGCGCATCGCCCTCGTGGACGTGGTCGTGCAGGTGGCCGGAGACCTCACCGGCCGGGTCCTCGCCGGCGTCCACGCGCTTGACGGAGAAGGTGCGCACCGTGGCGTCGGGGGCGTTGGTCAGGCTGTACTGGCGGATCTGCCGCGCCCCGTCGGCCAGTTCCACCTGCACCGAGACGTACTGGCCCGCTCTGAACACCGGGGCGGGGCGGTCGTCCGCCGGCCGTATCCGGAAGGTGACCACATCCGCCGTCTCCCGGGTCCGCTCGATCACCTCCCACTGCCGCCAGGTCCCCCCGGCCAGCACCCCCTGCTCCGCGTACAGCCGCCGCTCGGTCTCGATCAGGGAGTTGGCCATCAGCCAGTAGACCTCGTCCCAGGCGGCGATCACCTCCTCGGTGGCCGCGTCGCCGAGCACCTCCGCGATGGCGGCGGACAGATGGCGGTGCACTACCGGATACTGCGCGGCGCTCACCCCGAGCGATGCGTGCTTGTGGGCGATCCGGCTCAGCAGGGCGTCGGGGCGGACGCCCGGCTGCTCCACCAGGGCGGTGGCGAACGCGGCGATCGCGCCCGCGAGAGCCTGCCGTTGCGTGCCCGCGGCCTGGTGGGCCCGGTTGAACAGATTCCGCAGCAGTCCGGGGTGGGCCGCGAAGAGCTTCCGGTAGAACAGGTCGGCGATGGTACCGATGGCCTCACCGACGGCGGGAAGCGTGGCGCGGACGGTGTCGGCGGACTTCTGGGAGAGCATGAGTGGGCCTAACTGGTATCTCAGATTCATATTCAGCGGCATGGGTGAAGCGGGCATGGCGACCTCCGTGGCATCACGGCTCAGCGGGACGGAACCCTGGGCTCGCACCCCGGACGGGGCGGCCTCACGGGGACAGGCCGGGTGCGCGCCCGACCAGCCCCAGCAGTACCGGGCCGGTCGGGGACGCCACCAGATCGTCCACCGTCAGGGGATCGAGCGAGGCGAGGAACGCCTCCTGTGCCCGGCGCAGCGCCATGCGCAGCCGGCACCCCTGCCGCAGTGGACACGGCGCATCCCCCTCGCAGTCGACGACCTCGCCGACCCCTTCGAACTCCCGGACCAGCTGGCCGACCGAGGCGGTGCGCCCGGTCGCGGTGAGTGCCAGCCCGCCGCCCCGTCCGCGCCGCGTCTCGATCAGGCCCAGGTGCTGCAGCCGGGCCGCCACCTTGGCCAGATGGCTGTAGGGCACCTGCATCTCCCCGGCGACCTGCCGGGCGGTGCAGGGCTCGGCTCCGGTGACCGCCAGCCGCATGATCGTGCGGAGTGCCAGGTCCGTTGACTTCGTCAGCCGCATGGCGCCACATTAGCTGAATGCGAATCTAAGATGCCACTTATGCGAGCGTGTTCCGGCCACGTACGCGTGCGGTGTTCCGGCCCCGCGCCGGTCAGGCTTCGTCGGGCGGTCGGCGGCGCAGCGCCCGCGTCACCGACCAGGCGACGGACACCATGGGCACCGCCACGACCGCCCCGATCACCCCCGCGACGATGCTTCCGGCGATGACCGAAATCGCCACCACCACCGGATGGAGCCGTACCGCCCAGCTCATCACCAGCGGATGCAGTACATGGCCCTCGAACTGACCGACCGCCACGATCAGCAGCAGCACCACGGCCGCGATGGCCGGACCCCGCCCGGCCAGAGCCACCACCGTCGCCACCGCCAGCGCGATCGGCGAACCGATCAGCGGAACGAACGTCGCGAAGAAGACCAGCAGCGTCAGCGGCAGGGCCAGCGGCACCCGCAGCAGGGACAGGGCGATACCGACCAGGGCCGCGTTGGAGGCGGCCACGACGATGATGCCCCGGGTGTATCCGGCGAAGGTGGTCCACGCCGCCCGCGCCGCCCGGTCCCACGGAGACCGGGCGCGCTCGGGGAGCTGGCCCCGGAACCACCGCCACATCCGGTCCCCGGAATGGATGAAGAAGACCGAACAGAACAAGGCCAGGAAGAGAGCCGTGCCCGCCTCCACGACCCGCCCCGCGCTGCTGAGCGCCCTGCTGATCAGCGTCGCGCGATGCCGCGACGCAAAGGAGGTGACCTTGTCGTGGGCCCCCGACAGCACGCCACGCCGGACATGGAACGGCGGCCCCTCCAGCCACCGCTCGATCCGGCCGATCCCGCCGCGCAGCTCACCCACGAGCCGGCCCGCCTCCCCGGCCGCCGCGTTTCCCACCAGCGCCAGCAGCCCCATCACCACGAACAGCGTGCCGAACACCGCCAGCGCCACCGCCAGCGGCCTCGGAAGCGCCCGCGCCAGCAGATCGGCCAGCGGCCGCAGCAAGGCGGTGGCCACCAGCGCGAGAAACACCGCGACCGCGACGAGCTCGAACTGCCCCAGCACCGAGAACGCCAGATAGACGGCCACCCCGATGACCATCAGACGCCATGCGTAGGCGGTGGCCAGACGCAGCCCGGGATGGACCCGCCCGCCCTCGTCCCCCGCCCCGCGCACCGCCGCCGCCAGGGCCGCGGAGCCGGAGTGGCGGGCCCGCGCCACCGCCCGCGAGGCACGCCCCGCAGAGCCGCCGGTCACACCCCGCCGAGCGCGTCTGTCCCGCCTTTTCGGTCGCTCGGGCGGGGGCGGAGCGTCGCTGCTCACGTCGGCGCCACCGCCTTCCGCGTCCCGGTCCTGTGCGGTGGAAGAGGAGGGTTATTCATCCCCATACGTACAGATTCAATCAGGGTGGCTGTCCGCGCGCCGGAACACCTCTCCCCGGCGCGGCGGCCCCACCCCGCCCCCTGCCGCTCCGTACCGGTGCCTGCATAAGATCGCCCTGGTCACCCCTCGGCAAGGAGTCGCTCGTGGCATACGACATCAGCGCCATCCGCGCACAGTTCCCCGCACTGAAGGCCGGATCGGCCCACTTCGACGGCCCCGGGGGCACCCAGACCCCTCTCCCCGTCATCGAGGCCATCTCCGACGCGCTGGCCAACCCGCTGGCCAACCGAGGCCGGCTCACCGCGGGGGAGCGCAACTCCGAGGCCCTCGTCCAGTCGGCCCGGCAGGCCATGGCCGACCTGCTCGGCGCCGACCCGGCCGGGGTCGTGTTCGGGCGCAGCGCCACCGCCCTCACCTACGACTTCTCCCGCACCCTCGCCAAGACCTGGTCGCCGGGGGACGAGGTCGTGGTGTCCCGGCTGGACCACGACTCCAACATCCGCCCCTGGATCCAGGCCGCCGAGGCCGCCGGGGCCACTGTGCGCTGGGCCGACTTCGACCCCGCGACCGGCGAACTGACCCCCGACGACATCAGCGCCCAGCTCGGCGACCGCACCCGGCTGGTCGCGGTCACCGCCGCCTCCAACCTGATCGGCACCCGCCCGGCCATCCCGGAGATCTCCCGGCGGGCGCATGCGGCCGGGGCGCTTCTCTACGTCGACGGCGTGCACTACACCGCTCACGCCCATGTCGACATCCGGCAGCTCGGAGCGGACTTCTTCTGCTGCTCCCCCTATAAGTTCTTCGGCCCCCACCTCGGCGTCCTGGCGAGCCGGCCCGAACTCCTGGAGACCCTGACCCCGGACAAGCTGCTCCCCTCGACGAACGCCGTCCCCGAGCGCTTCGAATTCGGCACCCTGCCCTATGAATTCCTCGCCGGCACCCGCGCCGCCGTCGACTTCCTCGCCACCTTGGCCCCCGGCGCCGAAGGCAGCCGAAGGGAGCGGCTGGCCTCGTCGTTCACGGCCCTCGAACAGCACGAAGCCACCCTTCGCGGGCGCATCGACGAGGGCCTGGCCGCCCTCGATGCGATCACTATCCACTCACGGGCGGCGGACCGCACCCCGACCGTGCTGCTGACCATCGACGGCCGCGACACCACCGAGGCCTACCGTCACCTCGCGAGCCGCGGGGTCGACGCCCCCTCCGGCTCCTTCTACGCGGTGGAGGCATCCCGCAGGCTGGGCCTGGGCGACACCGGGGGCCTGCGCATCGGCCTGGCCCCGTACAACAGCGCCGAGGACGTCGACCGCTTGCTGGAGGCGCTCTCGGACTTCCTGCGCACGCCGGCCCCTCGCGGCTGAGTCACCCGGCGATCGGGGGCCGGTCGACGGATCGTGGCTAGGAGCGTGCTTCGATCCGTGCCAGGTAGTCCCGGATGATGGAGACGTATTCGCGGCGGATCGACTCCTCCTCGAGATATCCCATATGCGCGGCGCCGGGCTGTGTGATGTGCTCGGAGTCAGGGATGCGACGGGCGATGTCCGCGAGATGCGAGGGGACGCATTCGTCGAATTCTCCGCCGAGCACGAGCGTCGGAACGCGAATGCGATGGAGCTCGTCGAATATGTTCCAATCCTTCAGGGTTCCGGTGACGTGGTAGTCCGCCTGCCCGATCATCGTCCTGAAGGTCGTCAGACTCATAAGGGCCGGGTCGAGGGCCGCCGAAGAGGTGCGCACAACAAAGGCACGCAAGTACGCCACTTGGGCAAGGCGGTAGTCAGGATCGTCCGTCTCTCCTCTCAGCTCACGGCCATAGGTGCGGTCGAGTACATCACCCGGCAGCTTCGCCAGCAGGTCCCGAACCTCTTCCTGGAAGCGGGGAATGCTCGCCAATCCATTGGCGCAGATCAGGCTGCTCCACCCGGGATCGCGCTCCGCGGCGAACTGAAGGCCGAGCATCGCTCCCCAGGAGTGGCCGTAGATGTGCGGCCGTTCCAGGCCGAGAGATTCGGTCACCGCGCCGAGTTCGTCGAGGAATCGTTCCACCGTCAGCAGTGAGGTGTCTTCGATCGGATCCGAACGCCCCACTCCGAGCTGGTCGTACCAGATGACCTCACGCTCCCGGGCAAGCGGCTCGAATGCCTCGAACAGCGGATCACTCGGGTAGCCCGGTCCACCGTGAACAAGGAGAAGCGGAACACCGCCGCTGCCCATTCTGCGGTACCAGACCTTTCCTCCCGGTACGGAGACCTTGCCTTCCAGCACGTCAATCAACCTCAATTCCGGTGGAGCATTCGAGCAATTGGTGGATCGCCGGAACTCTAGAGCCGTCAATCCGCGAAAGTAAGGCTTGACTTGCCTGGTCACGTCGGGCAGGACCGGCAAGGGTCCTGCCGCGGGTGGTGGTGTTCGCGTGGATGTTCCCGTGGGGGCGGTATTGGGGCCGGGGCGGTGCGACGGGCAGGCTCGTGGGTGCTGTGCCTGCGTCGTATGGGGAGGGGCCTCCTGTGGCCGATGTGTTACCGCGTGGCGATCGGCTGCCGTCGTTGACGGGTCTTCGCTTTCTGCTGGCCGGGTTGGTGCTGGCGGGCCATGTGCTGACGCTGGGCAGATTCTTCGAGGACCAGGGGGTCTATGAGGCCGCCGATGCCTCGTCCATGGCCAGCGCGGCGGCGGTCTCCTCCTTCTTCCTCCTCAGTGGTTTCGTGCTGGCGTGGAACGCGTCTCCGACCGACACCGCCCTCCGGTTCTGGCGCCGCCGACTGGTGAAGATCTTTCCCAACCATGTGGTGACCTGGACCTTGATGCTGGGCCTGCTCATGGTGACGGGCACCGCCGCCTTGCTTCCGGTGCCGGATCCGGGGTTGGGGGAGGCGGTCCGGAACCTGCTGCTGGTGCACGCCTGGGTTCCGGACATGGCCGATTTCAGCAGTGTCAATCCGGTCACCTGGTCCATCTCCTGCGAAGCGTTCTTCTACCTGCTCTTCCCCCTGCTGATCCGGCCGGTGCATGCGCTCCCGGCACGGCTGCTCCGGCCGGTGATCGCCCTGGTGGCGGCGCTGGTGGTGACGATGCCGCTGGTGGCGATGGCCGTCACCGACGAGGCGGCCCCGGGGAGTTGGTCGCCGCTTTCGACGGAGCGGTGGTGGATGATCTACTTCTTCCCTCCGGTACGGCTGCTGGAGTTCATCCTGGGAGTGGTGCTCGCCCGGGCGGTCCAGCTGGACCGCTGGCCGATGCTGCGGCTGCGCTGGCCGCTGCTCGCCCTGGCGGGAGTCTTCGCGGCGCGGCCGCAGTTGCCGGAGGAGTACGTATGGGGTGCGGCCACCTGTCTGCCGGTGGCCGCCCTGATCCCGGTCCTCGCCACCCGCGATGTCCAGGGGCACGGGAGCTGGCTGGGGCGCCGTGGCCTGGTGGTGCTGGGCGAGGCGTCGTTCGCGCTGTACATGGTCCACTTCCCGGTGCTGTACGCGATCCGGGTGCAACTGGACCAGCGGACCTTCGACACGGTGACCGCCACGGCGCTGTCCCTCGTGGTGTCGGCGCTGTGTGTGGCGGTATCACTGCTGCTGTGGCGCGGTGTCGAGATGCCGATGATGCGCCGTTTCGCCCGCCCCCGCGCCCGTTCCGCGCCGACCGTGCACCCCGCGCCCGGCGGCCAGACCGCCCCCATGCCCCAGGAGGACCCCACTCCATGACCGGGGCCCGGTGCATACCCGCGCGCGGCGGTCGTACGGACCGCTCAACGTGGAGACGCGCGGAACCGCTCAGCATGGACAGACGCGAACGCGGTCGCTTTCACCGTCGGAGAGGAACGCCGCCACTTCCCGCCCCTCCTCGGCGACGGCGGTGCGGTCGGCCTGGGACAGGCGGCCCAGCGGGGTGACGACCACGGTGCCCTCATCGACGCTCCAGGTCGCGGCGACTCGGCCGTCCACCAGCACCACACGCGCCCCGGCGACCGAAAGGTCCCGATGGGCATCGTCGATGATCCGGCCGCGGTCGTGGTACCCGAGGATCGCGTTGTCGAACGCGGGCAAGAACCGCACCGGCGCGGGTGTGTCGGGGTCCGGACGTGGCGCGCCGGGGAGGTCCAACAGCTCGCGGCCGCGTTCATCGCGGAAGCTGACCAGTTCCTCGCGTATCGCGGACACCGCGGCCGGGAGTCCGGCGAGGCCGCACCAGGCGCGCAGATCGGCTGAGGCCGCGGGGCCGAAGGCGGCCAGATAGCGCCGTACCAGCGCCTGGCCGACCGGGTCGGCGCCGTCGGGGGAGGGCGGGTCCGGCTGTCGGCCCAGCCAGGAGGAGAGCAGGACATTGCGCACCCCCGCCTTGGTGCGCCACAGCCCGCGGGGCGGCGTCTGCGCCACCGGGACGAGGGCGGCGATCAGCATTTCGCCCAGTGCCCGCGGCGGCGGGGCGGGCCAGCGCGCGGCGAGCGCCCCCACCAGCTCGGCCATCGAGCGGGGCTCGCCGTCGGCCATCACCGCCCGGCCCGCGGCGGCGAGTTCGTCGAGGTCTATCCCCTCGAGCTCACGGCGGTAGGTCCCGAGCACCCGCTGGCGCAGCATGGTCTCGTGGCGGGCCCGCCAGGCCAGGGTGTCATCCGCGGTGAGCAGGTGAACGGTGCGGCGCATGAGGTGGGTCCGCACCAGGCCGCGCCCGCTCAGGAGGTCCGAGAGGACCGCCGGTTCGAATGCGCGCAGCCGCGACCAGAGTCCGACGAACGGCTCCTGCGGTTCCTGTGCCTGCATGCCGCACAGGTGCGCGACGGCGTCGAGGACCGGTACGTCCGCGCGATCGAGCAGCAGCTGGCGGGCGAGCGTCGCGCGGCCCAGCGCCCGGTTGCCGAGAACGGTCATCGTGCCACCGCGGCGCGCTCGCCGGCCGGTCGCCGCCGCAGTGCCGCGCGTTCGACGGCCGGCGGGGTGTAGGACACATCGAGCGGGCCGATATCGGTTCCGGGCGGCACGATCTGGTCGATCCGGTCGAGGACGTCGTCGTCGAGGGTGACCGCGGCCCCGGCCAGGAGATCATCGAGGTGCTCCATGGTGCGCGGCCCGATGATGGCCGAGGTGACGCCGGGGTGGGTGATGGCGAAGGCCATCGCCAGGTGGGTCAGTGACAGACCGGCCTCCTCGGCCAGCGGGATGAGCCGCTCGACGGCGTCGAGTTTGTGCTCGTCGGTCAGATGCCGGGGCACCCAGTTCATCCGCGCGTTCCGCACCGGGGGCCCGCCCTTGCGGTAGCGGCCGGTGAGCAGGCCCATCGCCAGCGGGCTCCACACGAGCGTGCCCATGCCGTACCGCTGGCAGACGGGCAGGATCTCGCGCTCGATGCCGCGGTTGAGGAGGGAGTACGTGGGCTGCTCGGCGCGGAAGCGCTGCAGTCCGCGCCGGTCGGCGACCCACTGCGCCTCGACGATCTCCGAGGCCGGGAGGTTGGAGGAGCCGATCGCGCGCACCTTGCCGCTGCGCACCAGGTCGGTCAGGGCGGAGAGCGTCTCCTCGATGTCGGTGCGCGGGTCGGGATGGTGCATTTGGTAGAGGTCGATGTGGTCGGTCCGCAGGCGGCGCAGCGAGTGCTCGACCTCGGTGATGATCCAGCGTCGGGAGCTGCCGCAACGGTTGGGGTCCTCACCCATCGCCCCGTTGACCTTGGTGGCCAGCACGATGTCCTCGCGCCGCCCCTTCAGGGCCTTGCCCACGATCTCCTCGGACATCCCGTGGGGTCCGTACACATCGGCGGTGTCGACGAAGTTGATGCCCGAGTCCAGCGCCCGGTGGATGATCCGGACACAGTCGTCGGGATCGGGGTTGCCCACCTGGCCGAACATCATCGTGCCCAGGCAATAGGGGCTGACCCGAATACCGGTCCGCCCCAGCTCACACGTCTTCACGGTCGCGCCGTTCCCTTCGGTTCCTTGGCTCTTGGGTTCCGGAACCGGGGGGGGGGGGGGGGGGGCCCCCCCCGGGGGGGGCGCGGAGGGCGCCCCGCCCCCCGGGGTGATGAGCACCCACAGACCCCCCGCGGGTTGCCGCGGGCCCCCGGGG